>JBDTLZ010000243.1:0-14054 GCA_039934515.1 Ginsengibacter sp.
GGGGTAGTTTATCGGAAGCCTGCTCCTGATGGTTAGTGTGTTACGAATCACAGTTACAAGTTGGCTGGGCTGAGGCTCCAGAAAGCCATAATAATTATTTTGAAAACCGACAATTATACATTTATTGGCAGAAGGCACTATTCTCAATGTGGACATTTCATGAATTGACTACACGGCAATGAAACTAATATGTATATTTATTCACCGATTCTTTTCGGGACGAATATGAGCAAATATGACATTGCATAAGCCCCGACTCAGTTTTTCGCAAATTATCAATATGAATGTGGGGTTTTTCGGCATTCAATACAGCTTTGGCCTTCAGCAAAGCGCGGTAAATCCAATTTATGATTTTCTTGGTGCCAGCCCCGACCAAATACCTTTGCTGAACTTAGCGGGCCCTGTAACAGGATTGTTGATTCAACCTATTATTGGTGCCCTTAGCGATAAGACATGGTCTCCAAGATTCGGACGCCGCAAACCCTATTTTTTTATAGGCGCCATGTTTTGTAGTATCGGCCTGTTTCTCTATCCATTCAGTAGTACTTTGTGGATGGCAGTCGGGTTGCTATGGATATTAGACGCGGCAAATAATACTGCCATGGAGCCTTATCGTGCTTTTATTGCTGATAAGTTACCGCCCGAACAGCATGCTACAGGCTTTCTATCGCAAAGTTTTTTTACCGGGCTTGGAATTACCCTCGCAAATGTTTCCTTATATTTTTTTCAAAAACACATCACAGGAACACATGGGCAAATTCCTTACTGGGTTTTCGGATCATTTTTTTTAGGGTCTGTTTGCTCCATTGCTTCTGTTGGCTGGTCCATTTATAAAACTCCTGAAATACCACCGACGCCCGAAGAACTTGCTGCGTTGAAAGCCCGTAAAAAAGGGGTCGCTGAACCTTTTATTGAAATTTTTGAAGCAATTAAGGATATGCCGAAAGTAATGTGGCAACTGGCGCTTGTGTATTTATTCCAGTGGTATGCGTTGTTTTGCTATTGGCAAAATGCTTCCAAAAGTATTGCACAATCGGTATGGCGTACATCGCCCTCTCTCAATAGATCGTTATACGAAGAAGCGGTTGGATGGACGGGCCTGGTGAATGGCTGGTATAATGTAGCGACATTTTTATCAGCTTTCGCATTGGTAGGACTGGCAAAAAAATACAGCCCTAAATTGGTGCACATTGTGTGCCTCATAATGGCTGGTATCGGGCTCATAATATTTCCCCACATCGAAAATAAATATTTATTGTTTGCACCCATGACTGGTTTTGGAATTGCATGGGCCAGTATGATGGGGGTACCTTATTTAATGGTCGTAAACAATATTCCCAAAGAAAGATATGGCGTATATATGGGGATAATCAACATGATGATCGTTATTCCGATGATCCTCCAAAACGTGACTTTTGGTTTCGTATTGAAACATTTGTTAGGCAATGATCCGGGAAAGGCGATTTCCTTTGCAGGAATATTTTTGTTACTGGCGGCATTGGCTACCACATTAATAAAGCCAGCAAAAGTGACAGAAGATACGGATGTGCCCCCGGATATACTTACAATTACAACAGAACATTGATCACGGATTTAAAAGATTACACAGAATTAAACGGATTAAAATGCAATCATAAATAATGGCAGGCTGAGGCGAGACCATATCATTTAGACTATAGATGAAATATACCTATTATGAAGGGTAACGCTTTTACCAACGGATTAGACAGATCATACGGATTAAAAGCAATTGCAGATAATTTGCGGTCCCGGGCATTGTCAATACTATTTCTTTTTTTCAATTCGTGTAATCCGATAGCCATGAGATCGCGCCTTCATAATTCGAACTTGGTTTTTAATAATAATACGTGTTTTTATCTTTTCACTTTTAATAATAATTTATGAAAATCTTGTGCATCGGTGAAGCCCTCATAGACATGATTTGTACGGACACCGGGTTACCGCTTTCAAAAGGTGAGCACTTCCTGAAAAAGCCAGGTGGCGCACCAACGAACGTGGCAGCGGCCATTGCAGCCCTTGGCGGCGAGGTCTTATTATCCGCCAAAGTAGGCGCTGATCCCTTTGGCCAGCAATTGATCGATGTTATGAAAGATTTTGGCGTATCCACCATTTGGATGATCCAGGATAAAAATTCATTTACCACTTTTGCATTTGTATCTCTCATGAAAGATGGCGAGCGTGATTTTGTTTTTAACCGCGGTGCCGATGGCCAACTGAGCGAAAGCGACATCGAGGGGATTGACCTCGATGAATGCCCCATCATACATTTTGGCTCTGCCACGGCTTTTCTTCCGGGCCCATTACAGGAGGCTTACAAAAGCTTACTACAAAAAGCTTCAGGCAAAAATATCTTTATCAGCTTTGACCCCAACTTCCGACAGCTGCTGTGGAAAAATAATATAGAAACATTTATTGAGCAGTCATGGGATTTTATGAAGCAATGTCATTTTTTTAAAGTAAGCGACGAAGAAGCAATGCTGATCACTGGCAGCGATTCTGTATCTGATGCCGCTACTATTTTATCTGAAAAAACCACCGCGACTTATGCAATTACACTGGGGAAGGCAGGCACATTGCTGGTGCATCAAAAAAACAAAATTACAATCCCCAGTATTCCTGTAACGCCCATTGACACCACAGGCGCAGGCGATGCTTTTGTGGGGGCCGTTTTATACCAGTTAAGCAAACATTCCCTGCAGGTTATCCGGGCGCTGGATACAACGGACTGGAAAGAAATTATTTTGAATGGCAATAAAGCCGGAGCCCGTACCTGCGAATACATGGGAGCTATGGAAGCTTTCAAACATCTAAATAACCTGATACTGGACTAATAAGACTGGGTATGTATGATTATCAACTACATCGAAAAATTAATATTGGCCTGGACAAAGCTTCTTTGAAAATACAAGATGCAGACCTTCCATTTTATTCAAGATTTATAGCCAATATATCTTCCATCCATTCATTATTCAGCGAACTATACAACGGGCATCTGCAGGTGGAGATTTTTTTTGACAGGCTGATCGACAGCATTATAAAGGCTTACATAGATCGTTCTGACCGGCAACACCGGGATGATGCAAAAAAATTTCAAACTGATAAGTGGTTTTTAAGTAATGAACTTGCCGGAATGAGCTTGTACGTTGACAGGTTTTGCGGTACCCTCGCGAATCTCGAAGAAAAACTCGGCTATTTCAAAAATATCGGGATCAATTTACTGCATCTCATGCCTATATTTGAAAGCCCCGAAGGAGAAAGCGATGGCGGCTATGCCGTATCAGACTTCAGAAAAGTGGATAAAAGATTTGGAGATTTGTCCCGGCTACTTTCCCTCAGAAAAAAAATGGAAGATGAAAATATGTATCTAATGATTGACATCGTCCTCAATCATACCTCACATCATCATGAGTGGGCTGAAAAAGCAAAAGCCGGCGATACAAAATTCCAGGATCTTTTCTATATGTATAGTGACCGGAACATTCCTGATCAATTTGAAACGGCCATGCCGGAAATTTTTCCCGAAAGTGCCCCCGGCAATTTCACCTATATCGAAGCATGCAAAAAATGGGTGATGACCGTTTTCCATAAATACCAATGGGACCTGAACTATTCCAACCCCGAGGTGCTCGTATATATGGTGGACAACCTTTTTTTTTACGCCAATCTTGGCGTTGACATACTGCGCATAGATGCGCCGGCTTTTAT
Organism: Ginsengibacter sp.; assembly: GCA_039934515.1. GTDB lineage: Bacteria > Bacteroidota > Bacteroidia > Chitinophagales > Chitinophagaceae > Ginsengibacter. The sequence continues at coordinate 3,727 of JBDTLZ010000243.1, forward strand.
CTGGAAACAAACAGGTACCACCTGTCAGAATTTGCCAAAGGCACATACAATTCTCAGGCTTATAAAACTTTGTACAGAGGTAGCAACACCGGGCATGGCTTTACTTGCAGAAGCGATCGTGTCCCCAAAAGAAATTATGAACTATTTCGGGAAGGGCGTTTATACTGCCAAAGAAAGTGATTTTGCTTACAATGCTACACAGATGGCTTTGCAGTGGGATGCATTGGCCACTGGTGACACAAAAATAATCCTTGCTGCACAGAACATACTATTACAGAAGCCATTGGGCACTTCATGGATCACTTATACCCGTTGCCATGATGATATCGGCCTGGGTTATGATGATGATATGATCGGGCAGGCAGGATTTAATGCGTATGAACACCGGAGTTTTTTAAAAAATTATTATTCAGGAAATTATTATGGCTCTCCGGCAAAGGGTGCTTTATTTTCTTTCAATCCAAAAACAGGCGACGCGCGCATCAGTGGAACACTTGCCTCTCTTTGCGGTCTTGAAAAAGCAGTTGATGAAAATAATGAAGAAGCAATTGCGTTATCGCTCAGCAAGATTTTATTGATGCAATCATTCAGTTTTTTTATTGGCGGACTGCCGATGGTATTCTATGGCGATGAAGTGGGTTATACCAATGATTACAGTTATTTACTGGATACCGGCAAAAGTTATGACAACCGGTGGATGCACCGGCCGGTAATTGACTGGAAAAAAAATGAAAACATACATGTCGAAGGCACTATCGAACAAAGAATTTTTTCAGGCACCCAAAAATTATTAAGTATTCGGAAAAAATTGCCCTCAGTAGCCGATTACAGCAATCTTATATGGCTTACACCGCACAATATTCATGTGGCAGGCTTTATAAGATCATTGAAAGAGAAGCGGCTATTTTGCTTGTTTAATTTTAGTGACAAGCCGGCATTTGTAACCTGGTATATCTTTAAAGAAAATGGATTTGCTCATAATAAATTATACGATCACTGGCTGGAAAAAAATTATGCCGTGGGACAAGACCAGGAATTCTTAATTATTGAGCCATACGGCTTTAATCTTATGGAAAGCGTATAGACAACTTTAAAAATATACCACTTTCCAAAATCTTCACAAGGGTATTTCGATATTAAATGAGGAACCCTCGCCTGGTTTGGATTGAATTTCGAGGTTGCCTCTCAAATAATCGACCCTCGACTGCACATTTTGTAAACCGGCACCTTTCGCCAGGTGTGCTGTATCGAAACCTTTCCCATCATCTTCAACGGTTAGCGTAATGCCATAATCATTCCTTATAATCTGAACGAGGATATTTTTTGCATGGGCATGTTTGATCGCATTATTACTCAATTCCTGTACAAGCCTGTATATGATTACCTCGGTAGATTTTTCCAAAGTATGGGGCAGGTTCAATTGGTAATACCGCATTTTTACGGTGTTGCTTTCGTTAATGCCGTCGCAGTAATCTTTAATAGCCTCACTTAAACCAAATTTAAGTAAAGCCTCAGGCATCATATTGTGTGCAACACGCCGCATTTCTGCAATGGCATTGTCCAGCTGCCTGATAGATTTGCCAAACAATTGCGCATCTTCTGCCGGAATAACCGTCTTCTCCTTTATGGAAGATAAATTTAATTTTATACCACTTAGCATACCTCCTAAACCGTCATGGAGATCTTTGGCCATCCGGGTGCGTTCCATTTCCTGCGCTTCAAGAATGCTGTTTACCGCAAACAATTGTTTTTCTTTTTCTAATTCATTAATGCGGATATCTTTTATCTCCGCTGCCTGTTTTCCAAGCTGTTGTTTTCTTTTGGTATTGCGGTAAAAAAGAAAGCCAATAATTACAGCCGCAAACATGCCAATACCGAGGAGTGCATTGAAAGTGTTTTTCTGTTTGAGACTTAATGCCTGCAACTCTTTTTCTTTCTCGAGTTGCTTTATGAGTGCCTGCTTTTTTTCAGTTTGGTATTGAATATCCAGCAACTGGATATTTTTTTTACTTTCACTGCCTGATAAAGAATCCACTATTATATCATACTCGTTTCTTATTTGAAGGGCATGGGCGAAATTGCCAGACTTTGTTTCGATATCGGCTGCAATTTTAAGACAATCTCTCTCCTGTTTTAACGCACCTGTTTTTTTTGCAGCCGCGAGGGCCTCGATGCTGTATTGTTTTGCGAGGCTGAGGTCACCGTTCTGACTAAATATTTCCGCCAATCCTTTTGAAGCTGCAAGTTCATATTCTACATTTTCATTTTGCTTACAGAGTTCCAAAATTTTCAAAAGATATTCGGATGCCTTCCTGTTGTCATTTAGTTTCATACATAAATCGGCTTTCAATACCAGCACATCCATATTATATTCGGGCTGTTGCAAATACTTTACAATCGGCTCTATATATTTTAATTCTGTCAATGCTTCGCCGGTCATATTATTAGCCAGATAAGCCTCAGCCAGATTATATGAGGTAGTGTACAATCTTATCGTATCCCTTATCTTAAGTGCAATGTCTTTAGCCTCTTTCGCATATTCCAATAACTTTACCTTGTCGCCCAGTTCTTCATACAAACTCGCCAGGTTATTGATACATAACGCCTGGAATTTCATGTTGCCAATTTCTTTGGCAAAAGATAACGCAATAAAGTAATGCCTGGCTGCCGTATTGAAATCACCAAGGTACTGCCATTCATTTGCAAGGTTGTTGTTTAGCAATACCAATTCATTTTTATCGGGCTTGTTTTTTTTGAAACGATCTTCTGCGTCGAGGCACAATTGCAGTGCTTCAGAATATTTTCCTTCATCATTCAACAGGGGTATTTCATAACTATAATAAACAGCTTCCAGGTAATTGCTGCCGATCGTATGTGCAAGTTCCCTGGCTTTGCGATAATACAACCTGGCGCTATCGGTATTCAGGTCTACCCACAGGTCACCATATTTATAATATGATTTTACTTTTGAAGTGTCATCTTTCATGCTGCCGATTGCGTGCAATGCGCTGTCGCTGTTAATGACCTTTTGAGCATGAGCCTGGCCGGATAGTAACAGGAACACAGGCATTACATAATAAAACAGGTAAATGATACATTGCTTCATACCGGTGTTATTTTAATAAAAATAGTCTTAGCGTTTAACCCTGCAAAGTATTTTCAGCAAATATCATCTCCCGGGCCTTTTCAGAACCAACCGATTTAGCAATTATTATTATTGCGGGCGGAAAAATACGGCAATATTATGTGCATCAAAGCAGGTGCAGGAAATTGCCTGGCCGTATGGGGGATAGGGTTAAAACCGGCATAAACTATTTTATAACCGTGCTCCAGTCACATAAAAGGATCGTATTGTGAAAGATAAAAAACAGGAAACCCGCTTTTGCCAAAATAATCAACTGAATATTTTTCGGGGTTACGGATGCAAATAAAAAAATACAGAAGACTATTGCGTTTTCATCCATTCGGCAAGGGCAAGGTAAACTCCATTTGTCCAGCCAAATCCATCCTGGGCGGGATATTCACCACCACCCCCTTCGAGCGTAGCCGATACAACATTATATTTCTCCATCATCTTCCCGGTATTACGGTACACTTTTTCATTAATTCCCATCCAGCGTTTTGCGATATCTCCTGCAAGTTCATCGTACCCGTATTTTGCCAGTCCCAGGATAGCGATCCATAGTAACGGAGCCCATCCGTTGGGTGCATCCCATTGCTGGGTAGTCGTTTCAGTTGTAGTTATTAACCCTCCGGCACTCACAAATTTTTCTTCCAGTATTTTGGCTACACGGGATGCCTGTTCTTTTGAAGCCATTTCAAAAAAAAGGGGATACGCAGCCGCCAGTGTAAGGGATTCTTTTTGTTTGCGCGCAACGAAATCATAGTCAAAATAAAACCCTGTTATGCTCCAGCAATATTTATCGATGGCGGCTTTACGATTGCCGGCGGCTGTTTGATATTTTAAGGATGCGGCGGCGTCATTTGCCAAACTATATGCTTTTGCAATAGTTTTTTCAAGATTGAATAAAAGACAATTCAGGTCAACTGGAATAATTTCAGTAGTATGGATGGTGGAAAAATCTTTTGGATCTTTAAACCAGCGTGATGAAAAATCCCACCCCGATTCAGCTGCCGCCCTGAGATGCCTGTACATAATTTTTTTATCATCTGCATGTGTGGCAAGCTCGCTATCTTCTTTAAAGGACTCCGGGCGGGGCGTATTACTTTCATCCCAGTATCGATTCAAAATAGTTCCATCCTGCAACATCGCAACGTGATGGCTGGAGAAGCCTTCGAAGTTTAAAAGATCGCTGCCGTTCATCCAAAAATTGTATTCTTTTTCCAGCTGGGGCAAATATTTAAGAAGAATGGCTTCTCCTTTTTCCGCGCTTAGCAGGTTTACCATGCATGCATAGAAGGGCGGCTGAGACCTCCCGATGTAGTAGGTTCGGTTACCATTGGGTATATAACCTGTCTTATCGATGAGATAAGAAAAATTATCAACCATGTTTTGAATAAGGTCAGTACGTTTTGAAACCTGTAATCCAAGCATCGTGAAATAGCTATCCCAGTAATAAACTTCCCGGAAACGCCCACCGGGAACGATATAGGAATGCGGTAAGGGAATAAGAGAACCCGATACCTCGTCGGGTTGCCTTATTAGTTCATTCCAAAGATTTTCAATGTGCAGTGTGATCGGGCAGCCTTCTACACTTTCAAAGTGGGATTCACGTTCTCCCGGCAATTCAAAATTATCATGGATAAATCCCGGAAGATCAAATTCGCCTGCATTTTTTTCTGCTTCATAACGTTCTTGTATAGACGCAAGTGACGACCTGGGGATGCAATCCACAAAGGTTTTGCCATCCGGGAAAATATGCTGCATCTGGACTCTTTCAAACAATTCGCCCATTGAAAAAATGTTTTGGATATCCATATGTTCCTCCCGTTTTAAACAAAAGACTTACTGTGCGATGCCTGTATTAATTGTGACGTTAGCTGCCGGCTTTTTCTGAAGTTTTTTAAATACACTAAGACAAACCAGTAAAATTCCAATTGGGATAAGTGTAAAATAAAAAGCAGTTTGTCCATCGTACTTTTCAAAAATAAAACCCGTAATTAATGATCCGGTTGTTCCCCCAATCGCGGAAAAAATAATTATCAGGCCCGACATGATGCCGTGTTTAGGCTTGGGCAGCGATGTTAGAATTACAGAATTTATGGCAGGGTATACGGGTGCGAGAAGCAAGCCTATCAAAGGAAATATATACGCCGCAACCGGCGCGTCTAGCCAACCGGAAATATTTTTGCCTGCTTCATTTTTTGCCAGGGGCATGGCAATTACCACCAAAAGTGCAGCCAATAACAAACTCCCTATCAACACGTAAAACCAATTCAGCCTTTTTAAAACAACACCAGCAAGAAAACGTCCCAGGGCGGTAGAGCCTGCCAAAATACTTGCCATTTGGATACTGAGCACGGCAGGCAGCAGTAATACTTTGTTATTAAAGGTGGGAAGAAAATTCTGGATACTTTGTTCGATCAATACATAAAAAAAAGCTGAAAATATAAATGCAAGTACAATGGGTTCACCCATTAATTTAAACATGTCTGTAAACTTAGGCACTACCGGTTTACCCTCTTCTGTTTTAGCGACAGATTCATCAAGGGATGCCGAGATCAATAATACAAAAGCAAGCAGCGATAAACCACCCAATAGATAATACGCATTAAGCCACGCTGTGGATTGCGGATTGGAATTATCGACAAATGAACTAAAAATAAAATAAAGGGAAAGATTTCCCACCATAAAAAAGGATTCAATAAAATTCATCATACTTATATGTCCCTTTGAATCCTTTGTGACTATTCCTATTGTACTGTACACGCTCATTTTAATTAATGCAAAACAGGAGCCAACCGCAATGAATAATAATTTAATAGAAAGGAAACCCGGGGCGTTCGGAATGATAAAACAAACTGCCGCTATAATACCAAGTGCAAATAACATGGCGCGCTTATACCCAAAGCGGGCAATGTAGGATGCAACAAGGAATGAAACAATGGCAATACTCAAATCTTTACACGGGTCGATCCAGGCAGCCGCGCGTTTGCTTACATCGAAATTATTCTGCACCTGCAATATTGCAATACCGGAGCTGTTTAATAAAATCGCAAAAACAAAGTAATTGAGAAAAAGAGAAAGTTTTATTCGCCAGTTTTGCATGCAATCGTTTAAAATTAATAATATCGAATATACAATTTATTCGAGTACGATATAGTGATAGCAATACTTTAGGAAAGCAGCTCTGTTACCCTCCGTACAAAACGTTTCAAGTTTGGAATAACTGTAGAAATCCTTTTAGGTTACATTTGTCTACTACGGCACCGGTTTTTTGCAATTCAAATTTCATTTATGAAAAGAAGTAACCTTTGTTACCTGGTTGTACTTTTAATTTTCACCTGTATGAATACAAACAAGATAAAAGCACAAAAGGCCGACAATACAAAAAAATGGTGGAAGGAAGCTGTTGTTTACCAGGTTTATCCCCGGAGCTTTAAAGATACAGATGGTGATGGCGTGGGTGATCTTAAAGGAATTATTTCAAAGCTTGATTATATAAAAAGCCTCGGGATTGATGTAATATGGCTCAATCCGATCTATGGCTCTCCCAATGACGACAATGGTTACGACATCAGCGATTATGAGTCTATCATGAAAGAATTCGGGACGATGAGTGACTTTGACGAACTGCTTAAAGGCATGCACGACCGTAAAATAAAATTGGTAATGGACCTGGTTGTTAACCACAGCAGCGATGAACACAAATGGTTCAAAGAATCCAGGAAGTCCAGGGATAATCCATACCGTGATTATTATCATTGGTGGCCTGCCGAAAAAGGGAAGCCCGCCGACCGTTTCAGCTTCTTTGATGTGAACGGGAGCGCCTGGAAATATGACAGCCTTACGAATGCTTATTATCTTCATTATTTTTCGCAAAAACAACCCGACCTAAACTGGGAAAATCCAAAACTCAGGAAAGAGATTTTTGACATGATGAACTTCTGGTTTAAAAAAGGAGTCGATGGCTTCAGGATGGATGTAATACCCATTATTTCAAAAGATACCACTTTTCCTGAATTGCCCGCCAAGTACCATGGGGACTTTGTAGCCTATTATGCAGATGGCCCGCACATTCATGATTACCTGCAGGAAATGAACCGGGAAACGCTCGGTAAATATGATGTGATGTCGGTAGCTGAAGGAATGGGCGTTACGGCAGAGACCGCGCATAATTTTGTTGACCCGGAGCGTAAGGAACTGGATATGTTATATCACTTTGAAGGAATGGGCCTGGGCTATTTGCCCGGCCAGTTCAAGCAAATGGATCCCGGGGGTTACAGCCTCGTGGAATTCAAAAAGATCTATAGTAAATGGGACAGTGTCTTTTCAAAAAAAGGATGGGGAACCATTTACCTGGGCAACCATGACCAGCCGCGTATGCTTTCCCGGTGGGGCAATGACAGCCAGGAATATTGGGAAGCATCGTCGAAGCTGCTCACCACTTTTATCATGAGCATGCGGGCAACACCTTATTATTACTCGGGAGATGAGCTGGGAATGAGTAATATAAAATTTGATTCGATCGGGGATTACCGGGATATTGAAACTTTAAATTATTATAAAAAATTACAAGCAGAGGGCGGAGATCTTCAACATTTTTTGAATGGACAAAAAATTTCAGCAAGGGATAATGGCCGAACTCCATTTCAATGGGATTATACAAAGAATGCCGGTTTTTCAAATGGCAAGCCCTGGTTACAGGTAAATCCAAACTACCGGACTGTCAATGTCGTATCAGAAGAAAAGGAGCCCAATTCACCATTGCAATATTTCAGAAAAATGGTTAAGCTTCGCAAAGCTTTACCCGAACTTGTTTATGGAGCATACACATTGCTTGACGAAGATAATCAACAGGTCTATGCGTATACCCGGGCCCTTGGCAACAAAAAGGTACTGGTGGCACTGAATTTTTCTGATAAAAAAGCACCATTCAATTTGCCATTTTCGGCAGGCAGAGCTGGTGAAGTATTGATAAACAATCTCGAAGATCTGCAGGTAACAGAAGGAACATTCAATTTAAAGCCATGGCAGGCAGTCATTGTAAGGCTAAAATAAAATTCAATTGAACAATTAAAAATTTCTGAACTTTGTTTTTAAAAGAAAGACCCCGAAGAGATAACATTAACACTGATTACGAAAAAAGATTAAATAATAGCTTATTGCATACGCATTGATTGTTTGAATTGTCGTCCTGCTTTTCATTTCCATCTTAGTTTCCATCCCGCGGTTGCTATTTTTCCCATTAGCATTTTAACTAGTCATTTATATTTTTTAAAAAAAAAATAACTGATTTAAAAAGGGGCCCCGTAGAGAATTACAGGGCCGAATTAACACTGATTACGAAAAAAATTTTATTTGGTTAGTCTGTAAGTTCATGCTCTTGTAAATTTATGTCATTGCGACACTTAATATACGTTAATTTTAGCTTAATATCTTCTTTTGTCCCATTATCCAATAATTATATTTTAACTCCAAAGGAAATATAAAAGGTTCTTCTGTCAGCAGGTAAAATACCCGGGCCGGGATAGATCGTAATTCTCCGGTTGAAATACTGCTCATTGGTAAAATTGTTGACACCTGCGGACACATGGTATAATTTCCCAAATTCCAGGTTACAGTTCCAATCCCACACGTGCCAGGCGGGAATGGAGCCGGTTACGCCGGTAGCACTGAACTCAGTATTAAATGCATCGTTATAACTCTTGCTATTAAAACTATATTGCAAGCCGGAAGAGAAATTTTTATAGTTGAATTCAATGCCGGTTTTATTGATCCATTGGGGCGCATTCTCAACATAATTGCCTTTAATACCCGTGTTCAGCCCCGATTTATTTATAGTGCCGCTGGTATATTTAGCATCATCAAAAGCAAGTGAATTGAATATGCTCAGGTCGCTGTTCATATGCTTTGGATTGATCATTTTCAGAATAGATAATTCACCAAAGACCTCGACACCTTTAGCTACCGAGTTACCGACATTGGTGGTAAAAAGGTAACGGTTTCCGTCAGGGTTTTTTTGAGATACGAGGCCCACCTTATCGCCGTAAAACAGGTAAAATGCGTTAATATCAAATTGCAGAATATTTTTATAGTGGCCGCGGTATCCAAAATCGATATCATATCCCTTGCTGTCTTTTAAAGCAGGATCAATTTTATCAACCCTGTCAGACGGGGTAACATTTGCATAAAGGTAAGGACGGTAAGCCTGCGACATATTTCCATACAACTGGGTAGAAGAAGTTACCTGGTATTGCAACCCCGCACCGAATAATGGAAAATTCCTGTTGCTTTTATAATCTACAGTTGTAGTGGCATTATTAATGACACCCGTCATTTTTGTACCGATCACCTCATATCTTACACCTGGGGTAAATGAAAATTTACTGGATAACTGGAAAATATTTTCCGCAAAAATTGCGTAGTTGGCAGTTTTTAAACGTAGATCTATCCCGTAAGGACTTGTAAGTGAGAGATCAAAATCACTGCCTGTTGTTCCAACGCCTTTTTGCCTGCGTTTGGTAAGTTGCGTAAAATAACGCAGGCCGCCGGATACAACACTGTTAATTCTTCCTACCTTATAAATATGTAATAATCTTGCTTCCGTAGTAAAGCCAATATAATAATCCCTGTCTACCTGTCTTGGATTATAAGAGCCGCGTGCGGTATTGAAAGTATCAGCTATATTAGCCGTATTGATGAATTGAACACTGTTACGCTGGCCAAATACAGCACTGGCTATTATTTCAAGACGGGTGGCGGTGGAAAAATTGTATTTAAATGTCACAGCCGGTATATTGATCACAGGCTGAAAAAAGTTTCTTCCACGAACGGACTGTTTTGAATTTTCTTTGAACTGGGCATCGGTTAACCCACCCGCTATTTGTTGTACATAGTCCATCCTTGAAAACTGTATGGCAATATTTGCTTTTTTGCTTAGCTGGTAACCAAGATTTGCATAATAAGAATGGTAATTGAATTTGGCATTGTCGCGCCATCCGTCGCCCTGCCGGTTATCATAAAATGCATAATAATTCAGTTTGCCCTTTGTACCACCAATTGCATTGAAAGAATTAAAAAAGTTATACCCTCCTGCTGTTTGCTCACTTTCAATTGCCAACGGCTTTGAGCCGTCCCCATGCTTCATTTTATAATTCATCATGCCTCCAAACTGCGGCCCAAACTGTAATGCGGATGAACCACG
>JBDTLZ010000244.1:0-17197 GCA_039934515.1 Ginsengibacter sp.
CAGATGGATTTGCTGCATCAATTTTTGCAGATTCACTTGGTAGTGCGCGCCATATAGCGTTTAATAGCAACGGCGATGTCTATGTAAGATTGGGTGGAATGAAGAATGGCCATGGTACCCTTCGCCTTAGAGACACTAATAACGATGGGGTTGCCGATAGCATCTCAGGCTTCGGCACTTTCGGAGGCACAGGTATCGGCATTAAGAATGGATATCTATATGCCTCATCTGATAACGATGTATACCGTTATAAACTTGGGCAGGATGGAACGCCTGACACTTCTTCCGTTGAAATGATCATTACCGGGCTTATCAATAAAGGAGAACATTCAGCTAAAGCAATCACCCTGGATGACTCCGGTAATATTTATGTAAATGTTGGAGCACCGTCTAACGCATGCCAGGTGACAGACAGGGGCAAGGGATCGCCAGGAATGAACCCATGCCCTATCCTTGATTCGGCAGGTGGCATCTGGCAATTCAAGGCTGATAAAGCAAGCCAGCATTACTCTGATGGCGTTCGGTATTGCACCGGTATTCGTAACATTGTAGCTTTATATTGGAACAGCCAGGCCAATGACCTTTATGCCGTACAACATGGACGGGATGATCTTGATCGTTTATATCCCGATAAATTTACAGAAGCACAAAGAGTAGAGTTGCCTGCAGAGGAAATGTTCCGCATAAAAAAAGGGGATGACTTTGGCTGGCCCTATTGCTATTATGATCCGGCGCAAAAACTAAAAGTGCGGGCACCCGAATATGGTGGTGATGGAAAATCAACAAAAGGATGTGATTCAAAGCAAAAGCCTATCTACGGCTTTCCGGCACACTGGGCACCCAATGGATTATTATTTTATACAGGAGATCAGTTTCCTGAAAAATATAAGAACGGCGCTTTCATAGCTTTTCACGGTTCATGGAACCGTGCACCGCAACCACAGGGCGGATATGCCGTAGTCTTTCTTCCATTCAAAGATGGCATGCCATCCGGCAGTTATGAGATTTTTGCTGATGGGTTTGCAGGCGCAAAAAAAGATCCTGAAGGTGCCGCCCACCGTCCGTGTGGCTTAACCCAGGGTGCTGATGGCGCTTTATATATTTCCGACGACCAGGCCGGCCGTATCTGGAAAGTTACTTATGCCAGGAAATAAACCGGGAGGCATACCGGTAACCGTCACTGTTTCTATTCCGGATCGGCATGGGCTATTTGTTCACTTTTGAAAAGAACCCGTAATGTCCGCAATTTGTATCCGTTATAAAGCAGGTGGGCTTACCAACGAAAATTCTACCCGTCTTCATCATGCGGTAGCAGCGCGGATTGAAAAAGAAGGGAATTTCTGGTTCGCGACCACCATGCTTAAGGGCAAGACCTGGTTTCGCATTAATCCTGTAAATCTTTACACCACCAATGAAACGATGGAAGCGCTTTTTAAAACGCTAAGGGAATATTGTACCGAATGGCCTGGCAAGTTTTCCTAAGTGAATAAAAAATTGGTGACAGCTATATTTTGATTTTAATCTACTGCGTTTGACCATGGCCGGTAGGTTTGCATTCCAAATGGCCTGAAATGTTCTTTTAAAATTCCGGGAGGAATGCCGCAGGAAAATTGTCATGTTATTTATTTTAAATGCTTGTTAAACACCAACTGGTTTTCTATATATAAAAATGCAATATGGAAGATATAAAGCGGAGAAAATTTATTAAAAGCACAGTAATTGCAGGAGCAGGTATTTACCTTGCTCCGGGTATCTTACAGGTTAAGCAAACCCCCCGTGCTTTTACATCTGCGGGATCACAAAATAAAAAAAAGGTAATTGTTGCCGGCGCCGGTATCACCGGGCTCTGCTGTGCTTATGAATTAATGAAAAGTGGCCATGAAGTAACTGTGCTGGAGGCTACCGGCAGATATGGCGGCCATGTTTTTACCGGCCGCGATGGCCTATCAGATGGCTTATATACTGATTTTGGTGCTGACCACATTACCAATCCAGGCTATGAACGTTTTTTCGGGTATGTGAAGGAATTTGATCTCGGCGTGCTACCCTATCCAAATGCTGAAGGCTCTGAGGCATCACCCAACAGCAACTCGATGAAAATGATCGATGGTAAATTTTATACGCAGCAGATGCTGGCTGATCCGGTAGTGTTAAAAAAATTTGGGTTCAATGAACGGGAGGTTTCGTTCCTTTCGAAGAACCCGTGGTATGCGCTGAAGTCTTTATTCTTACATCCTTATCTGGATAAATTTAAAGATGAGATCCAGCCTTTTGGAGTGGGCTATGATGACCTCGACAAAATTTCAATTACCGAAATTTATAGGAAAGAAGGCGCTTCACCAGCAGCCCTTCGATTTCTTGGTGAAGGGAGTTCATCAGCGCTCTTTGTAATATGGAGATTGGCAGTAATGGGTTTCAGGGGTATACCGTTCTCTGAAGGAGACACTTTTCATTTGAAAGGTGGTAACGAACAACTGCCTGTAGCCTTCGCCAAACGCCTTGGGAATTTGGTAAAATTGAACCACCCGGTCCTCGCGATAAAACAAGACAAGGCCAGCGTGAGTGTTACCTACAAGGCATTTGGCTTTGATGAAGAAAAAGAAATGCCTGCCGATTTTCTTGTCAATTGTATTACACTCCCTGTATTCAAAAATATTCCCCTGACTCCCGTGTTGTCGCCGCAGAAACAGTATGTGGTTGATAACATGGCATATTCATCCCATCCTTTTTTTGTATTCGAGGCAAGTTCCAGGTTTTGGATTGACGATGGATTTAAAAGTATTAATATGGAATTTGAACACCCGGATATATCGTCTGTTTGGGAAGAGACTCACGAAATTGAATCGACCCGTGTTATCCTGAAAGCATATGGCCCGGGAGGAATTTCTCCACAACGTTGCCTGGCAGCTTTCAGGGAAGTATACCCGGGCAAACACGATACTATTGTACAGGCCTTAACAAAAGACTGGACGATAGATAAGTACGCACCCGCCTGCGAAATGGAATCTTTCCCCATTGGTGAAATGCATAAATTCTGGCCGGAAATAGTAAGGCCTGAAGGAAGAATTTATTTTGCCGGAACCTACGCTGATAATCTTAGCCGGGGTATGGAATCCTGTATCCGTTCGGCACAGCGGGTGGCAAGAGAAATTAATTCAATTTAAATTTGTGCACAGCAATAATAGTAGAATTATGGCAAAGGGTGATCAGTTTTTGTTTATTAATATAGTCATCATTCCTGTGTTGATGTCTTTTACAAATTTTGCTTCCTTTTTTAAGAAAGATAAATTACTGCCCGAAAATCATGCACCGGTAGTAAAGATCATTGCTCCAAAAAATAATAGCCTTTTCGGGTGGGACGCTCCAATAAATTACTCGGTAAGTATTTCTGATGCTGAAGACGGAGATTCTAAATATGATGAGATCAATCCAAAAGAAGTTTTGCTTACAATTAAATATGCCGGCGACGGTTCAAAGCTTGCTGCCGAATTGAAAAAAACAGGTGAAAGCAATTCAGCAGCATTGGCAGCAATCCGCACATCCAACTGTTTCAATTGCCACAGTTTTGACGGCAGGCTCATTGGCCCTTCTTTTGCTGAGATCAGCAAACGGTATCCCCCGACTGCTGCCAATATAACAATGATGGTTAAACGCACAAGGGAGGGATCTTCGGGAGTGTGGGGGAAAACGAGCATGCCTACACATCCTGAACTTACCAAGGAACAGATACAAAAAATGGTGGAATGGATATTGAAAAATGCCGCAAATACCAGCACCAGTTATTACATTGGAAACCAGGGCTCCTTTCGCCTCAAACAACCCATTAATCCAGGGCGAAAAGCTGTTTATATTATTACCGCCAGTTACATTGACCATGGCGCAAAAGAGGATTCCACACATCGCCTGAGTGGGCAGGATGTTGTTGTCATCAGTAATAAATGATTGATGAAGTACAAATGGCTATAGAAAATATCCAAATGCCGGGTCAACAAAAATATTTACAACTGTCAGATCAAAATAATAAAAGTTATCGCTACAGCGATGGTTTCTTCGGCCTGTATGGATTTTCAAATGGATTCGCACCGCGAACTTTTAGTTTTCTTCTATATACCTTGTCTCCGCAAGAAACGTATAATGTATTAAAGTCCGGCCCCCCAAAACAACAATTGGACGCCTGGCCGGCAGGTAATGGTATAATAGCATTTACACGCCCAACCTGGTCCAGTACCTGGATACCCAGGCGGCTGGCCACATACACCCGGCCTGCGGTATCGCACTTCAGGCCGTCCGACCATGCATTCTCGCTTGCATCGGGCACATGTAACCACCCATACCGTTGTTTATAAGCAAGCGTTCCATCTGCTTTTATCGAATATATCCATACCCAGTGGCTGGCTGATTCTGTAACATATAGCTGTGTTTGATCTGGGCTGAGTGCAGCGCCATTTGCAAATTTCAATCCTTCATCCACCAATATTTTTTCACCACCCGGCTTTACGAGGTACAGCTTGCTGGGCTTTTCGGTTCCATCGGGTACAGTAATATATATGTTGCCATTTCCGGCAACCACGAGGTCATTACCGGCGATGCTGTCTGCGACGACAGATTCTTTTTCATTGGCATCATAACTTAGAATTTGTTTTGTGCCACCCGCTGCTACATAGCGTTTTCCATCGGGCCCAAAAGAGGTGCCACTTGCTTTTTTCGCATCCAGTGGCAATGTTGTTAATTTACCGTTGATGTCTACTTTGTATGTTTTGGAATTGGGAATATCCTGGAAAAAAACTTCGCCTTTTGCGTTAGCGGCTGTACCTTCTGTAAACCTATATCCTTCTCCCACCAGTTCCCAATCCTGGCCTGGTATCAATATATCATTTAATACCGGGTTCTTTGAAGAGCCCTTTGCAACTGGCGTAGGCCAGCCTTTCCACAGCCAACGCATAACCACCGGAAAAATGGCCGTGCCCTGGTTACCGCTATGGCCACCTTCACCCCACGTATGTTGTACATCGTATCCTGAAAATGTGAGGGCGCGCTCCATTGTTTCATTAGCTTTCCACCAATCGCCACCATAAATATTCAGGTCATTGGATCCATCCTGCAAGAAGACCCGTATCGGTTTGGGTTCATATTTTCTAATAAGTGTCGGATAACGTTCGGCTCCGCGAAGCCCGACATAAGTGCCAATTGCACTAAACACCCGGGAGAATTCATTTGGCCGCTCCCAGGCTGCCGTGAAAGCACAAACCGCGCCGCTACTCGACCCGCCAATAGCACGGTCGTTGCCATTCTTTGATAAATGTATGGCACGGCCATCGCCCGTTTTTTGTTTTTCCACTTCAGGTAAAATTTCTTCAAGAATAAAACGTGCATAGGCATCGCCCAAACCATCGTATTCAAAACTCCTGTTGAAGCGATCATTTGCTTTTTCGGCATTAGAAGCCATGGTCCGTCCTGGTGTGACGAAAATCCCAATGGTTATAGGTATTTCATTTCTGTTAATCAGGTTGTCAAATACTGTCGGGGCCTTCCATTGAATGCCATCCTGGTTTACATAAACGCAGGCTGGCTTTTCCGGCCTGTATTGTGCAGGAACATATACCCAATACTCCCGCCACGTCCCCGGAAATATTTTAGAATTTTCAAAAGTAAATTTTAATACTTCTCCTTTGGGAACACCCGGTTGTTCAATGGAAGCAGAATCCACATCATATTTTTCCACCGGGGCCTGGCCAAGGGCCACGGTTTGCGAAAGGATTAAAACACATAGTAACAATTTAAACATCGTTCTTGATTTATTAGTTAATTGGTAAGATAATACCCGTCATTGTTTATTGGCTACCAGTCATTGAACAATCGCATATCTAAATTATGACATTCTCCGGCTAAATTTAATTCTATTTAATGGCGGTGGGTTACCACTCCCCGTAACCACATCGCTTCTGCCAAAACCATATTTAAGATGACGTTTTCATAATTGTCAAAGACGGCGGGCTTTAAAGTTTTCTTTTGATAATATAACTTTTTATTTTTGCAGTATTGCGATACCATGACTGTCCTTCTAAGTAAGGCGGGAAAAATGCTGTAGCAGTTGAACAACATAATTATTTCAACCGGTGTTAGTTCAAGACTTGCCGAGCGTGGGAGCCCCTGGTATGGATACGACGTTGCAGGGGGATGCACAAATTGAATTTTAGATCCTTAATAATACATCTATGCGTTACAAGAAAACAAGAAATACCCTGAAACTTTACGCAGTTGCAGGCACACAAACAGTGTTGCTGTCTTTTGATATAGCTAAAGAAAAATTGGATAATAAAAATTTTCTTGGATTTAGTGTTGAAAGAAAAGATAAAAATGGCAAGATTAAAATTCTCGATGGCATCAAACATTTTGAATCACTAAAAAAAACTACTGACCCGGAAATAAGGAATACATCACTGGTACAATCATTTTACTGGCATGACTACACAGTTGATCCGGGTCAGCCATATACTTACACAATAAAGCCCATGTTTGGAACAGCTATAAACTTCCAGCCAAAATTTCAAAACAGTATTAAGATTACTACAGAGCAACTACATGCCGGTAAGCATTCAGTGTATTTTAATTATGGGGTGACCGGCTCACAGGCTTACGCAAATAACAGGGAGTACGGTAATAAGGCCATCAGTGGGCTAAAAGGTAAAGCCCTGGAACACGCGCTTTCTTTTTTGGGAAGGGATCTATGGAGTGAAGGGTTGGTAAAATTTGTAAGACAGGCAACAGGGCCGAAGTTCAGCATATATGGTGCATTTTATGAATTTCAATATCCCGATTTTTTATATGAATTGAAAGCGGCGCAACAGAGAGGAGCTGATGTTCAGTTAATAGTAAGCGGAAAGGCAGATCAATATGAAGACAAAACTTATAAAAATGGAACAGTGCGGTTCAATAATAAGACAATGATAAAAAAGGCTGAACTGGTATCCAGTATCAGAACGCTTCGTACGAAACCAAGCCAGCCACATAATAAATTCATGGTGCTTTGTGAAAATGGCAAGCCCACACAGGTTTGGACAGGTTCTGCCAATATCACCCTTGCCGGAATATTCGGGCAATGCAATACGGGGCATTGGATCGAAGATGATAAAATTGCAGAACAATACCTCGCATACTGGCAGGGGCTTGTCGGCGATCCTGTTATGAGCAAACAGGCAAAAGTTTCGGAAAGCATTCAACCGGATACCGACCTTATTAACTTACCTAAAGGGAGTTATCTTTTTTTCAGCCCAAGAGATCTTCCTCATGTTAAGGATACAACTCCTGTACACCTGCAACACTACGCTGATCTTATAGACAGTGCTAAAGAATTGGTCTGTATGATCTTTCCTTTTAACATGGATAAATCATTTGATACCGTATTTAAAAAAGATAAAGAATACCTGCGCCTGCTATTATTTGAATCCGCCTCCGATGCAAAAAATGCAAAAAGCAATGATACAGATGTTAAAGTAACAGCGGGTGCTATCTATGAAGGCGACGAAAAAGATTGGGCAAAAGAAATTACTACCAAGGCAACCACCGGTGCAGGTATATTATATGTCCACAACAAATTTTTTATAATTGACCCCTTGAGTGATAACCCCATCGTCGTGACCGGTTCTGCCAATTTTAGCGCCAACTCAATACAAAATAATGATGAGAATTCAATTCTGATCAAGGGTGATGCAAGGGTAGCTGATATTTATTTAAGTGAATTTGACCGGCTGTTTGTTCATTTCTGGCCAAGGTATTTAAGAGCGACTCAATCAAAAAATAATAAAAAGCCGGAAGGGTTTGATAAGCCGTTGGATGAAACGTTTACCTGGCATAATGATTATTTTGACCCGGCAAGGTTTGAAATGAAAAGAAAGCAGCTTTTTACGACAATGAAAGGAGCTAAAAAAGGATAATGAAGTACGTCTCCAAATCGATAGCATACGATATGCTAAAACGGTATTGCGGTTGACTTCTTTATAATCGGAATTAATTTATATTTGAAACATAAACCTTTTGTATGAGTAAAATGCCTTTTAATGAACAGGATAGCCTGCATCATTTTGAAAGAAGAGATTTTATAACAACGGCGCTTAAGGCAGCCGGCGCAACTGCATTGATGGGCATGCCGGTTTTAAGTACTGCAGCAAAGTACGATGAGCCAGCAGCAATCTACACCGTACAGGATATTATTAATATCATTTTAAAAGAGGTGCCTGGCGCTCCATTTGCCCAAACGGTCGATACTTTAAAAAGCGGGAATGCTGCACAACAGGTTACCGGCATTGTTACTACTATGTTTGCAACCATTAAGGTGATTGAGGAAGCAGCAAAACTATCTGCAAATTTCATCATTGCACATGAACCAACATTTTACAACCACACAGATGATACTAACTGGGTACCGGATAATGAAGTGGTTCAAAAAAAACAAAAATTATTAGCGCAGCATAACATCGTTGTCTGGCGTTTTCATGATTATTGGCATTCATGTGTTCCGGATGGTATTGATACAGGAGTTTTGAAAATGGCCGGCTGGCAGCAATATTTAAAGCCTGGAGAAATGGTACTAAAGATCCCTTCCACATCTTTAAAAAATATTGTTGCACACCTTAAATCATCTTTAAAAATATCCCATGTAAGGGTGATCGGTAACATGGAACAGGTATGCGAACGTGTTGTAATCATGCCTGGCGCTTCAGGTGGGCAAGCGCAGGTATCAATGGCGGAAAAAGAAAAGCCTGACGTGCTGATCGTTGGAGAAGTGCATGAATGGGAGACTGCAGAATATATAAGGGATGCAAGGTTGCTTGGTTCGAAAACCTGCCTGGTAATATTAGGACATTCCGTGAGTGAAGAACCGGGTATGCAATACCTGGTTGGTTGGCTTCAACCTAAAATTCCCGGGATGAGAATTACGCATATTGCATCTTCAGATCCTTTTATTTGGGTGTAATATTGACTATTGAATTGCGTATAGTAAACAGCAGTTTTTTGATCCCTGTTATTAAAATAGTCACTTCATCAGCCGTTACTCACTAACGGAACTGCTTTAATCGATTGTATGACCGATCTTGCCGCAATTCTCCCTGTTGCTGCTGCGCCATTCATAAATCCCTGGAAATTTGCGCTGCAATGTTCTCCGGCAAAGTATAAGTTGCCGATAGGTTTTATTTCAGCCCCGCGTATCGTGGTATATTGGCCCAATTTGTAGGATGCATAGCTTCCTTTCGTAAAAGGAGATGTGGGCCAATGCATCCTTTTCACATTACCATTATAAGCATGCCTGCATCCTGGCCACATCTTTTCCAGCTGATTGATAAATTCGGTTGCCTGTGATCCCGGTGAACCGAATCCAAGCGCCAGCCCGTCATTGCCGCCCTGGTAAACAGTATAACCTCCATTAGTTCCTGGTTGTGCCCAACTGTTATCCCAGCCTGTTTGCAAAGCCTTATCAGTAAATACATAACCACTATGCTGATATTGTCGCCATACCCTGGTGTTAAAGCCGAGCAATAATTTCGCATTGGTGCCATAGCCGAGATTTTTAATGGCGTTTGTTTTCCAATCGGGTAACTCCACATCAAGTTCTACTTCCCGTAAAAGTGTAAAGGGAATTGCGCACACCACTATATCGGCGTTTACTTCGACAGTATTTCCATTCGCATTGGTGAAATAAAGTTTGTACCCACTATTGCGCCCTTCTATTTTTATGAGTTTGTGCCCAAGCACCACGCTATTTTTTACCTCTTTATAAATGGCCTGCGTTAGGGATTGGTTCCCGCCTTCAATTTTATACCTTTCATCACTGGAACCAAAAATGTGAAATCCGTCAGCGGTTTTTGGAGAAAAAAGAAACAGGAAATTTATAGAAGATTGAATAGTTGTTTCCAATCCATATTCAGTAAGGTAGGCAGTTTCAATTCCTTTACGAAGAAAGCCATTCATACCTATCGAATCTAAATATTCAGCGATACTGGTGTTGTCAAAATGAACCGTTGTTGCATCATGATCATCATACGTCATCACCGCGGGCAATGAATTGATATCTTCTTTAATGCGCGACGCATAAGGATGGAAGGCTTCGATGACCTGGGCTTCGGAGTGAAATTTCCCGTTTATGTAAAAGCTATCCCTTACGTACGCCGATTCTTCAACCGTACCGGTATCCAGCAATCCAAGATTGAATTCACTGCATAAAGCGAGCATGTCCTTATGCCCCGTATCTATAAACTCACCGCCCAATTCAGTATATAAGCCTTGTGCAAGGAGATTTTGTTTGCTGAATATCCTGCCACTGGTGCGCGAAGAACCTTCATAAATTGTAGCGGTGTAACCTGAATTTTGTAATTTGTAAGCGCAATTCAAGCCTGCCATTCCCCCGCCAATAATCACAATTTCCGGTTGATTTTTTTTTCGGGCTGCAAGGTTTTTGCCTGTTGGGGCAGGAGGTACCAGGTCCGTGACTTTTTTACAACCGTTCAGTATGCCGGCTGCGCTTACCGCTACACCGGCTTTTACGGCATTACCTATGAAGCGACGTCTTTCTGAAGAGCGGTAATGCAGTATGTCAAGTAGCTCCTGCGAAGTCTGCCCATTTTTTTGCGATTGTAAAATAAGATGAAAGGCTTTGCGCAGTGTGTTAAGCAGCGGTGTGTGGTACACCTTATCGTGGTTTATCATTGGTAGTTGGTTTTATAAATTAAATATAGGGATTAAAATATTTTTTACAAATATTTTGATCCAATGAGATTTTTGAGGCCGTTTATCGTGTAAAAAAAATGGTAGTGAACAGATATTTTGTGGCAACGCGACCCAGCAAAAGTAAATGGCCATTGAAATGCGTACTTAATTTGATACCTGCATAAAAATTGCAATTTAGATTGTCACTGTTTTCTTTACCTGTATAAATTTTTTTAGCATAGGATCTACCTATTTCACTGCTAACTTCGATAATATTGCATATGGCCTTTTGGAACGTATTATTTAGCAATAAAAAACCAGCTAATCCTACAACAACACCGTTAACTTTTAAGCAGCGGGTTGCAGCCTTACGCAACCTTCCCAGGTTTTTTAAACTGGTGTGGCAAACAAGTCCTTCGATGACTATTGCCAATATGGTACTTCGTATAATCAAGTCTGCCACGCCAGTGGCTATTTTATATGTTGGTAAACTTATTATTGACCAGGTAATACAGATCAGTCACACCAGGGAAAGCGCTGCCCATAATCACTTATGGGAGTTGGTAGCCATTGAATTTATACTTGCGATTTTATCCGATGGCTTGAACAGGGCCATAACATTAATGGATAGTTTGCTGGGAGACCTTTTTTCCAACCACACTTCTATAAAGATAATCGAACACGCCGCTACTTTAGATCTCGATCAGTTTGAGGATTCTGCGTTTTATGATAAGATGGAAAGGGCCAGGCAACAAACTATTGGCCGAACGATATTGCTTTCGCAGGTGTTGAGCCAGCTACAGGACCTGATAACCATGGGATTTTTAGCAGCGGGTTTGGCGGTATTTAACCCCTGGCTTATCATCTTGTTATTATTCGCTGTAATACCGGCTTTTTTGGGGGAGGCTTATTTTAATGATCAAAGCTATGCGTTAAGCCGGCGTCAAACCCCGGAAAGAAGAGAATTAGACTATGTACGCTTCCTTGGCGCGAGTGATGAAACGGCTAAGGAGGTGAAAATATTTAATTTGTCCAATTTTATTATTGCCCGTTTTCGTGAATTATCATCAAGATTCTATCATGCTAACCGGATACTTGTCATCCGCCGTTCTGTATGGGGAACAATCTTTTCTATGTTGGGCTCGCTGGGATATTACCTCGCTTATGTATTTATTATATTTAAGGCGATCAACGGAAAAATATCTATCGGTGACCTTACTTTTTTAGCCGGATCCTTCAGGCAATTAAGGAGTTTGCTGGAAGGAATTTTAAACCGCTTTACCAGTGTATCACAGGGTGCGATGTACCTTAGTGATTTCTTCGATTTTTTTGAAATAAGATCCCGCATTGTCCTAAGTGCTAAACCAAGGCCTTTTCCCAACCCGATATTGCAGGGATTCACATTTGAGAATGTCGGTTATCAATATAGTCATTCAGAAGCCTGGGCCAATCGTCATTTGAACTTTACCCTTCATGTTGGAGAAAAGCTTGCATTGGTGGGTGAAAACGGTGCGGGGAAAACAACACTTGTTAAGCTATTGGCGAGGTTGTATGAACCTACTGAGGGACGAATTTTATTAGATGGGCATGACCTGCGGGAATATGATATCAATGACCTGCGAATGCAGATCGGCATTATATTCCAGGATTACCTGCGTTTTCAAATGACGATCGGGCAAAATATTGCCACCGGGAATATAACTGAAAAAGAAAACCATGAACTTATTGTTACGTCTGCACAACAAAGCCTGGCAGATTTAATTGTTGACAGGCTTCCCAATAAATATGACCAGCAATTAGGCAGGCGGTTCAATGAAGGCGTTGAGTTATCGGGAGGAGAATGGCAAAAGGTAGCTTTGGCAAGGGCTTATATGAGAGACGCCCAGCTAATGATTTTAGATGAGCCAACTGCTGCCCTGGATGCAAGGGCGGAATATGAAGTTTTTCTGCGTTTTGCTGATTTAACAAAAGGGCGTTCGTCGGTTTTAATCTCCCACCGCTTTTCAACAGTGCGGATGGCTGATCGTATTTTAGTATTGGATAAAGGGGAAATACTGGAGAATGGTACCCACACCGAGTTGCTCGAAAAAAAAGGTAAATACGCAGAATTGTTCAGATTGCAGGCAATGGGATATCAATAAATATCTTCATTGATCTACAATAAAGCATGCATCTGTTCTGTAATTCAATAGCTTTCGATTATTGCTATTTGTTTGGCGGCTGCACGAGAGCCCCAATTCCCGCCAGGGCCCTTAAATATGAGTAGCGGAAAGAGAAAGGAAAATAGTAATCCGCATTGATCGGAACACTATTTTCATTAGCAACCTGAAACCAGCGATCAGTTTATTTTACAGGTATCTTTTTCTAAATCTATAGCAGTAATGCGAAACGAAACAGCCCGTGAAATTTTTTTTTTCGAAAAGGCATGAAATGTATGACGTTAGTAAATTAACAACATTATAAACCATTACCCTTTAAAAAATAAAGGGCGACGTTAAAAAATATTATTAGTCCCGTGACGTCTACTAACGTTGCTACAAATGGCGCAGACGAAGATGCCGGATCGGCGCCCAGTTTTTTGAGCAGTATCGGAAGCATGCTTCCGGTAAATGATCCCCAGAGTACTACGCCCACCAATGAAAAACTTACCGTGAGTGCGATCAGGAACCAGTGTAATCCATATATATCAGTCATAACCCCATGATGCATGAGAAGGCTCCACAAGGAAATCCTCATAAACCCAATAGTACCCAGGATTGCACCCAGGACAAGGCCTGATAAAATTTCACGCCGCATTACCCGCCACCAGTCACCCACCGTTACCTGGCCCAGCGCCATCGCTTGTATTATTAGGGTAGACGCCTGTGATCCGCTATTGCCTCCGCTACTCATGATGAGGGGTATAAAATTGGTTAGTATGATCACCTTTGCGAGTTCATCATTATAATAAGCCATCGCAGTTGCTGTAAGCATTTCGCTTAAAAAAAGGATAATAAGCCATCCCACTCTTTTCTTGACCAAACCAAAAAATGGAGTTTCCAGGTATGGTTGATCAAGTGCTTCGGCGCCCCCGATTTTTTGAATATCTTCGCTGAATTCTTCGTTCGTTACCCAAAGCACATCATCAATTGTGATGATGCCAAGGAGTACATTATAATCATCAACGACAGGCAATGCTACCCGGTTATTCATCTTAAAAACTTCGTTGGCTTTTTCCTGGTCGGCGTTCACATTCAGTTCGATAAATCTTCCATCCATCATCTCACTTACCTTTTTATCGGGATGTGCCAATATAAATTCCCTTATCCTGATATCGTCCAGCAATTCTCCCTGTTTATTTATAACATATATCACGTCGATCGTTTCGGTATTTTTTCCTACATGGCGTATAATATCCAATACTTCTGCGACAGTATTGTATTCATATACATACACATAATCCGGGGTCATAAGGCGCCCGACACTGTTTTCTGGATAGCCCAGCAAGGACAGGGTAATTTTTCTTTCTTCAGGCTTAAGGGTCTTCACCAGTTCTCTTACCACCTCGTTGGGAAGGTCTTCCAAAAAAGAAGTGCGGTCATCGGGCTGCATTTCATTTAGAAGTTCTGCACTTTTATGCGGAGGCAGGCCTTTAATTATTCTTTTTTGATTAGAATGCTCCAGAATTTTAAAAAGTCCAGCTGCCCTGTGAATGGAAAGCTGCAGAAATATCTCGATTTCCTTTTCTTCATTTTCCTCAACGAGTTCGGCCACATCGCTGATGTTTTGTTGATTCAAAAATTCACTGATAGCCTCATCATTACCGTTTTCCAGCGCTTCTTCATATTGATTCTGTATGGTAGTTATTTCTTCTGACATACTTAGTTTCTAACTATGTCGCAAATTAATTTATTTTACAATAGTTATTAGTTTAATAAAATGATAAAGCCATATTTATATTTAAAACATACCAGTGTAAAAGGCAGGGGTGTTTTCACAAAAGAAAAAATTAATACAAATGTTATTGTTGAAAATTCGCCCGTGATAGTCATGAGCAGTGAAGACCGCGTTAATCTTGATAAAACTTTGCTCCACGATTATATTTTTGAATGGGGAACCAACAAGAACGAATGCTGCATGGCGCTGGGGCTCGTACCGCTCTATAATCATAATTATGAGAGTAATTGCGAATATTTTATGGATTTCGATAAGGCAACGATCCAAATTAAGACCGTACGGTTAATAAAGAAAGGAGAAGAGCTAACGATAAATTACAACGGAAACTGGAACGATAATAAAAAGATATGGTTTGAAGCGAAATGAAATATAACAGATCTTTTCGAATCATATTTACATATTCCCGCCTGGTGATTTATTGCTTTGCAGGTGAAGTGCTGGTTACTTTTTGTCGTTTGAACATATTCTCAAGAATTGTTTGTTTTTGGCCGTTTATAAAAGGCTTAAGGGCTTCCTTGTACATCTCGTCGGCCTGGTTATCATATAAGCTTTTTAGAATTTGATTACCTGCTGCAGGCCGGTTTAAAAGGATCAGGTTAATTCCTTTATACATTTGCACCACAAAGTAATTCGGCGTTTTTACATTTATCGTGTCAAGAATGCTGTTATACCTGGCCAGGGAGCTTTCAAAATAACGTACTGATGAAATACTGTCTCCGTTTTTTTCATAAAGAACTCCTGTCATCATCAGAAAATCCGGATTTTCGGGTCTTAATTTATTCAGTTCTTTTGATGTGACTAAAGCCTGGTCATATTGATTTAACCTTGTTTCAAAACTGAGCTTATTTTGATAAGCCCTCACAAAAGCAGTGTCAATAGCGATGGCTTTTTCCAACAGTAAGATAGCTTTTTGATAATCCTCATTTTTTGAGGACCGTATTAATGCAACGGCACTGTCATTTAATAATCGTGCTTCCGGCTTAATGCCGGGTGCTGTATTTTGCCCACAACCCACGAGGATTGTTAACAGGATATAGCTGGCAATTCGCAAAAGGCTCATATTGTCTTGATTAACAGTTTGAATTTGTATCTCCTGTCGCCGTTATTGGCTATTAAACGCCTAAACCAGGTTTTCATTTCAAGTATTCTTTTAACAATGATAATATAGTGTAAGTTTCCGGCTCAATAGAAAGCAATTTTCTTTATTCGATAACGTTATGGGTTTTAGCTACAAAAAACTTAAATTTCTCCCTGGATTCTTAAAATCCGGACAATCAGTCATAACTTTGATAAAATTATAAAAACAATGGAATTTACTAACAGAGATACAAATATTTCAAACATTTCCTACACGCCAACAGGTGAGCAGGCTGGTACGAGAACTTTCCTTGCAAATGTGTTTTTACTCATGTTCATCGCCCTTGGAGTATCCGCTTTATTTGCATGGCAATTTTCTATTAATGCAAACCTTTTAAGTTACCTGGTAACTGAGAGAGGCGGTCTCACTATATTGGGTAACATAACTATTTTTGCGCCATTAGGTTTTGTGCTGCTGATGTCTTTTGGATACCGGAAGTTTTCAGCTCCGGTACTTATGGCATTGTTTATGGCATACGCAATTATAAATGGGATCAGCTTTAGTTTTATTTTGCTTGCGTTCACACCCGGCTCAGTGTTGGGTTGCTTTCTTTCAGCTTCAGCTATGTTTGGAGTGATGGCTTTTATGGGGTATACAACCCACCAGGACCTTACAAAATTTGGCCGTATTTTAATGATGGGTCTTATCGGGACTATCATTGCAATGGTCATTAACTTTTTCCTGCACAGCAGCCAGCTTGATTATATAATAAGTATTATTGGTGTAATGGTATTTACAGGACTTACCGCTTATGATGTGCAAAAGCTCAAAAGAATTGGTGAAGGCCTTGAATACAGTGATGTTTCTGCGGCAGACACTAAAAAGATGTCAATACTCGGTGCATTGAATCTTTATCTTGATTTTATTAATATATTTTTATTCTTACTCCGTTTATTTGGAGGCAGGAGGAATTAAAAATTGTCGAATTGATAATTAGTGAATTTGTATTACTCCCGGAGGGGCAGAAATTTTTAGAATGCTTACAACGAAAAAAGCGAAACCATTAAAAGTTTCGCTTTTTTTATCTGGAGATTTGATAGTTGCCGTATCCCGTCGTCGTGAATTTTAATTGCCATGTAAAGGCCTGGTAAGGGATTCTGAAGACAGCCACATTATATCCTGCTTTCAAATTCTTTCCTGATAATATTCAATGCTCCGCCCGCTTTAAACCATTCAATCTGTTGTTCATTGTAAGTATGATTTATCAGGAAGCTTCCTGTTGTTCCATCGGCGTGATTTAAATGAATTACAAGAGGCTTGTTAACGGTAAAGGTTGTGAGCCCCGTAATATCAATTACATCATCCTCCATTATCTTATCATAATCATCCTTATTATCAAAAGTGAGTCCAAGCATTCCTTGTTTCTTTAAATTGGTTTCGTGTATGCGTGCAAATGACTTTACCAGAACTACTCTTACGCCC
>JBDTLZ010000245.1:0-4871 GCA_039934515.1 Ginsengibacter sp.
ATAATATTATAACTATTTGAAAACGTTCAAATTATATTAAAATATTACTATTTTTATTGCAACAAAGATTACTGATTCCTTTTATGCGCTATATAACCCTTGCCGGGTGCCAGTGATCGGTATCGACTGCTTTCCTTACGTAAGATTTCTTTTCCCGCCGCTCACAAGAAATGATAGATTATTTTCAATTTTAAAAAAAGAAAGTTGTGTTCAACATGGTCTTTTCAAGAAAAAACCCTTTAGCCGAAAGTGTGGTTAGAGGGACGGAAAGCTATTCATGGTCGTCAATTGTTTTGAAAATATCAAGTTCAATTTCCTTTATCCATGCAGGAAGTTTTTCGGCTTCAATTTGCCATTGATCGCCGTTTCTAAAAATTCTAAATTCCCACTGTGTATTTTCTTCATCTTTCACATCTACATGATAACCGGATTCTTCTGCAAATTCAACCGGCTGGAAGTTGAACAACCTGCTATGTATTACTTTATTAAATAAGATATTCATGCTGGTTTAATTTTTGTACGAGGTCTTCTGGCCAAAATACAATGATTTTATTGCTTTGTTGACACCACTTTAAATTATATCCTGATGACCATTATGGAACTGTTTAGCTCCTTATTCAAAGATAGCGTAAGGAATCTCTTCGATATAGTTCCCTCCACCAGCCATCCCTGGTTGCTGACAGTGCCTGTTTGGGTCATATCAACTAATGAAAGATTTAATCTTAATTTGCATCCGGATTATCTTTTATTTAATTTTCCCGCGTCCACCGATAGCTAACTGTATAAAATTGTATCTATGAAGTTTTGTTTAATCTTTCTTTTATTTTTCACCAATCTATGTAAAGGCCAGGAATTGCAGGCGGAGTTAATGGCGGGGATTGCAGGATATAACGGAGACCTCACACAAAAAAGGATCTCGCTCAAATCAGTGGGGCCGGCGTTTACTTTCAATATTAAATATAACTCAGGTGACTATATAAATTTGCGGGCAGGGATAGGGTATGGCCAGGTTGCAGGTGATGATAAAAAAAATTCGGAGGCTGATCTGCGGTTTCGTAACCTGAGTTTTAAGACCAATATCCTGGAAATAAACGTAGCTGCAGAGGTTAATTTATTTGATCCCGAAGTGTATACATCATCCCCCTACATTTTTGGCGGAATTGGACTGTTTCATTTTAATCCTTTTACATACGATAATGACAACAAAAAGACTTTTTTGCAACCCCTGGGTACAGAAGGGCAAGGTTTGGAGGAATATCCCGACAGGAAAAAATATGCGCTTACACAGTTGTGCTTTCCGGTTGGTTTGGGCTGGAAGTGGACGGTAAATGAAAAATGGGATGTAAGCTATGAATTTGGATTTCGAATACTGCTTACCGATTACCTGGATGATATAAGCAAAACTTATGTGAGTTTAAATGCACTGGAGGCTGAAAGAGGGCCAAAAGCAGCGCAATTGTCTTATCGCGGATCTCTTCCATTCCAGTATGTGGGAGAAATGAGGGGCAACTCTTCCGTTGATGACATTTATTTTTTCAGTGGTATTAAAGTTTCCAGGAATATCGGTACTTTCAAAAAAAGGGAATAACAACGCGCTCACAGAAATTAAATACTTCCACTTGTGGTTCAAGGCATATCGTTTTTACGTAGATTGGCTGAATTTTAGTTAATAAGGATATAAGTTTTCAAAGAATTCCTTAATAAGAATGAGAATATTTACAGTAAGACGCGCTATCATTTAACTGGCAATGTTTTTGAAGGTACAATTCAACATATCAATTATTTATCTATAATCATCTTAAAACATAATTAAATATGAAAATCTCAAACGCTGCATTTTTATTACTCACCGGGATCGCCCTCGGCGGACTCGCCGGACTGTTATTAGCTCCTGAAGAAGGTATTAAAACCCGCAAAAAGTGGATGAAAAAAGCAAAAAAATATAAAAAAACAGTTGAAGATAAAGCCTCAGAATATAAAGACAAAGCTGTAGACCTGAAAGATAATATAGAAGGTGCAGCCAACGATCTTAAAAAGAGATTTTCCTAAAATACTCTTTCTATTTTTTACTAATCGTGGTAATTCTTGCTCATGGCAGAGGCTTACCACTTTTTTGTGCCATATATAAAACTATTGCAGGCCCGGTCAAGTCACCTGCTGTATTTTCTTGTCATACGACAAGTAAGGTGTACCTCGCAATATCAAAAATCCAGCTCTTTATGTGAACGCCCACAGGATTATGGCTATTATAGTTATTTCACCGCCTTATAAGAACCGATAATTGTGGCACAAGCCTTAAGGAAGGAATGATGAAAATGTTTAGCAACAGCTTTAAGGAGTGCAGGGCACTGTTAGGCAAAAAAGAAGCTACAAGAATTTCATGTAGAATAAATGACGGCAACAAATATTCAAACCGGGAAGCCTGAGGCGCTGCGGCCTGTGCAATAAAAAATTGCCCAGGTCATAGCAATTGTTTTTATCTGTCATTTATCCATGGATTGTGGCTCAAATTTTAGAAATTATTATATATTCAGGTGTTCGAATAATCTCCCGGGCTTTCCTGTAAAAATATATATCAATAAGGAATGATGTTAAAGAGCCTGCTACATGAAGGTGAACTTTCTTCAAAAGCAATGTCGTTAGTTAACTTTACACCACTATTAAGCCTTTACAATGGATGTATATCAGCAACAGGTATTTTTAGAATTAGTGGTTTGGCAAAAAAGAATGCTTCGCAAGCCTTCTTTTTTAAATAAGCTGTCGAAAAAAGTACAGGACAAGATCAATACATGGATTCCGGAAAAGATCCACAAGGCCATTACGGCAACTATAAAACAAATGATCCGCGGGGTACTGTTTGGCGCTACGCATACCACAGCCAAACCTTTACACAACCAGTCTATACATGAACGTGAAGTAGCCGTACGGCAAAGAATAGAATTTTACAGAACAACTGCTGCCGTAGAAGGAGGCATCACGGGGGCAGGGGGCATATTACTCGGGCTCGCAGACTTTCCAATTTTACTGGGTCTTAAATTAAAATTACTGTTTGATATCGCATCATGCTATGGATATAATGTGGACGATTATAAGGAACGGGTATACCTCCTCCATATCTTTGAACTGGCATTCTCGAGCGATCAGCACCGCAAACAAGTGTACCTCAAAATGGTGGATTGGGATAAAAAAAGTAACGACCTCCCGGGAGATATACACCAGTTTGACTGGCGACATTTTCAACAGGAATACCGGGACTATATCGATCTTGCAAAAATGGCGCAGTTGGTACCAATAATAGGTGCACCTGTAGGGGCAGTTGTTAATTACCGCCTGATAAAAAAATTGGGTGTTACCGCGATGAATTCCTATCGTATGAGATTATTGCAACAAGTAAATGCCAGTGATGTAAAAGGAATTAGCTAAGCGGGAAAAAATGGATGATACAACTGATTGGAATATGAGTCTGAATTGAGTTGAAAAAATATTTGGTTTATCCGAAGTGGTTTTTGAGCCCCATAGTAACCTTCCTCCTCCAAAGGGGAGGCAACTATCATCGGGTTACTTCGTTTCAACTGTTGTCAAGGAGTGATTATATATAACTTATGTATCGGGGAGGTTCATATCTTACAAATTGTGAGACCCATAAAATTCAAATTGAATGCGCCATAAACCAGTTCCTACACCTCCTGGAGATGGGTTGGGTTGAGGCCCGGAGTCGACACCCCACCATCCGGATAAACGTTGCCACGGCAAATCATTTCACCTTTCTCAACACAGGCACAGCCATCATACCCGGCGTGTCAAGATGATCAATATCCTGGGTATTCCCCGGGTGGCTAAAACGGTATTTAGCCCCGGTAACATTACCAATAATTGTCAATGCCGTTTTACCGGTATATTCAAAACTGCTGTATCCCGGAGAAGCTTTAAATACCCTTCTATGTTGCTGGTCGGGAATAGCAGCACTTTGTTGTGAATTACCTGATCTTTTTTTGCCGCAGTTACACATAGACGATGAGTTTCGGTTTAGAGTTTATATTTCAGGGCATCCTATCTTAATCTTTTGTTTTCAATTGTGCTTATACATGGCCTTTAAGTATAGACGCGCCAGGTTGATAAGTTCCCCACAGCAAATTTCACAATTTTTTTCAAAATAATACTATCCTAATCTTCATGATAGTCTGTGTTTCCCGGAAAATTATTTTTTGTAGTAGCCTGTTCCAACAAACAGGCTGCACCCGACAAAGCCAGCCAAAGCACTATCTTCAATAACCAGTCTGTACCTAACCAGACCCCAAAAGGTAGTGCAATCCAAATGCTAAGACAATAAAAGCAGTCCAGTAATTTTGCAAAAAATCCTGTACCAGCCTTTTTTCGCAACAAATAAATTATGTCGAAAGGCCCATCCTCTTTTCCCAACAAATGCGTGAGCCGCCAAACTGCGAGGGTTGATATGAGCAGGTAAAACCAATGCATACTATTTCTTGTTATTTATATAAATGTAAGAATTTTACAACATCACTTCCCACCTGGTTCGCAATGCCTTATTACAGTTTTATCCTAAATGATGATTCCCAATGAAATTTTAAAAATTCAGGAACATTGCCCGCAGAAATAATTTCGAGGTTAACAAAGTAATAAATAAATTACGGCAATACTTTCAAAAAAAGATAGTGCGAGAATACTTATGGCCAGTTAACCAGCTTAATACTTATGCCCGCCTAAGGTTGTTTTCCGGTACCTCGTATTTACACTTTTTGCATCAGGCACTTTTCACTAAAAATATTTACATTTATATCGATGTAAGATAATTATCAATATCAGCTATAATTTTATTCGCCCTATCCGAACTTATTGATCCTGCACTTGAA
>JBDTLZ010000246.1:0-27705 GCA_039934515.1 Ginsengibacter sp.
GACCTCAAATCTGTGGTAAGTGCGATGAAGGCCATGGCATCCTCAAACATTGTTCAATACCAAACGGCTGTCAGCTCCCTGGGAGATTATTATCATACGGTCGCATTGGGTATTATCGCTTATTTCAGGGCGGAGAAAATACAGGCGATAAGCGATAAGAAAGAAATAAAAAATAAGGATAAAAGTAACAAGGATATTTTGATCTGCGCCATTGTTTTTGGATCAGATCAGGGTTTGGTAGGCCAGTTTAATGATTCGATGGCTGATTTCGTATCAGATTCTCTGAATGCATTACCAGGTAAAAAAGAAATATGGGCTATAGGCGAAAGGGTACAATTATTACTCTCTGATGTTGGTTTGAATACCACAACACTGTACCATGTTCCAAACGCCGTTGGCGAAATTACGACGCTTGTACAGCAGATCTTAATCAAAAGCGAAGAGAGCCAGGGAAAACAAACCATAAACGAATTTTATATTTTTTATAATCAACCTAAGCCCGGATCCGGATTCCGGCATGTGATGCAAAGATTTTTACCCCTGGATGAAAAATGGAAAGATTCTTTGCAGCAGCTTCAGTGGCCTACAAATTTACCACCTCAAATTGCAGGAAGTGCCAGGCCAACTCTATTAGCGCTTATTGGCGAGTATCTTTTTACTTCTTTATTTAAAGCATGTGCAGAATCATTGGCGAGTGAAAACGATAGCCGTTTGCAGGCCATGCAGCGAGCGGAAAAAAATATTGGAGACTTGCTGGATGACCTGAATAAGAAATACCATCGGTTACGCCAGGGTTCTATTGATGAGGAACTTTTTGATGTAGTCTCCGGATTTGAAGCTTTAAAACGCAGAGCAAGATAATAAATAGTAGTTCTATGAACAAAGAAAGCTTTAATAACAATCAATTATACGGTCTTTTGCCTACGGATTTTGAAGGGATGGAGACACTCACAGAGCTCGCCCTCGACTTGCACTGGTCATGGAACCATGCGGCTGACAAATTATGGCAAGAGCTGGATCCTGATCTGTGGGATATCACCCATAATCCATGGATTATACTGCAAACAGTATCCCGCGAACGGTTGGAAAAGCAATTGGCTGAGGATGGATTCAAAGGAAAAATGAATGAACTGGTAAAGTTGAGGGGTCAGCTAAATAATACGCCTGGCTGGTTTCAGCAAAATCATTCCACTACCCCGCTATCCTGTATCGCCTATTTCAGTATGGAGTTTATGTTAAGTGAGGCGCTTCCAATTTATGTTGGCGGGTTGGGCAATGTGGCTGGTGACCAGTTAAAATCTGCCAGCGACCTCGGTGTTCCGGTGGTGGCAATCGGGTTGCTTTACCAGCAGGGATATTTCCGTCAGAAAATTGATCTGGATGGAAACCAACAGGCCATGTTTCCTTATACCGATCCGGGTCAGCTGCCCGTCACGCCCTTACGTTTACCCAATGGCGAATGGTTACGCCTGAAAATGGCTTTGGCAGGGCATACTGTATGGTTGCGTGCCTGGCAGGTACAGGTAGGGAGGGTGAAATTGTACCTGCTCGATAGCAACGACGTGGTGAATTTACCGGAGCATCGCGAAATAACCAGTGAATTGTATGGTGGAGGGCAGGAAATGCGTATTAAGCAGGAAATTCTATTGGGTACAGGCGGATGGAAATTGCTCCAGGCGTTGGACATTCATCCCGAAGTATGCCATATGAATGAAGGTCATGCTGCCTTTTTAATATTAGAACGGGCAAGCAGCTTTATGAAGGATAACGGGATTTCATTTGAAGCTGCATTGGCTGTTTCGCGTGCCGGCAATTTATTTACTACCCATACCGCGGTTGCTGCCGGTTTTGATCATTTCAGCCCCTCACTAATGTGGCAATTTTTTGGAGATTATGCCAAAAATGAGTTGAATATTGATTTCAATAACCTGATGGCTCTTGGCCGTGTCAATCCAACTGACAGCTCTGAAAATTTTAATATGGCATACCTGGCCATTCGCGGTTGTGGTGCGGTGAACGGTGTAAGCCGTTTACATGGAGCGGTTAGCAGGAATCTTTTTAGTATTCTTTTCCCGCGGCAACCTATAAACGAAATTCCAATCGGCCACATAACCAACGGTGTGCACATGCCAAGCTGGGATAGTGTATTTGCTGATAAAATATGGACGGAAGCCTGCGGAAAAAACAGGTGGAAAGGTGAGCTGAAGACTTTAGAACAGGACGTCAGTAAAATAAAGGACGATACGCTCTGGCAAATGCGTAATGATTGCCGTAATGAGCTGGTTGATTTTACCAGGAAAAGATTTGAAACAGAATCCACGATTAGCGGGCAATCACAGGAATTCACTGCTGCATCAAAACATATATTTAATGCCAACACCTTAACACTGGGTTTTGCCCGGCGTTTTGTTCCTTATAAAAGGCCGGATCTTTTGTTACATGACCCGGAAAGATTTGTAAGAATACTTACCAATCCGCAGCATCCCGTTCAGTTAGTCATTGCAGGCAAGGCACCTCCATTCGATGAATCGGGAAAGGCTTTAATACGAAAATGGATACAATTTATTCAGCAGTATAATTTATATAACCATGTAGTTTTTCTTAGTGACTATGACGTGCTGCTGACCAGGCATATGGTGGAGGGTGCAGACGTTTGGATAAATACACCGAGACGCCCCTGGGAGGCTTCCGGTACCAGTGGAATGAAGGTGTTGGTAAATGGCGGAATAAATTTATCTGAACTGGATGGATGGTGGGCCGAAGCGTACACACCAGAAGTGGGTTGGGCCTTGGGCGATGTGCAGGAACATGGCGAAGATCCCGCATGGGACGCAAGAGAAGCAGAAACGTTGTATGATATACTCGAAAAGCAGGTGGTTCCTGAATTTTATAGTCGCAATGAAAAAGGGGTTCCGGAAAAATGGGTAGCAAGGATGCGCAGAAGCATGGCTATATTAACGCCCCGTTTTTCAGCCAACAGGGCAGTGCGTGAATACACAGAAAAATATTACCTGCCAGCCGCTGCTAACTTTAAAAAAAGGGCAGCCCAAAAAGGAATAGCAGGAACAAGAATAGAACATGTTCATCATGATCTTCAACAGCGATGGGAGCATATACAATTCGGCGAAGTGCATACCGAAAATAGTGACAACGGATACCTTTTTAATGTGCAGGTTAAACTGAATGGGTTGAGCGGGGAAAATGTTTCGGTGCAGTTGTATGCAGAAGGAATTAACGGGGCCGTACCGGTAATAATAATGATGAAGCCGGTCGCTGGTTCTTTGAAAAATGACACAACAGAATATAATGCCCAGGCAGGCAATTCAAGACCAGCAAGCGATTACACACCCTTCATTATTCCAAATTATGAAAACATAGCAGTGCCGTTGGAAGATAATCGCATCTTATGGCAGCATTGACAAGTGTCGTTAAAAAGGATCATTCCTGGTTGATTCTTAAAATAATTTGATTTGGTTAAAACCTTATGTGTGTGATATTTTATCCCCCACCTTCTTTGGAGAGGGATAGAAAATGAGGCCAGGTAAAAAACAATAAAATGCAAAATATAAATAAGATCACCACATTATTTCTTGATATCGGGGGCGTTTTGCTTTCCAACGGATGGGGACTTGAATTCAGGCAACGCGCAGCGGCAAAATTTCAATTGGACGAAACAGAAATGGAGGAGCGGCACAGCATCATGTTTGTCACTTATGAAGAAGGAAAGATATCCCTGGAAGAATACCTCGAACGGGTTGTTTTCTATAAAAAACGCGATTTTACGCCCGGAGAATTCCGCGACTTTATGTGTTCTTTGTCTACACCTTATTTGGACATGATTGAATTTATAAAAAAATTAAAAGTGCAATACGGATTAAAAATAGTTGCGGTAAGCAATGAAGCAAGAGAGTTAAACGCATACAGAATACGTACATTTAAGCTGAACGGGTTTATAGATTTTTTTATATCCTCCTGTTATGTCCATTTAAGAAAGCCGGATCCGGTTATTTTTAAGCTGGCGCTGGATCTTGCCCAGGTATCTCCCGAGCAGGTAATATATATCGATGATGTAAAAATGTTTGCAGATATAGCTTCAGGTTTAGGCATCTGCAGTATATGGCATACTAATTATCTGTTAACTTCAAATGCATTGGCAGCAATGGGGCTGCCATTTGTAGATAATCAACTGATTGATGTATAAAAGCCAATGCATATTAACTATCAATGGTGGCTCGTCCAGTATTAAGTTTTCATTATATAAAATTGAAGAGCCTCTTACCCAATTGTTTTATGGAGCGGTAGATAACATTGGCACTAAAAATGCCACGTTCAGTTTTAATAATACCCTTACCGGAGAAAAAGTCACTACTGATGTTGAAGCTGCAGACCATGAACGGGCTGCTCTTCATCTTATTGACAGGCTTGAAACGCACACAGGCTTTGACTCAATTAAAGCAATCGGCCACCGGATAGTTCATGGAATGAAACATACAGATCCCGAATTGATCACACCGCAATTATTGGAGGAGTTGAAAAAGATCAGCGCTTATGACCCTGAACATTTGCCATTGGAGATAAAATTGGTTGAATTATTTAGCAAGCGTTACCCTGCATTAAAACAAGTGGCTTGTTTTGATACTTCCTTTCATACAACTATGCCACAAGTTGCAAAAATGTTATCCATTCCACGCCGCTATTATGAAGCAGGCATTCAGCGATATGGTTTTCATGGGCTCTCTTATGCATACCTTTTAGAAGAACTTGAACAAGTGGCAGGAAGTGAGACAGCGAAGGGCAAAATAATTATGGCACATCTTGGCAACGGTGCCAGCCTTGCTGCAATAAAAGACGGTAAAAGCATGGACACCAGTATGGGATTTACGCCTGCATCCGGTATTCCGATGGGCACCCGTTCAGGTGATCTTGATCCGGGTATTGCCTGGTATTTAATGGAGATCGAAAAACTCAGCGCAAAAGCCTTTAACCACTTTATTAACCATGAGTCCGGCCTACTCGGAATATCCGCCACAAGCGCTGATATGAGAGCGCTCTCCAAAGTTGAGAACACTGATAATCGTGCTGCCGAAGCAATTGACCTGTTTTGTTATCAAACTAAAAAATGGATAGGTTCGTTTGCTGCCGTGTTAGGAGGTGTAGATACGTTAATATTTTCAGGTGGCATTGGCGAACATTCACCTGAAGTGCGGAGTAAAATATGTGATAGCCTCGGGTTTTTAGGCATTGAATTAGATGAAGTTAGAAATAGGAACAATGAAGTAATTATTTCAACAGATGCAAGTAAGGTGCCCGTTCATGTCATCGGTACAAATGAAGAGTTAATGATGGCAAGATTTGTTTGCAATGTGTTGAATTATCATACACCGTAACAATTAGATTTAAATAAAACAAACTAAAAAACAGCATGACGATTCAATTAAACACAGACAACAACTTAAGTGTACACGAAGCTTTTGGTGATAAATTACACGATTTGTTATCAGGGAAATTAAACAGGTTTAGCGAATATATTACAAGGTTGGAGGTGCACCTTTCGGATGAGAATGGTAACAAGGAGGGGTTGAATGACAAAAGGTGTATGCTGGAAGCCCGGTTAAAGGGCAGGCAGCCAATTGCTGTTACGGAAGTTGCAAATAATTATGAGCAGGCTGTAAACGGCGCCATTGATAAGTTAAAAACCACTCTTGATACAATAATCGGGCGGTCAGGAAATCATCATTGAGATGAATGGAAGTACAGCTTCCTTTTTTTAATTGTGAATATTTCGAATAGGTAATTAAAAATTGTATAACAACAATGGACCATTCTGCAATGAATCATAGCAATAGGAACCACGGAGATAATGCGCCAATGGGTCACGGAGGGCATAACCACCATGCCATGATGATCGCTGATTTTAAAAAGCGATTTTATGTAGTGTTGATACTCACCATTCCTATCATGTTGCTCTCCACTATGATACAGCAATTTATTGGTGTTGATTGGCGGTTTACAGGCGCTCCTTATATTTTGTTTGGGTTGTCAAGTGTTGTATTTATTTATGGTGGATGGCCATTTTTAAAAGGATTGGGGAATGAACTAAAGGAAAGAAATCCGGGCATGATGACCCTGATAGGCTTTGCCATTTCAGTAGCATATATATACAGTACTGCAACAGTTTTCGGGTTGAAAGGCATGGATTTTTACTGGGAACTGGCCACCCTTATTCTTATCATGTTATTGGGGCATTGGATAGAAATGAAATCCATTGCAGGAGCTTCAAAAGAATTGGAATTATTGGTGCAGTTGATGCCTTCCGATGCACACATTATAATGGGTGATAAAGTACATGATGTAAAAACCGATACACTGAAAGAGAAGGATATTATTCTTGTCAAACCAGGAGAAAAAGTAGCAGCCGATGGCATCATATCAGAAGGGGAAAGCTATCTGAATGAATCTATGCTGACGGGAGAATCCAAGCCGGTAAAAAAAATAAGCGGGGATAAAGTAATTGCGGGGTCTATCAATGGAAATGGTTCTGTTAAAGTTACCGTATCACACGCGGCAATAGATTCTTATCTATCGAAGGTGATCAGGCTGGTTGATGATGCACAAAAAGCAAAATCTAAAACCCAGTTGCTGGCGGACAAAGCTGCCAAATGGCTTACTCTCATTGCAATGGTTGCAGGTATCACTACATTTTTATATTGGTATGTAACGGGGCAGCCGCTGGACTTTGCCATGGCAAGGATGGTCACGGTGATCGTTATCTGTTGTCCGCATGCTTTGGGTTTGGCTGTACCATTGGTGGTAGCAAAATCAACTTCATTGGCAGCAAAAAATGGATTGCTCATCAAGAACAGAACCTCTTTTGAGAATGCAAGAAAAATCACCACTATCGTGTTTGATAAAACAGGAACGCTGACCGTTGGGAAATTTGAAGTATCAAAAGTAGTGTCCATCCCTGTGCGAAAGGCCAAAGGGGAGTGCTTAAGCGAAAATGAACTCATTCGTCTTGCATCAGCATTAGAGCAAAAATCAGAACATCCCATTGCAACAGGCATTCTTCAAAAAGCAAAAGACCTGTTAATCACAATTCCTGCAGCGGAAAATTTTAAGGCCATTACTGGCAAAGGTGTTAAAGGCACCGTAGAAGGTAAAAATATATTGGTAGTGAGCCCGGGATATCTGAAAGAAAATAATATAAGTCTTCCTGGTGGCTTCACAACAAATGATATCGAAACTATTGTGTTTGTAATCATCAATAACGAGTTGGCAGGGTACATTGCATTATCCGATGAAATCCGTCCTGAATCAGCAGATGCTATCGCTATACTAAAAAAAGAAAACATCAAATCAATATTACTCACCGGCGATAACAATAAAGTTGCAAAAAGTGTAAGCGAAACTTTGGGTATGGATAGTTTTATTGCAGAAGTATTGCCTCATCAAAAATTAGAAAAGATAAAGGAACTGCAGGGCAACGGCGAATTTGTAGCCATGACCGGTGATGGCGTAAATGATGCACCAGCCCTGGCCCAGGCAGACATTGGCATTGCCGTAGGCAGTGGCAGTGACATAGCCGCCGAAACCGCAGGCATTGTACTGGTAAACAGCAACCCCAAAGATATAGTGAGCTTGATTTTATTTGGCAAAGCGACTCATCGAAAGATGGTTCAAAATTTAATTTGGGCAACCGGCTATAATGTAGTGGCACTTCCATTGGCAGCAGGTGTATTATATCATTGGGGTATATTATTGAGCCCGGCTGCCGGAGCAGCATTGATGGCCGTTAGTACCATCGTTGTTGCCATCAATGCAGGTATGCTGAAAGTAAAGTGAACGTTACAAATATGAATAAATATAAGAAAATACAATCCTGTCATTTCGGTAAAAAGACAGGAACAATATTTAAAAAAGAAATGACCTGATCTAAGCAACTTTGTCACTACATTTTCTCAATAACAAAATAAAAATCATGAATAGTATAAAAATGAAAACAAACCGAAATATTTTTTTGAATATTGCTGCAGCAATGATGTTATTTTATTTGAGCTCGTGTTCAAAAAAGATTTCCTTCCAAACTTCCCCAGTTGTTCCGGCTGCTAAAGGGACGGTGAAAATAAAAAAAGATAAAAACAGCAATTATCAAATAAAAATATCAATAGCAAACCTGGCAGAACCAAACAGGTTGCAACCTTCCAGGAATACCTATGTTGTCTGGATGGACACAGATAATAGCAGGATAAAAAATATCGGACAAATTAATAGCTCAACAGGATTCTTATCCAGCAAACTAAAAGCTTCCTTTGAAACTGTCAGTTCGTTCAAACCCATCAAAATATTTATAACCGCCGAAGACGATGCAGCGATTCTATATCCCGGTCAGCAGGTTGTATTATCAACAAACAATTTTTAGAAAAATTAAATAAATGTATCATGAAAACGGAGAACACATATACAGCAGTTGAAACGCCCTCGCCGGAGTTGCTTCAAAAGATAAATGCATACTGGCGGGCAGCTAACTATTTATCAGTAGGCCAGATCTATCTTTATGATAATCCACTTTTAAAAGAGCCTCTGAAACTGGAACATGTAAAGCCTTTAGTGGTTGGGCATTGGGGCACAACGCCAGGACAAAACTTCATTTATGTGCATTTAAACCGCGTCATAAAGAAATACGACCTCGATATGTTTTACATAGCAGGCCCCGGACACGGAGGCCCCGCATTGGTGGGCAATGTGTACCTCGAAGGAACGTGGAGTGAAGTATATCCGGATATTACACAGGACGAAGCGGGATTAAAAAAGTTATTCAAACAATTCTCTTTTCCCGGTGGCATTTCCAGCCACGTGGCGCCAACAACACCCGGTTCCATTCATGAGGGCGGAGAATTAGGTTACTCACTCAGCCATGCTTTTGGCGCAGCCTTCGATAATCCTGGTTTGATTGTCGCCTGTATCGTTGGTGATGGAGAAGCGGAGACAGGCCCTTTGGCTACAGCCTGGCATTCTAATAAATTTTTGAATCCCATTAGTGATGGCGCTGTATTGCCCATACTACATTTAAATGGTTACAAGATCAGCAACCCTACTGTGTTGGCACGCATAGAACATGAAGAACTGGAACAATTCTACAGGGGATGCGGATGGTTGCCTTATTTCGTGGAAGGAGATGATCCTGCAACAATGCATCGGCTTATGGCAACAGCAATAGATAAAGCGATAGAAGAAATTCACCGGATACAAGGCATGGCGAGAGATAACAATGATAATACAAGACCCCGCTGGCCCATGATTATCTTAAGGTCGCCAAAAGGATGGACAGGGCCAAAAGAAGTGGATGGTGTGCCAAATGAAGGAACCTTTCATTCGCACCAGGTACCTTTGTTGGTCGATGCTGATCATCCGGAGCATATTGAACAGTTGGAGCGCTGGATGAAAAGTTACAAACCCGAAGAACTTTTTGATGAAAATGGGCGACTGATTCCTGACCTGGCTGAATTAATACCTGCCGGTAACCGCAGGATGGGTGCTAACCTGCACACCAACGGCGGCGTGCTATTGCATGATCTGGTAATGCCTGACTTCCATGCCCATGCGGTTAAAGTGATTTCACCCGGTGCGGTTACAGGCCAGGATACTATAGTACTTGGCAAATTTCTAAGGGATGTAGCGAGGTTAAATGAACATCAGCATAACTTTCGCGTATTCGGCCCCGATGAGACCATCTCAAATTTACTTGGTTCGGTTTTCGAAGTGACCAACCGCCAATGGGAAGCCAGGGAACAAATAAACGATGAATTCCTCGCACCCACAGGGCAAGTCCTTGATTCTATGTTAAGCGAACATCAGTGCGAAGGCTGGCTGGAAGGATACCTGCTTACCGGGCGTCACGGGATGTTTAATAGTTATGAAGCATTTATCCGCATCGTTGACTCCATGTTTAGCCAGCACGCAAAGTGGTTAAAAGTAACTTCGGAATTACCCTGGAGAAGAAAAATTGCATCACTTAACTATTTGCTGGCGTCACATGTTTGGCAACAGGACCACAATGGCTTTACGCACCAGGATCCCGGGTTCCTGGATCATGTTGTTAATAAAAAGGCAGATGTTGTAAGGGTTTATCTTCCACCCGATGCCAACTGCCTTTTATCTGTTTTTGATCATTGTTTGCGCAGCAGGCACTACGTAAACGTAGTAGTAGCAGGCAAACATCCGCTTCCGCAGTGGCTTACTATGGATGAAGCCGTTATACATTGCACCGAAGGAATTGGCATCTGGCAGTGGGCAAGCAACGACCAGGGAACTGAACCTGATGTGGTAATGGCTTGTTGTGGAGACACCCCAACGCTGGAATTACTGGCTGCGGTTTCTATAATGCGTGAGCATCTTCCTGACCTTAAAATAAGGGTGGTGAATGTGGTTGACCTGATGAAACTACAGCCACAATCTGAACATCCCCATGGGTTGAGTGAAAAAGATTATGACTCCATATTTACACAAGACAAGCACATTATTTTTAATTTTCATGGCTACCCGTGGTTGGTCCACCGCCTTGCCTACCGCAGAACTAATCGTCACCTCCATGTAAGAGGTTATAAAGAAGAGGGCACAATTACCACTCCTTTTGATTTAAGGGTGCAGAACGATATTGACCGCTTTCACCTGGTAATAGATGTGATTGACCGCCTGCCTGATTTAGGTAGTAAGGGAGCATATCTTAAACAGCAACTGCAGGACAAGTTGATTGAACATAAACATTATGTAAACAAAAATGGCAAAGACATGCCGGAAATACTCAACTGGAAATGGAAAAATTAATAACCAATATTTTAATAAATAGAAAATGTTATGATAACACTTATTAAAAGCCTTCCAGGCAATATTATCGGTTGCCACTATGAAGGGCAGGTAACCGCTGCAGATTATGAATCAGTTTTATTTCCCGCCGTTGCAACTGCTTTTAAAAAAAATAAAAAATTAAAGGTGCTTTTGCAATTAGGAGAAAATTTTGAAGGTTTTAATTTCGGCGCCCTGAAAGATGATGTGGAGGTAGGGTTAAAATATTTTGCAAACTGGGAAAAAATAGCTTTTGTATCCGATAAGAAATGGATGAATCATACCGTGAAAGCATTTGGGTTTCTTGTTCCGGCCCAGGTACGTACCTATAAAAATGATGAAATTCCGGAAGCAATAAAATGGCTGTCGGAATAAATGTATAAAAACCAGCATTATGAATAAGCAAATATTGAAAGATA
This sequence comes from Ginsengibacter sp., assembly GCA_039934515.1. Lineage (GTDB taxonomy): Bacteria > Bacteroidota > Bacteroidia > Chitinophagales > Chitinophagaceae > Ginsengibacter. Next base: position 11,262 of record JBDTLZ010000246.1, read on the forward strand.
CCATAGTGCAACTTTTTGCCGGTAACAAAGGGCTTCTTGCTATGGATGAAAGTACCGGCACATGCAATAAGCGTTTTGCAGCATCAGGCATTCCGCAAACAGTTGAAATGCGACGCAGTTATCGTGAACTGATCGTTACAACGCCCGGTTTGAATGAAAGTATCGGCGGCGCTATATTATATGATGAAACGATTCGCCAGCATACAAAAGATGGAATACCATTAACGGATGTTTTGATAAAAACAGGGATTATTCCGGGAATCAAAGTTGATGTGGGTGCTAAACCAATGGCAGGTTTCCCCAATGAAAGAATTACAGAAGGCCTGGATGGGTTGCGAGATCGTTTGGAAGAATATAAAAAGATGGGCGCCCGTTTTGCCAAATGGCGTGCCGTGATTTCAATTGGAAACGGCATTCCAACTATTGCATGCATTAAAGCCAATGTTCATGCGTTGGCGAGATACGCTGCTTTATGCCAGGAAGCGGGTATTGTGCCGATTATTGAACCTGAAGTGCTCATGGAGGGAAATCACTCCATTCAAAGATGTTCTGAAGTAACAGAAAATGTGCTAAAAACGCTTTTTTATCAATTGTATATATTCAGGATAAACCTGGAGGGCATGATTTTAAAACCCAATATGGTGATTGCGGGAACGGGTGCTACAAAAAAGGATCGTGTTGCTGAAGTGGCAGAAGCTACTGTAAATTGCCTGAAAAAATCTGTTCCTGCTGCTGTACCTGCTATTGCATTTTTGTCGGGAGGGCAATCACCCGAAGAGGCGACTATACACCTTAACGCGATCAATAAAAATTGTAAGGATCCATTACCCTGGATAGTTAGCTTTTCCTTTGCCAGAGCCATTCAACAACCTGCACTGGAAATATGGAAAGGACAGGATACTAATCGGAAAGAGGCACAAAAATTATTATACCTCCGTGCTAAATATGATGCTGCCGCAAGGTTTGGAACATATATTGCTGAAATGGAAAAATAAAGTGTAGAAACGATGGAAATTAGCCCTTTAGCAGGAAAACCGGCGGAACAGAACATGCTCGTCAACATTCCCCGGCTTGTAACAGCCTACTATACAGGAATACCCGATGCTGCCATTCCTGCTCAACGTATTGCATTCGGTACCTCCGGCCATCGTGGATCATCACTAAAAAATTCCTTTAACGAAAACCATATTCTCGCCATCACCCAGGCTATTTGCTTTTATCGCAAAGAACAAAAGATTGAGGGCCCTTTGTATCTTGGCTTTGATACGCATGCTCTTTCGGCGCCTGCTTTTGCCACTACATTGGAAGTATTGGCAGCAAATAGTGTTGAAGTGATGATTGCTAACGGAGACGATTATACGCCGACACCCGTTATTTCTCATGCTATCTTAAAATATAATTTGGCACGTAAAACAGGTTTGGCAGATGGTATTGTAATTACTCCTTCGCACAATCCTCCTGGTGATGGCGGTTTTAAATACAATCCATCCGATGGGGGCCCTGCAGCTACTGCCATTACTAATTGGATAGAAAAGAAAGCCAACGAATTACTGCAAATCAATCTTCAAAAGGTAAAAAGAATTTCTTTTGAAAAAGCCATTAAGGCGTCTACGACACATCGTTATGATTACCTCAACACATACGTGGATGACCTTGGCAATGTAATTGACATGAGTCTCATTGCTGATTCGAAGATCTGCGTAGGTGTGGATCCGCTTGGCGGCGCAGGGGTTCATTATTGGGAGCCTATTGCAGAACAGTATAAGCTCAATTTGACCGTTGTAGATAAAATTGTTGACCCGACTTTCAGTTTTATGACCGTAGATTGGGACGGGCAAATCCGCATGGATCCATCCTCTCCCTTCGCCATGCAACGATTGATCCGGATAAAAGATGATTATGATATTTCATTTGCCTGCGATACGGATCACGACCGGCATGGGATTGTTACCAGGAGTGCCGGACTTTTAAGCCCCAATCATTATTTATCTGTGGCAATATTTTATCTGCTTCAACACCGGCCGCGCTGGAATAAATCAGCGGCAATTGGAAAGACAGTAGTTACCACGCAACTAATTGATCGCATCGCGGCAAAATTGGATAGAAAGATTTATGATGTGCCTGTCGGATTCAAATGGTTCGTTGACGGCTTGCTCGGTTCATCTCTTTGTTTTGGCGGTGAGGAAAGTGCCGGTGCATCTTTTTCAAGATCGGATGGAAGCGTTTGGACCACAGATAAAGATGGTTTTATACCGGCTTTACTCTCGGCAGAGATCACCGCAAAAATGAAAAAAGATCCCGGGGTAATATTTAATGAACTCACGAAAGGATTGGGTGAGCCTTTCTATGACCGTATTGAAGCAAAGGCAACACCCTTACAAAAAGAGAAGTTAAAAAGCCTTTCTGCTTCACTGATAAAATATAGGGACCTGGCAGGTGAAAAAATTACTAATATATTGACCAATGCGCCAGGAAACAATGCATCGATAGGTGGGATAAAAGTGGTTACAGAAAACGGTTGGTTTGCAGCGCGCCCCTCAGGAACAGAAGATATCTATAAAATTTATGCGGAGAGCTTTTTGGGCAAAGATCATTTAAAAAAAATTATTGATGAGGCGCAAACTATTGTCAATGCTGCATTAAAATGACTGTCTATCGTCATTTTAATGCAAAAAGTCAAACTTCCAATACCTCATGTATTTTATTTTAACAGGATGCTTGTTGGTAAACTTGCTTCTGAAGACTAATATTTTGAACTAAAGTAAAATAAAGAGAAGGCGGAAAATTATTCATAGGTGTACAAAAAACAGCGATCCTGAAGGGTTGAAAAAAGATATCGAAGTACTTGACCGTGCTTGCATTGACAACTCTTCTCTTAATCCTTTAATATAAATCCATATATGCGATAACTGGTGTATAAATAACTGTGCCTGCTTATACTATCAATACCATACAATTTTTTAATCTGAATGTTGAAGTCCCTGTATCATAAATTTCTTTCTTAATTAATACGACACGTTCATTCGCAGGCAAATGCCACCTGTTTCTTTCTTAAGTCTAAGACCAAATTATAGGGCCGGATAGACGGAGACAGGAATAAGTGAGGCAGACATGGCTCGACTCCAAGGCTTTTAAAAAATAGCTGGAACAGCTAGGCCCGCGCTTTCTCATAATTCCAAAACCAGGTTACGCATATTTACTAAAATGTGATCGGGGCAGGTTGCATTTTAAATTGTCGCAACACTCCAATCATCAAATTTATCCAATAGCTAATAACACCCAATACTAAGAACAGTTGGTTCCCTTTAGGGGTTAGGGGCAAGAACGACATTTTGAAATGCACCCCGGGGGCGGTTCCGGAATACCTATATTTGTATTCAATATTTTCCGGTAACTGGCTCATATCCTGGTATAAAATTCACTCCTGGTGGAATCATATTTTGGTATGGTATTTTATCAAAAATATTATTTGTTGAATCTCCCGGAACTGGTTTGCACTTAATGATTGGTAAAATGCAGAAGTAACTTGCTGACCACTACTACAAGGATATTACAATAATTTTTTAAAGCCCATGCCATGAATTTTTTTACTAAAGCGCTAACTCACAAAATAGTTTTAGGTTCCCGGTCAAAAAACATTGTTACTATATTGCTGTTTTTTATTTTTTATTGTAGTGTAACAAATGGCCAGTCCCGTATTTATTTATCTAATGATGACCATACTGATTATATGTTCAGTGCTGATGAAAAAGGTTATGATACCCTTTTTGTGAAGATGATAGATTCATGGATGGCCAATAACAATGCAACCAATGCGAGCCTTCCTGATTATCAAACTAAGTTTAACTGCGATGGTACCTATTGGGCCTGGGTGTATGCCAAACATAAAACAGCGGCGCAATTCCAGGCTTTTATGAACCAGGTAAAAAGTGAAAGAATTGTGATTTCAGCAAATCCCTTAATAAATACCTATGGCTGTGTTCCTGCTGAGGCAACAGTAAGAGGCATGTATTATGCAGGTGAACTGAAGAAAAAATATGCCGTCCCGTTCGATATGGCAATGGCTATGGAAAACCAGGTTTTACCTCTTGGGCTCGCATCACTATGGAAAGGTTGCGGTGTTAAATATGCATGGCATGGAGTATGCAATTGCAGTACGAAAGTCCCCAATTTACTTAACGCCAGGCAAAAAGAAATCTATTGGTATAAAGGCCTTGATGACCAGGCAGTACTTCTAAAATGGTACACTAAAACTGCCGACCATACTTTAGGAAATTATTCTGAATCTAAAAATCCTCCGATTGCAATTAACGACCTGACCGCTAAAGTAAATACTCCAGCTTACAATTATAATATCGCCGGAGCTTTTGGGGTAGGAGGAGATGATCTGCAAACACTTACCGATAAACTTGCACCGATTGCCAAATCATCGAGCAATGCCTCAAGAAGGATAATTGTTTCCAATGAGGTTGATTTTTTCAGGGATTTCGAAACGAACTACGGAGCTTCTCTCCCTTCCTTAACACAAACATATGGTACCGAATGGGAACATGGATGCGCATCACTTTCTGAAGTGAGCGCCAAAGTAAAAAGATCGTTGGAAAAACTAAGATCTGCGGAGGCAATGGCAACGGTTGTGTCCAGGACAAATCCCACTTTTGCCAGCACCTTAGATAGTATGCGCAGGGAGGCGTGGATGTCTATAGGAATTTACTGGGAGCACAATTTCGAAGGCAACGGACCTGCGGTTAGCAATGCGCTAAGGGCTGCATGGCAAAAAAAAATACAGCAAAGTTTTACACGCTATGTAGACCAGCTTTACACTTTAGCGCTTTCCAAACTTGCGGGTCAAATAATCAAAGTGTCTTCCAATCAACGTTTTTTTGTTTTCAATCCATTGAGCTGGATAAGGACAGATTATTCTGATATTGCTTATAGTGGTACATTACCAGTGCACGTAAGAGATGTAACGTTGAATGTGGATGTACCGTCACAGGTAATAAACAAAGACGGTATTCAATATTTGCGCATACTGGCAACTGGCGTTCCTTCGGTGGGGTACAAAATTTTTGAAATACAAAGTGGTGCAGGTTCTGTTTTTCCAAACACCGGAACACTTAATGCCACTACCCATACCCTGGACAATGACTATTTTACCATTGTTTTTACGAGCAATGGAGTTATTACCAGCTTAATTGACAAAGCCCACAGTAATAAACAATTGGTCAATAGCGCAGGCAGCAGCGATTATATAAATAATTTGGGCCGCAATACTACTTTTGAAAGTAACAGCAATACCGGCGGCACTTTTGTGCTGGATAACTCCGGCCCTGTTAGTATAACTGTTAAGTTTACATCAACTTCTTTGGTTAATCACCAAACGGTGATGACCGTTTATAAAGGCATTCCAAGAATAGACATCGATAATAAAATAACCAAAAACTTCGGTAGCGATTTCCTGTACAATACTTTTTCCTTCAACAATACAAGCATCAGTTCACCCACTATTTGGCACGAAGAAAATGGTGCTGTGATCCATGCAAAAAAAGTCAGTACAGGTGGTCATTACGCTGATGTACAGTCGCGGTACGATTGGTTAACATTAAATCATTTTGCCGCCGTAAGTAGTAACGGTAATTATGGAGTAACACTCTCCAACCAGGATTGTTATTTTATGCAAACGGGCAACAGTACCATCCAGGCACTGGATGAGAACACTGCCAGGATAAAAGTATTGGTAGGCGGACGGGTTGATGGATTGGGCATGCTCAGCCAGGATAATGATACAGTCTTTAACCAGCGGTACTCCATTAGTGCTTATAATACGTATTCGGCAGCAAGCTCTATGAAAAGCGCTTTAGAACACCAGGACGGTTTCGTTGCTGCGTTTATCACCAACACAGCCGGATCATTGCCGGCCAGTAATTTTTCTTTTATGAGTATTTCAAGTTCCAATATACTGCTATGGGCTTTAAAGCCTGCTGAAGAAGGTATGTCTGTGAATGGAGCCATAGTAAGGGTTTGGAATTTGGCCAATTCTGCACTCAGCGCCAATTTTGTTTTAAAGGACTCCATAGCAGATGCTAAAAATATTACCCATATTGAAACGGATATATCCGCCGCTACTTTTTCAAATAAGACCCTTAGTGCAAGTATGGGCAGAAATCAAATGAAATCGTATAGAGTAAAACTTAAAGTTACTGCTGCAAGGGTTCAACTTACAGCGTTCAAAGGGACAAGGGAAAATGCCATTAATAAACTAAGCTGGCAAGCAGAAGCAGCAACAAATTTAGATCATTACATAATCGAACGTTTTAGTGAGGGAAATATTTTTAATGCCATTGCAACCATCTATGGTACGGGAAACACATTGTATAATTTTCCTGATAGCAGTATTAATAAATTAAAAGCGGATTATTACCGGCTCAGGCTCGTCGAGGAGGATGGAAATATTTCTTATTCTGATATAATACAAGTAGGTGCTGATCATTCTATAAATGATCTTCTATTGTATCCTAATCCGGTGCAAAACCAATTGAAATTTCAGCTGGTCCTGGATAAGCCATCACGCTGTGATGTATGGATTACTGATATTACCGGGAAAAACTTATTGAAATTACCAGCCAGCTTGTTCAAAGCCGGAAATAATTATTCTTCAATTAATATCAGCAACCTGCCCAAACAGACCTACGTTTTAATTGTGCAGGACGCCGGGAAAAAGTATGTTCGCCAGTTCATAAAAAATTGATGAACAATGCAAGGTGCATAGTGTGTAAATTCCTCCTGGTTCAGTATTTTTAGGGGTGTATATGCAATTCAAACTAATAGCTATTTTTTTCTTTTTGATTGTTGGATCGCCTGATTTTTCATTTGCGCAATTCATCAGGTCGTCTGGGAAAAGCCGTAGCTATTCAACGAATTTCCGCCATACAGAGCGTCGCATATCGGAAGGAAGTAACTGGATCAATGGCGGCACGAGAGGAATTGACTGGACAAATGTTTCAACAGCCGGCGGTCTGGCAATTGGCCACCAGGTTGGTGTTAGATTTTCTGACGCAACGGCGTTACTTTCGGGCACCTGGGGTGCGGACCAAACAGCTATGGGTGTCGTTTACTCTGCAGCGCAGGTTGATTTATGTTACCAGGAAGTTGAGTTGCGACTTCGAAGTTCTTTGTCGGCACACAGTTGCACGGGATATGAAATTAATTTCAAGGCATCAAAAACTTCCGAAGCATATTCTCAAATAGTGAGATGGAATGGCGCCCTGGGCGACTTCACTTATCTAAAAACCGCGAGAGGGCCGCAATATGGAGTAAAGGCCGGTGACAGCGTTATGGCCAGCATCACCGGCAGTGTGATAACAGTGTTCATTAATGGTGTGCAGATGTTGGAGGCGACTGATACTACCTTTAAAAATGGTAACCCGGGAATAGGGTTTAATCTTGAAAATGCTCCTGCAGGTTGTTCGGGAACTAATGGCAATTATGGATTTACTTACTTCAGGGCGGCAGACTAAAACCAGGAGCTGCAACCTATAACTGAAACAGCTGGATTGTACACCAATTATGTTGTTAACTATATATTCGATCCTTGCACTGGCTTATTGGGTATTTCTTGCGTTTTACCTGCTTATTAACGGAAAGAAAATACAGTACCTCTCATCCATCGAAGTTTCTAAAGTTCAGGTTGATGTTGCGCCTTCTGTGGCAATAGTCATTGCCATAAGGAATGAAGAATATTCATTGCGGGACGCGCTGACAAGCGTGTGCAATCTTAACTATGGCAATTACAAGGTCCTGGCTGTCAATGACAGGTCAACCGATAATAGTGGAAAGATACTTTCAGAACTGGCAGCCCATTATCAAAATCTCGCCGTCATAAATATTGAATCTTTACCCGGTGGATGGCTGGGTAAAAATTACGCATTGTATACCGGTTCGATATCTACCGGGCATGAGTATTTATTGTTTACTGATGCTGATGTTTTATACAAGAAAGACCTTTTAAGCAAGTCGATAAACTACTGTTTAAAAAATGATCTTGATCATCTAACCGTTTTGCCGGGAATTCTTTCAAGATCGGCAATGTTAAAAAGTCTGCTTCTTACGTTCATCATTATGCTTACTGCATTGTTGAGGCCGTGGGCAGCAAAAATAAAAACTTCAAGCGCCTCAATGGGCGTAGGGGCTTTTAACCTGGTAAAAAGAAATACTTATAAACAGGCGGGAACACACAAAGCAATTGCGATGAGGCCTGACGATGATTTAAAACTTGCAGAAAATATTAAGGCCGCGGGTGGTTCTTCTGATGTTTTATATGGTTTGGGAGAATTAGAATTGGAATGGTATGCCAGTATCAAAGAATTTATCAACGGTTTAATGAAAAACACATTTTCAGGGTTTAATTATAATATATTTAAAGCCATTGGCGCGGCAATTGGAATCCTGGTTTTCTTTGTACTTCCGCTGCCGGCAATTTTAATTTTTGGAGGTTTTCCAGAGAGGATCCTTGCGATGTGCATGCTTTTATTCCAGGCTATACTTTATGGTGGTATGCCAGGAGCGAATGGAAAATGGTGGTATTCCTTTCTGATTATTTACACAGGCACTGCCATGATATTTATTATAATCAAATCGGCCATTGTTACTTTATATAGGGGAGGCATTTATTGGAGAGATACTTTTTATTCGCTTGCCGAATTGCGTAAGAAAAAATGAACTATAAAAGAGTAATATCTATATCCATACCCTGCTTTGATACAAATGTTTCAGGCCATGCCAGGAAGATGACGAAAATGCTGGGATTTTATTATCGACTGAATTCCGGCTGTAAAAAAATCGGTAATTTAACTAATACTTATATCAATCACGCCATGGAAAATAAGCCATCAATAATTATTAACCATCTGCAGCATGCGGGTATTCCTGTAACAGATATAGGTATTTCTGAAGTTTTTTATAATCGCCTCGGTTTTGCTAATGTGATGCAATCTGTATTTACTATAGATGATGAAACCGGTACCTGCATTATGATGGAGAACAATGGCGTTATCATTGAATTGTACCAACTGCCTCTTCATAAAATAGAAGAAATAAGGAACAGGAGCGATGGCCATATTGATCATATTGCATTTGATGTAGATGATATTGACAACACTTTTACTTCTTTAAAAGACGCATCATTTCATATCATTGAGAGTGCGCCGGTAATGCTTTCTTTTTGGAAAAAAGGTTGTAAGTATTTCAATATAACTGGCCCTGACGGAGAGCGATTGGAGTTTAATCAAATCATACGATGACCTGTTTTATGGCAGGACTACTTGTTCCTGCGACTGAAACTTTTGACCGGAGATTATTCGTGTGAAATTGCTTATTATCTTTAACTGATCTTGATTTAAATTTCTTATAATTCATCAAACCACAATATATCATGAAAATAGCCACCTATAATGTAAATGGTGTTAACGGCCGATTGCCGGTGTTGCTGCGCTGGCTGGGTGAGGCGGCGCCTGATGTGGTGTGCCTGCAGGAGTTAAAGGCGCCCAAAGAAAAATTTCCGGAACAGGCGATACTGGATGCAGGTTATCATGCCATCTGGCATGGGCAAAAGAGCTGGAATGGTGTCGCCATCCTTTCACGTAATGGTATGCCTGAAGAAGTCCGGAGAACGCTACCTGGTGACCCTGAAGATCTTCACAGCCGTTATATAGAGGCTCAGGTTGACGGGATATTGATTGGCTGTTTATACCTGCCAAATGGCAATCCTGCGCCGGGTCCGAAATTTGATTATAAGCTTGCCTGGTTCAAAAGGCTCACTGCGCATGCAGCCAAGCTTTTTGCTTCAGGAATTCCCGTTGTATTGACAGGTGACTATAACGTGATGCCAACCGAGCTGGACGTTTATAAGCCGGAACGTTGGGTAGATGATGCCTTGTTCCGGCCAGAAGTCCGTTCGGCATTTAAAACACTTGTTGGGCAAGGTTGGACCGATGCAATCAGGAAATTGTATCCGCAGGATATCATTTATACATTCTGGGATTATTTCCGCAATGCCTATGGCCGCAATGCAGGTTTACGGATTGATCATTTTCTGCTTAGCCCTCAACTTTCAAAACGCCTCATCGCTGCGGGCGTTGACCGAAACGTTCGCGGTTGGGAAAAGTCAAGTGACCATGCCCCAGTGTGGATTGAACTTGCTGATGAGAAAAAGACGAAGAATGCCAGGTAGGTATTTCAATCGGCGCCGGTATTTCAAAATTAAATTTGGCGAGTCATTAGGGCTAAACCATTTCTATCTTTGAAACGTTGTTCCGGTATTGCTGGATTTACGTTCTGTTCTAAGTGAAATAAACTTTGTACAGCTTTTTTTCACCGTTTATAGAACAATGAATTGTGAATGTTTCGTACGGTATTAAGCCAGCTTTCAGTTACTAAATTCATTATTTAATGTTTGCGCATAATGATAGGCTTGTTTGATTGTTTCGACTTTCTTAAAGTTGTCGATTAGTTTATCTATAACCTCTTTTCGTGAAGGGCGGCTTGGTGTACCTACCTGTGCCAGCGTTTCCTTTTTAATTCGTTGTTATATTCCCGCGGTTACGTTTAACAACAAACACATTCCTTTGATCGCTGTTAATTACGATCCTGGCAATGTTATCCTGTTTGTAAAAGTCAATAATATCCTTCCTACGCATGGACGTATATTGACTTTATTTTTTTGTCCATGTAAGCAACGTTTTTGTCAGTAGAGGCGTCCAAAGATTTCAGCCCGTCGGGATTAAACACACAAGTAAATTTTACGGTTGTCCCTACTGCGACCGTTTTCCAGGTGCCTGTTTGGGGGCTGTCATTTATAGAAGGAATTAACAGGTAACAATCACCTTCAGGGATCTCAGCCATAACTTTTTCAGAATTCTCTACTGATTGATGACCTCCCCAGGCATCCATTAAATAAATAAGCCTGCTGTTACCGGGCTTTTTGCAGTTGGGCAAGGTGAAATTTTTATGTTGGCCACCAAATGTTTTTTTTAAAAATTCATGATCAGTTCAAAGCAGATACTTTTCGGCAAATCCATTTTGATGCTACGGATAGTGAGAGTAACCCTGACTTATCTAAGGTAATAGGTACTGTTTTATCACTTTAAATTGCATGTCAACAACTGCCTGGTTAAATCCGTGCGCCGCTTTTGGTATTAATATAAATTTTTTTTCGGGAGCCTTGATTTTGTCAAAATATTCTTTTGTGATCTCTTTGGGGGTTAAAATATCTTCCGCTCCCTGGATCAGGTAAACTGGAATTTTGAACTCCAAATCATTTGCCAGTAGATTGATCGTGTTCATTGGTTTAATGCCGAGGCGTTTATAGCCAACATAATTGACAAATGAATAATCATCTCCATCATATCGGTCCCTGTTATCTTTCTCATTGTCATATTCCGGCGATATGATTAGCCATGAGGCAGGCCCGGGAGTTGAGTTTTTCCTTTCGTATTTTTTAATTATCCTCAATAGCTTGCCTGCATTTTTGGGATCCTCATACGGAGGCAGACCTATAGAATCCAGCCTGCCTGTTGATACAGTATCATTTTCCTCCTGTGCCATTTTATAGACTTTACGGCAAGCATATATCAAATCCTGGGAAGGATTAACAACCTGCGAATGACCGATGTATGCATAAAAAAGATCCGGTCGTTTTACTGCCATTTGAACACCGATAATCGATCCCCACGAGGTTCCTAAGAGAATAATTTTCTGTTTGCCTAAATGCTTAATAATGTATTCGGCAACCTCAATTCCATCCGCAGTGATCTTTTCGATTGTCAAAGGATTTGACTTCAAATAATCGGCACTCAATTCAACAGGTGCATTGCGCCCATAAGTTTTACCGGAGCCTCTCTGGTCCCATTGAACAAGTACGTATTCTTTTGCCCATTGCCCATATATAGCATCAGCGTATGGAGTTAAAGAACTGCCCGGTCCGCCATGAAGAAATAGAATCACAGGCCTGGAAATGTCATCTCCTTTGATAGTGATCCATTGTTCAATTCCGTTTATTATGATAAACTTCTTTACATTGATCTGCTTATCCGCGACAGAATTAGCAGTAGGTTTATTACTGAAAGCTGTATCCTGTGATCTTGCACAAAATGAGATTGACTGTAATAAAAAGACACCGTTAATTAAATAAAGAAATCCTGATCGGGTATGAATCCATTTTGAATGCTGAATATTGTCTCTTTTCATAAATCCGGAAATAGTTGGAGTGAAAATTTAAGGTCATTGGTCCAACAGGATTCTGGAATTTTCTGCTGACATTAAACAATCTACGCTTAACATCGCAATAATCTATGTTTTAGCCAGTGACTTATTAACTTTTCACTTAGATATTTTTTTAATATACGATGCCCGGTTTATCGTTGCCGTGCCTACTTTGCGCATTGTGCCCACCCTGGTGTGGGAATATCATACGGACAGCCGGTTATAAATAGCTTATAAATTAGTAACGCTTTTTATTATTGCTGTCAAATTAATTTCCTTCACCGGATTCGGGGGCCGGTTTATCGTAGCAAACTCTTTGGGTGCTTAACGTCGGCAGATCCTGGGCGTTGGGTGTAAAGGCCTGTTCTAGCATCGCAGCATCCCAATTTTGTTGGTTGGTTTCGCCCGGATCAAGTGTCCAGAATCTGTGCGGGATGGTTTCAAATTCGGTATCAAATTATTTTTTGATCTCACCTGTTAACAGGAAGTTCTTCTCCCCGAGAAAAAACCGGCTGGCCAGTGGTTTATATAAAGAAGTTATCTATTATCATTTTTATAAAGACTTTTTTGCTGCAATATCATTTGCAATCTTTTTTGCATCAAGGGCGATCTCCCTGATCTGGCCCGTTGGCGCAATCCAAAATCCACAGAAGTATAAACCATCTTTGCCAAAATATTTTTGTTTGTTGACACTTACCCGTAAATCTTCAAAACGGTTCTCATCAACATCAATAATCTTTGCGTTATCACTGTAAAACCCAATAGCCGCAACAATGACATCAAACTTGTCCTGTTGCCCATCTGAAAAATGAACGATTGATGAATCTATATGATTAATGTCTCCATAAATGTTTATATGCCCTTTGCGGATATGGCTGGTAACACCTATATCCAATACAGGAATTTTTCTGTCTTTTTTAATTTCTTCAAATGGGCCATAGGGTTTTTTTTTCAAACCAAGTGCAGTGATATCTCCAAATAGCAATCGCAGTAAAGGAGCATTGATCTTGTCGGCCAAACGTGGTGGAAAGTGACTCATCAATAAGCTTACTTCCAGTATAGGAATACCCAATATGTCACGTGGTATTATATTTACAGGAGAGCGAACAGCCATTGATGGAATTGCCCCCTGCTCGTACAAGTCAATTGCAATTTCACAAGCAGAGTTGCCAAACCCTGCTACCAATACTTTTTTTCCGTTAAAATCTTTCCCGGTTTTATAGTCAGAGCTGTGTATAATCCTGCCGGGAAAAGTTTCCATTCCTTTGAAGTTGATCGGTTTAGGTTTGGCAAACGGCCCGGTAGCAATTATGACGTATTTTGATTTAAATGTTTCTCCGTTTGTTTTTGTAGTCCAATGATCATTTTCCTTTTTTATCGATGTTGCTTCAGTATTAAAGACCGGGGTGATATTAAATTCTTTTTGATAATCTTCCAGGTAGTCTATAACCTGCTTACGACTTGGATAGCGGGGAATTGCGCGCGAAAATTTTTTATAAGGCAGGTTTGAAATCCTCTTGTTAGTGTGCAGGTGTAATCTTTCATAGTGATCGCGCCATGGCGCGCCAACCTGTGATTGTTTTTCAATGACGATATACTCAATGCCTTGCTTTTGCAAAGAAGAAGCTGAAGCCAAACCAGACATACTCGCGCCAATTACCAGTGCTTCTGTTTGTTTCATGATTGAATTTGATTACGGTATGAGCTTATATCAAACCATTAATGCAATTCGCTGATGCAGGTTCAGCTTTTTTGCCGCTTAAAGAAACAAAATTTTCTGCTGATTACAAAAGCAGGAAGGCCGTCTTCAATGCGTATTGATTTACATAAGGTAATTGATGTACAACAATTGGGTATTTTTTAAAGGAAAAGAGTACTTCGTTCCTAGGGTCTTTCGTAGCTCCTGATGATATGTACAGGTGTGGTTGCGCGCACCGGCAATTTTCTACTTAATACAAGGTATTCAAGCAGTAAAGCGTCATTGTATGCAGGGCAATAGTAATTGTAAAACCCGAGGTGTTCATTTGTCGCGACCAATTTCAAAAAATCTTTAAAGTAGGAGGGAAGGTTAGCGATAAAAAAGCTGAAATTATTTTGTTCAATGGTTTTTTTAATTTCATGAGGAGCGGGTATATCCAGTTCCGGTGGCTTATAGCCCCATTTAAAAATAGCATTGCTCAGGACAATCTTTTCTATAAAGTTATCAGTATGTGTCAACTCATTAGCAGCATCGGTTACAAGCTTTACTTTTAGATTTTCGAGGGAAGGTATTTTTTTGATTTTCATCAGCCTGGCAATGTGGTATAAAATAACTGATGTTTTTGGATAAACAGGAGAGGCATACACTGCCTTATTTATGTGATAATTATTTTGTATTGTTTTTACGATCACTTCGAGGCTTGCAGAATCTGCTTTTGTCCAGGGAAGATTATAGGCCTGCACAAAGGTTAGTATGTTGCATAAGACAGATACATCAAAAACAACCGGGAATTTTATACCAAACCATGTAGAGTAAGCATTTAAAGTATCATAAGCTTTGATGACAGACCTTACCCTCTTAGTCCTGGTATTTGTAAATCTCTGCATTAATGTATGAACGGCCTTTGCGGTTGAATCATTTGAATCAAGTGCCAGTAGTGAAAGAACTGTGCAATCCAAATCATCAGGCAGCGTTACATTTTTTGAAAAAAGATTAAAGACTGTTGGGAAAGGAAAATCAAATGCACTGTCTGTGCGCCAGAAATTATAGGTATCTCTCTTTTTATTTTTAAACTTGCTATATACGGAACGCGCATTGTTCATCATTGCCATGATCAATAAACTATCTTCCTTACCAACAAAAGTCTTAATCTCATTAAGCGTATAGGCAATAAGGCTGTTAAAAAAGATATTATTGTCTCTCTTTTTAGTGCTGAAGCAATCATGCTTTGAAAAATACGAGGGATAAATTCCTTTAAAAAAATAGGGATCTTCACGCACCTGCTGGCAGGCAATTCTTTTCAGAAGAAAATTTTCGAGCAGCCTATCCTGGGCGTTGCATATGCGAGGCACACATTGGAAACAAAAAATAAAAATGAGTATACTGACCTTTTTTATCTGCATTTTAATATCTGCTATTTACAAAGATCGATGCAGTTGTTCCAGCGCGAAATTCACTTTTTAATTTTAAAAGTATACTGGTGCTTTATTGTAAGCTGGATATAAATTAAACTGTCAGGAAGAATCGCAACCGGTATAAATTTCCCCGGCGGATCAACGTATTTTAAGTGATAATAACATTCAAGTCATTATCACTTACATTTTTTACCCTGTTCCAACCAGCCTGTACGACAGTGCTGCCGCCCTTGTTATGTGGATAAACGGTTATTATAAGGCCGCCATATTCAAATGAAATTGATTCAATTGTTCCCTGCTCTCCTGAAGCGGCAGCCCACGAAATTGCTTTTATAGCTACTAATTTATAAGTGTACCTTACTTCGGGAATTTTCCTCGCATTTACAAAAAATACTTCAACGGTCTTAAAAGCTTTTCCGGAAGCTGCGTCGGCAAACAACAATGGTGAAACAGCATCTGCAAATTTTGTGATTCTAAAGGGATTGAATAGAATTTTCCCTGCACCGGCACCCGAGGATTGAGAACCTATATTTAGTTGTTGCTCCACATCACCGCTGAAGGCGGATACCCTGATGAACTGATCATTTTTAGTGTCCAGCACATCATCTACCGCAGCAATCATATCATCGAATGTGCCATTTGAGGTTAATGCTTTTGAATTATAATCAATCATTCTCAGGTATATTGAAGTTGAGCCTTCCATTGTTTGTAGATTTAATTGGTGAATGGTTACATATTAAAAATATAGCTTTTTTAATGGAATCCGTAATACCAGGAATGAAATTAATTTCAGTGTCAGGGTTTGACAATAAATGAAACAAAAAGAAGAAGATCAATGCAAAGACGCATAAGAAGAAGGGACACGCAAGGACGCATAAGAAGAAGGACACGCAAAGACGCATAAGAAGAAGGGACACGCAAAGACACATAAGAAGAAAAGACACGCAAAGGCGCATAAGAAGAAAAGACACCCAAAGACGCATAAGAGCTCAGTAGCTTCACTTTGCGGCTTATTTCCTTTGCGGCTTTGCGTGAAAAAAAACAAGCAGATTCCGCGGAGATGTAGAACAAG
>JBDTLZ010000247.1:0-26427 GCA_039934515.1 Ginsengibacter sp.
AATGCAATTGGTCTTTACCAGAAGTTTAATATAATTATCATATGCTTCTATACTATCAAAAAAATCGGGTATTCCTGTGCGTGGAAATTTGTCAAATACTTTGGTACGAAAAGATTTGTACCCCGTTTGCCTGCCTTCCCAAAAAGGAGAGTTGGTGCTTAGTGCATAAATGTGTGGTAAAAAATAACGGGCAGAGTTGGCAATGTGGATGGCCATTTCCCTGGTTTGCATTCCTACATGTACATGTAATCCGAAAATGAGGTTGCTTCTTGCCGCTTCCTGTAATTCATTTACGATTTCATTATAACGTGCATGGTCGGTAATCAACTGTCTTTCCCAATGGCTGAATGGATGGGTGCCCGAAGCCCCGACCCAAAATCCAAGGCCCTCTGCAATGGCGCTTATGGTTTTACGCAATGTCGCTACGTCAATGTAAGCTTCATCAATATCCTGGCAGATATCTGTACCAACTTCTACCACGGCCTGGTGCATTTCGGCTTTTACTTTGTCCTTGATTACTTTTTCGCCCTCCTGGACAATTTTCTGTTCATGGCTTTTAAGTTCACGACTGGCAGGGTCAATTACCATATACTCTTCTTCTATGCCCAATGTAAAATGCTTAAATGAAATACCACCCATATCTGTTAATTGGTTTATTAATTATTTGTTTTTGATCTATTATCTCTCCTGCATCCTGTTTGGTTGTAAACTATCAACACTTCTTCATTAAAAAGTCCCTGCCAGCCGCTTCCTAATATAATTTTTTCCCATCTGCACTTCTTCGCACATATTCCCCCCAGGTTAAATTGTCTTTTCCAGGTTCATAAGATTGTGCTTTTTTAATTGCAAATGTTGCAGCAGCTTCTACAACCCAGTCAAAATTTTCCTTTCCTACGCTTGTAATTTCTGCGTCGGGTGCCGGGTTGCAAAAATCGATGGCGTATGGAACACCATCGCGCAGGGCAAGTTCAACAGTATTAAAATCGTATCCAAGGTATTTATTTATTCTTAAGACGATGTCGGTCATTAACTCCAGTCGCTGTTTGTCCGGTTTAAAATCCGCGACGTATCTCAGGTGATGGGGATTGCGTGGTTCATAAGGCATTATATGAACATATTTTCCGCCTATGCAATAACACCTGTAATATTCATCAAAAACAATTTCTTCCTGCAGCATCATGACCAGTTCGCCGGTTTCACCATGCTTTTTGAAAAGGTCATCTACGTCCGTTACTTTATATACATTCTTCCATCCACCACCTGAAAATGGTTTCATATATGCGGGAAATCCAATATAGCTAAAAATACTTTGCCAGTCCAGGGGATAGGCAAGGTTAGAAAAAGACTGATCCGTAGTATCTGCTGGTAAATCTTTTGAAGGTAGTATCACCGTCTTTGGAACGGGCACGTCTATCTTTGTAGCCAGGCAATTATTAAAAAATTTTTCATCGGCACTCCACCAAAAAGGATTATTGATTACAGCAGTGCCGCAGAGCGCCGCATTTTTCAGGAAGGCCCGGTAAAAGGGAATGTCCTGGGATATGCGATCAATGATCACTGCATATCCGCTGCTTTCGCCTTGCATTACCTTATCAATATGCACCGGTTCAGCAGTAATTCCATCCACATTTTTGGTATTTACTCTCTCAACAAAAGCGTCGGGAAAACTCCTTTCCTTACCAAATAAAACTCCAATTTTTTTCATGATTTATTTTTTAAATTATGGAATATTCTGTGAAGTGAGATCACTATTTCCAAACAATTTTACAAGACCCAATATAGTAAAATTAAAATTCAGAATTAGAAACTTATTTCCCCAAAAAGATAAACGCCTGCCATCTATAATCCAGGCTGTGTCAAAATTATTGTGCTTTTTTCCTGGCAATATCCTTCACTATTGGAATTGCTTTTTACAAGCTATTTTGTTTTATTTTTGAAAGAATATGCAATCGCAAAAAGTAAAGAGCATTCATAGAGAAACCCATATCCTTACATCATCACTTTTATCGAGAGACGTAAACCTCAGTATTTTTATACCTTTGCAGGACATAACACAGGAAGACATCAGCCTGCTCCTGATCAATGACGGGCAGGACCTGGCAGTAATGAATTTCGAGGCCATAATAACCGATCTGTACGAAGCCGGAGAAATTGTGCCTGTTTTTTTTGTAGGAATTGAATGTTCGGACGACAGGAAAAATGAATATGGTACGGCAAAGTTTTTAGATTCCCGCGGGAGGGGAACAAAAGCCCTTGTATACCACCGCTTTATTTTTGAAGAATTACTTCCTTTTATCAGGAGCAACTACAGCCAATATTCTTTTAAGGATAAATCTTTTTGTGGTTTCTCACTGGGTGGGTTAAGCGCACTGGATATTGTTTGGAACCATCCAACAGAATTTACAAATGTTGGTGTATTTAGCGGATCGTTGTGGTGGCGAACCGTAAGCCAGAATGACCCTTCATTTGATGAGCGCAATCACCGTATCATGCACATTCAAATACGAAATGGCGAATATTATCCCTGGTTAAAATTCTTTTTTCAAACAGGTACCCTGGATGAAACTGCAGACCGGAATAAAAATGGAATTATTGACTCTATCGATGACACGCAATCCCTAATTGAGGAACTGGTAAAAAAAGGGTACAATCCTCATAGCGATATCAAATATCTTGAATTAAAAGACGGAAACCACAATGTACCAACATGGGGCAGGGCTTTTCCTGAATTTTTAAAATGGGTGTTTAACCAACAATTGCCATAGTCATGAATCGTCAAATTGCAAATACTGACCGCCGCTTTAATTTTTTCTTATAACGCTGATTTTGCCAGTACGCTCCATAAAGATCTCCTCAATATTATCAAGGCTGTTTTGATTAAGCTTGAGCCTGACTTCTTCCATGATGTCTCCAAAGCTCAGCAGGCATTTTCTTAAATTTTTATCATTTAGTTTTCCGTCTTTATATAAAGAATATGGAATGCCCTTAACAAGATGGCTTATCGTTTGATTTGTAACACTGATGATCGCAATAATTTTATGCACAGAAACCAAAGCAACTGAGGCAATAATTGTAGGCACAAACGGGGATGCCCCAACGATGGCGCGGGTTAGCACTGCTCCCAGCATAATGATAATGCAGGTATCAAAGGCGGTTTCAATGCCAAAAATCCTCATGCCGGTAAAACGGATAAGCATAAGTGCGATAAAAAAAATAAGTATCGCACGAAGACTCATTTGAATTATAGTAAGATCGTCACCATGTCCGAAAAGTTCATAGATTGTTTGCATAGGTTGTATTTTTATTTTTTATCAGGGCAAAAATAAAGAAACAAAAAGCCTTGAAACCATGTTGCCTTGCCTGGTGGTTATAAAGTGCCGGCAAAAATAGATGCCGGGACAATGGAGTTTAATAATTAACAGCCTTCTTAATTCACCCAGGCATTTTTCTTTACTCCGTAATACATGCCCCTGCCGGTTAAACCTTTTTCATCAAACGTGACGTCAAAGCCAGCTTCGTTAAAAGGGTTATACATTTCTTCAGTTGATGTTCTTCTCACTTCATGGCGTTCTTCAAATTGCCGCAAGCACTGGCCCAGGGTGCCCAATAAGTAACTAAAATGTAAAATTGAGAACTCATTTTCAGGATAACTATGCGATACGCGACAAATTTTAATATCCGCTTTATCATACGAAGTCATGTCAATCCTGGCAGCCTCAGAATTTTCCGCGGTAAACCATGGTTCAAGGATAACAAACCCGTCGGAATATAAATGCTGATTAAAACATTTTAATGCCGATACTGTCGATGCAACGCTTCTTAAATAACCAATAGAGCTAAACAAGCAGGTAATAACATCGTATTTTTTATCCAGGTTAAATTTGGACATGTCAGCAACAGTGTAAGAGCCGTTAGGGTTTTTTTGTCTTTCGATATCAATGAATTTTTCATTTAGATCTATTCCATCAAGTTCAAAATTGTTTTTTAAATACTTATGATGCTCAGCCGTTCCGCTGGCAATATCAAGAATGGCTTTACAGTTTGGCCTTTTCGCTTTAATAATATGGGTAATTTCTTCAGATTCCTTTTTGTAATCTTTGAAGCTATATACCAAATCATAGATGTCAGCACTTTCTATAAACATGTCATGAGCTTTTTATAGGTTGCCGGCCCCAAATATAAATGTATGTTTTGAGTCCTGTCATCCGCTTGCTAATCCATGCTGTTCCTTATTTCACGATCAAAATTATATTTACCCGGAGTAAAGAATATAAAACGAAAGGGGGCTTTTGATATAAAACATGTCTGTCAGTAAAGTGAATTAAAAAGATTTCATTAATCTTATATAGGCAACTTCACAAACGCTTCCATGGCTGCATATCTCGTAAGCCCAAGTTTTGCGTATAAGTCTGCCGTATTTGCATTTCTTTCTTCTGCGCGTTGCCAAAATTCACGGTTATCACTTCCCTGGAATGGCACGCTGTCTTTTTGTGATTGATGGATAAAAATTCCATAGCGTTTCTTTCTTACCTGCTCCGGGCTCATGGGAACGGCCATCTCAATTTCGCTGATATCCCATTCTTCCCATGCTCCCTTGTACAGCCAAATCCGGCAATCTGCAAGCCATTCATCACCAGCTTCTTTCATAAATGCAAGTGCCGCGAGAATAATATCTATACAAACTTTATGTGTACCATGGGGGTCGGCGAGGTCGCCTGCACAAAATACCTGCTGCGGTTTTATTTCCCGCATAAGCTTTACCGTTAGTTGAACGTCTTCATCGCTCATCGGTTTTTTCTCTATCGTCCCGGTTTCATAAAAAGGAAGATTCATAAAATGTATTTGTTCCTCCGTAAGCCCAACATATTTGCAGGTAGCTCTTGCCTCACAACGCCTTATAAGCCCTTTAATGCTCCGGATCTCTTCTGTATCTGTTTCGCTTGATTTTTTTTCAATGATAAAGGCAGACGCTTTATTGAAGATGGATGTACTGATGGTGGTATCTATATTAAAAATTTTCTCAAAACCCACGGTGAAGTCCAGGAACCTCGTTACAAACTCGTCGGTAACAGCAATATTTCCGCTGGTTTGATACGCAACATGCACGTTGTGGCCCTGGTCAAATAATCGCATAAAAGTTCCGCCCATGCTGATGATATCATCATCGGGGTGAGGGGAGAAGATGAGTACCTTTTTTGGAAAGGGCGTGCTCCTTTCGGGGTGGTTAGGGATCGATGAATTAGGTTTGCCCCCCGGCCAGCCTGTAATGCTGTCACGGAGCATATAATACACTTCAAGATTTATTTCGTAAGCATCACCTTTATCGACCAGCAGGTCGCTAAGTCCGAATTCATTATAATCGTGGTTGGTGAGGCTTAACACCGGTTTATCAAGTTTTAAAGCAAGGCCTATTACGGCGCTTTTGACAAAATTGGGCGTCCATTCACATTCACCGGTAAGCCACGGTGATTTAAATCTTGTCAATTCCGAGGCTGCAAAATTATCCACTACGAAGGTGCAGTTATCATGATTTTGTAATAAGGAAGCAGGCACTTCTTCTGTTGGCTTTCCTTCTACTGCCTTTTTAATAACCGGGGCCTTTGTTTTACCCCATGCCATTAAGATAATGCTGTGTGATTTTAATATGGTGTTTATGCCCATGGTAATAGCCATACGCGGTACCTGTGAAATGTTTCCAAACTCATGAGAATTGGCAATGCGGGTGGAATTCTCCAAAGTAACCAATCTCGTTTTGGAATAAACAGGCGAACCCGGTTCATTAAATCCAATATGGCCGTTACTGCCAATTCCCAGGATCTGCAGGTCTATTCCACCGGCATCGGCAATTTTTTTTTCGTAATCTGCCGTGTGTTCTTTTATTTTTTCTTTTGGGATCATTCCATTGGGTAAAAAATAATTTTCGGGATCGATATCAGTCTGCTCAAATAAATATTTCCGCATGAAATAATGATAGCTGTTAAGCGCATTGGGCTCCATTGGGTAATACTGATCCAGGTTGAAAGTGATCACATTTTTAAAACTCAACCCCTCTTCCCTGTGAAGCTTTACCAACTCGGCATACAAAGATTTCGGTGTAGAACCTGTTGCAAGGCCAATAACTGCTTTTTTTCCGGCCGCATTTTTTTCTTTTATAAGATCTGCTATTACCCTGGCAACGTATTGTGAGCCTTCTTTTGGGGTGTTAAAAATCCGGACGGGAATTTTTTCGAGTGAATCGATCATAAAGCTTTATTTAATATTATTTATACCTGCCGTTGAAGATTTAAATTGTTTTAGAATTGATACGATTGAATTTTCCATCAACTAAAAGGATCGCAAAGATAAGCCGAATAGTATTTATTTTTTCTACCCATTAAATGTGTAGTTAGCAAGATTAGACAAAACTCACTAAAATAATTCTGAAAATTTCACTTACTTATTTATAATTGAGGTTTTTATTATGGCATGTGCCCGGTAAAAACTTTTTTCAGATTTCAAAGTTGCATAGTTACGTAGAAATCAATACAGGTGAATCGCGGTGCAACACATCCCTACAGGGACAATCTTACCAGTGCTGGTATGCATAGTTACTTTTCGTTATAATTGGCACCCCAAAGTTGATAGCGTTTATATATTGTAGTTAGGCCAGAAGAAAATGCGTTCCAGTTCCTGGATTTTTTTGGGCTCCATAATACTTCACTCAACGCGGTCATGCGGGGAAATATCATATATTCGAGCTTGCTCATATTACCAATGTATTCTGTCCATACATTCCCTTGCGCCCCTAAAATAAACTTCGCCTCCTTTTCATTCAGTTCTTTTGGAATGGGCTCGTAGCTATACACTTTTTCGAGTGGAAGATAACCTCCGATGGTTACACTGTCCTCCGGTTTGGATTGTGAATGGTCAAAATAACAATAGCTGCCCGGTGTCATGATAACATCATGATGTTGCCTGGCTGCTGCGATCCCGCCTTCTTCACCCCGCCAGCTCATAACGGTTGCGTTTGGAGCAAGCCCGCCTTCAAGAATTTCATCCCATCCAATAATTTTCCTGCCTTTGCTGTTGATATATTTTTCAATGGTACCGATAAAATAACTTTGTAACTCATGTTCGTCTTTCAGTCCTTTTTCCTTAATCAAATGCTGACAAAACGGGGAGCGTTTCCAGATATCTTTCGGGCACTCATCTCCGCCAATGTGTATATATTTCGACGGAAATAGCTCCATGACTTCATCGAGCACATTTTCAAGAAAACTAAAGGTATAATCTGAAGGGCAATACACATCTTCAAAAACGCCCCAGGTTTGCTGAACCTGCTTACCGTCACGGCTACCGCTCCATGGGGTTGCAGGTAATATTTTTGTTGCCTCACCAGGGAAACAACTCAGTTGGGGATAAGCAGCAATTGCAGCAGAAGAATGACCGGGCAATTCAATTTCCGGGATCACCGTTATATACCTGTCCTGCGCGTATTGTACTATTTCTTTTACTTCATCCTGGGTATAAAAGCCGCCATAGTGCAAACTGTCGTTGCCAGTTCCGGGATGATGGCCTATTATGGTCCCATTTCTGAACCCGCCGGTAGAAGTAAGCAATGGATATTTTTTTATTTCTATCCGCCACCCCTGGTCTTCTGTTAAGTGCCAGTGAAAGTTATTGAATTTATGATAAGCCAGGTAGTCAATATATTTTTTTACTTCAACGACTCCAAAAAAATGCCGTCCCACATCGAGATGCATGCCCCGGTATTGAAAGCGCGGATAATCTTTAATTGAAATATAAGGAAACGCCAGCCCGGCCGGTAGTTGCACCGGCAATAATTGTTTTAACGTTTGAATGCCATAAAAAACGCCGGTCTCATTGTCGCCTGCGATATAGACCCCATCCTGGTTAACCAACATTGTGTAGGCGCCGCTGACAGGCACATCCATCCTTTCGAAATTTAAAACAATTACATTTTTATCAGTTGCATGTTGTGCTGTTTTTAATTCAAATCCATAAAATTTTAATAGATATTCATTAAAAGAAGCAGCGCTTTTTTCCAGCCCACTGCCTTCCAGGACGATCGTGGTACTTTTTGTAATAGTAAATTTTGCTGCAATTTTCGGCATCCGCATTTCGACAGGTTGTGGAACGATACTAATATTTTGTGCCATCGTTGACAAGTTGATAATCAGTAAAAAAAGAAATCCAATTTTTTTCATTTTGCGATAGTTTTTTTGAGATGTGTTTAAAAAGGATTTTCAATTTCATTTACACTACTAAACGACTAAAAATATTGTAAAAAAGTAACTTAAAAAAATAGGCAGCCGAAGCTACCTGCATGTTGTAATTTGAATTTGCAAAAGCAAAAGACAACATGAGTAAAAATACGAAGATAAAATTAACCAGTCAGCCGATTTTAAGTCAATTACTACAATTAGGCTTCGCTGTTTCCAAAATGAGGGAGAGGTCGGCTTTGACAGTGATTCATTTAGATAAAACAGGCAATATTATTTTGGAAGCGTGATCCATATCGTGGTAAATACGAATGGTAGCTTTTTGAAAATCTTTTTCATCGGCATCCGGGATACGCATAAATTTCTGTGGATTTATGTCGGCTATAGGAAACCAACTGCTTTGTACCTGCACCATTATTTTATGCCCCGTTTTAAAGGTGTGACATATATCGTTGAGATTGAATTTTACTTCACTTATTTTCCCCGGAACAAATGGCTCCGGAATTTCATAACTATTCCTGAATTTCCCACGCATAATTTCGGCGCGTACCAGTCTTTGGAAGCCTCCCGTAGGCACAGCTTTCAGACCATCTGCCGGTTCATTTTCATTTCCTCCCTGCACATCGATAACTTTTACAACAAAATCGGCATCGGAAGAAGTAGTACTTACAAAAAGATCTGCGATTATTTTTCCTGTTGCCGTAAGATCTGCAGTTAGCGTATCAGTTTCAAAAACCAACACATCGCGCCTTGAGGCAGCAAATCGCTGGTCTTCGATCATATATTCATTATTGCGCCGCTCATAAACGCCGTTTGTATACGGAACCGGGTTTGCCGGATCACTCAAATATTCCTCGTATCCGGTTTCGCTTATTTTTTTATATGGTGACAGCGATTTATCGCTTCCCATGTAATAATCCATAGCGGTAATATTTTCCGGCGGCCAGTGATTAAAATGCTTCCACACATTAACCCCCGGATCAAAAACAGTAGCTTCGGAAATATTAAAATTGTCTTTATCCTTTAAATAGTAATTAAAAAATTTTGTTTCTAAACTATCCTGAAAATACCTGTTGATATTGCTTCCGAAATGATAAGTCCCAAACTTATCCCAAACCTTTGCTGCCCATGCACCATGTGTCCAGGGCCCCATAACAAGATAATTGTTATTATCAGGGCTTTGTTTTTCTATTGCATCATACGTGTGCAAAGCCCCAAATAGATCTTCGGCGTCAAACCAGCCACCAACAACCATTACAGGTATTTTGATGTTTTTAAGATATGGACGTATATTCCTGCTTTTCCAGTATGCATCATAGGTATCATGTTCCAGGTATTCGTTCCATATATAGGAACGTTTATTAAAATATATTGAAGATTGTGTGTTTTTTAACGGCCCCAGGTGAAGAAAAAAATCAAACGCGTCAGGACGCTGTATAGTAAACATCTGCGGCCCATAATTTTTTATGGGGCCGGTTCTTTCTTTCCCAAAATAATTCATAAAATCAAAATTATCAAGCAGGAAAAAGGCTCCATTGTGGTTCACGTCATCGCCAATAAATTCATCTGTTACAGGCGCCTGTGGACTAACCGCTTTTATCGCCGGGTGTGCACCGGGAAGAGAGGCCGTTGCATAAAACCCCGGGTAGGAAATTCCATACAAACCTACACGCCCGTTATTATGCTTTATGTTTTTTAATAGCCAATCTATGGTGTCGTAAGTGTCACTGCTTTCGTCAACTGCCGTTTTTGTTTTTTTGACGGGGAGATAAGGTGTCACTTCGAGGTTTACCCCCTCGCTCATGTAACGTCCGCGTACGTCCTGGATAACAAAAATGTATTTTTCTTTCATTAAAGAAATATTTGGACCTATTCTCCTGTCATAAATTTTTTCGCCATAAGGGCCGGCAGCATAGGGGGTACGCTCCATCAAAAACGGGTATTTCTCATCACTGTTTTTTGGAACATAGATTACTGTATACAATTTTATTCCATCACGCATCGGAATGGAAACGTCCATTTTTGTATAGTTATCTTTTACAAATGAAGCATCGGTATTATCCTGGCACGTCGCAGAAATGCGAAGAAAGAGTGCTATGATCAGCAAATTCAATTTCATTGACCTGTTAATTTTTCAAAACAGGTAATATTATTTTTGACTCACCTGTAACATCGTGGTAAATACGGATGATTGATTTTTGAAAATCGCTGTCATCAGCTTTGTAAATATCCATAAATTTTTGTGGGTTACGGTCGGCAAGAGGAAACCAACTGCTTTGAACCTGGATCATAATGCGATGTCCTTTTTGAAAAGTATGTGCAATATCAGTAAGTTCCCATTTGACTTCTTCTATTTTACCGGGAATAAATGGTTCAGGTTTTTCAAAGCTATTGCGAAATTTCCCTCTCATAATTTCGCCGCGTACCAACATTTGATATCCGCCCATGGGATAATTTTTATCATTCCCTTTTACGCCGGAAGGATATGTAAAGTCACCAGGGAATACGTCAATTATTTTCACTACAAAATCAGCATCCGTAGTTGAAATTGAAGTCATCAAATCAGCGATAACCGGCCCTGCGATTGTCATATTTTCATTTAGTACTTCGGTTTCATATGTTAACACATCGGTACGTCGGGAAGCAAATCGCTGGTCATCATCCATATATTCCCTGGTCCTGTTTTGATGTACATGCGCTGTGTAGGGCACAGGATGAGCGGGGTCACTGGTATACTCATCAAAAAGATTGTTTTTATCGGAACTTTGCGCAACCACGTTATTCAAAAGCAGTTCACCATTTGGTGCCAGGTAAAGATTCTGTAATTCCACATTTTGCGGAGGCCATTTGCCGAAACTCTTCCATTTATTTTCTCCAGATATGAAAATATTTGCTTCAGGAAGATCGGAAATATTGCCTTTATTCAGCAAGTAATAGTTGAAGAAAGGAATTACGATACTGTCCTGGAAATAGGCGGATGTGTTGCTTCCAAAACGCACATTTCCAAGGAAACTTCCTTCATCGCTCCACTGTCCGTGATACCAGGGCCCCATAACGATCTTACTGGTGGTTTGCGGGCTTTGTTGTTCGCATGCTTTATAAGAATTCCATGCTCCAAAGCAATCTTCAGCGTCAAAGAGTCCTCCAACCCAAAGCATCGCAGGTTTTACATTGTACAACCCGTTCCGCGCATTGCGTGCTTTCCACCATGCATCGTAGTTGGGATGCTGGTATAATTCATGCCAGAATTTTATGCTATCGCCCATTATTTTGGAGAAATTTTTTAATGCACCCGTCTTTAAATAGGCTTCATAGTTATCATCGCCCTTGAATTGAAACCCATCGCCATAATCCATAGTTGGTTTTGGATGCGGTTTGCCGAAAGTTGAATAAAATGAAAATGCATCCATTACAAAAAATGCTCCTTTATGGTGGAAGTCATCGCCGATGAACCAATCAGTAACCGGTGCCTGTGGGCTTACTGCCACTAATGCCGGATGCCCGCTTAACGCAGCTTCCGTGGCATAAAATCCGGGGTAAGAAGTGCCCGTGATACCCACTTTCCCATTATTCCCGGGAACATTTTTTACCAGCCAGTCTATGGCATCATAGGTATCACTTGCTTCATCGGTTTCTTTTCCTTTTTTATTTTTATTAAATGGCCGCACATCCTCAAATTCCCCTTCACTCATGTACCGGCCTCTTACATCTTGCCATACAAAAATGAAATTTTCTTTTGCGAATGACACCAGGTACGAATACCATAGGTCTACAAATTTATCTTCCCCGTACGGGGCACAGGAATAAGGTGTTCGTATCATCAATATAGGGTGTTTCGCGGTTACATCCTTAGGTACATAAATTGAAGTGAATAGTTTTACACCATCACGCATCGTAATATTTCGCTCCATTTTTGTATAGCTGTTTACAAACATTGCGCTATCATGATTTTGAGAAAATAATGCCGTCGAAAAAAAGAAAAAAGAAATTAAAATTGAAATATTTTTCATGTGTATATTTTGAAGCTTAAATGTAATGAATGCGGGCTAGTGTTACCCTGATTTTTTTATGGATAACACGAATCTTAAATTATTTTACCTGCATTACGATTTTTTATAAAAAGACGGTGATCTGCTTTCTGTTCAATTTAGTTGCACATTGAATAAAGTTTACCTATTTTACCTATTAATATTTTATTAAAATTATACAACATGGATACAGAAATATTCAGTCACATTAACTGGCTCGCCGTATTGGTTGGCGGCCTTGGTTACTTTTTCCTTGGCGCTATTTGGTACACTGTGTTATTTGGAAAGCAATGGAGATCCTATAATGCCGGGTTGCTGAATGATCCGGATATGAAAAAAGGCGCCGCCGGAACTATGATCATTTCGCTCATCCTGATGTTGGTATGTGCATTGGGGCTTGCTTTGATCATAACAAGGGTTAATATTTCCGGTTGGATCTCGGGATTGAAACTTGGGCTGGTAACAGGAGTATGTTTTGCAGCCACAGCAATACATATTTCATATGTTTATGAAAAAAGACCATTAGGGCTTCATTTAATCAATGGCCTTTATAATATAGCCGGCAATCTTATCGCAGCGGTCATTATTTGTTGCTGGCGTTAAAGTAAGGACTAATCAGTTTATGAATTGTACACTTCGAACAATGCCGCCGGTCTAAATCGCCAATTTAGTAATCTTAAGCACGTTAGTAGGCAAATGCAGGCTTACCGGCGTGCTTCCTGTATTTACGACAATATCTCCTGCCTTCAAAAAGCCTCTTTCTCTTAAAATTCCTATCTGGTCGGAAAAAATGTGATCAAGGCTCTCTTCCTCATCATAAAATATAGCCCTTACGCCCCAGCTGAGGCTCAACTGGTTGATAAGGCTCCGCTCCTTACTGAAAATATATAACAGGGATTTTGGCCTGAAGCTGCTTAACATAAAAGCTGTATAACCTGTTTGAGTCATTCCGATCAATGCATCCGCTTTAGCATCCTGTGCAAGTTTGCAGGCACTGTAACATAATGCGTCGCTTAAGAAAGACGGGGAGTGGGGTTGAGGTGCCAATATATCATCGCGGTCGTAATCATAGGCAGTTTTTTCTATCTCGAGAATTATTTTACTCATTGTCTCAATCACAAGAGTTGGGTGCTCACCGGTTGCCGTCTCGGCGCTCAACATCAATGCATCTGCACCTTCAAGTACTGCATTGGCGACATCTGTGATCTCACTCCGGTTAGGCTTGATGCGATCTATCATACTTTCCATCATCTGCGTGGCAACAATTACAGGCTTTGCACGATGCATGCATTTGCGTATGATTTCTTTTTGAATTAAAGGCACTTTTTCAATAGGAAGCTCAACTCCGAGATCGCCACGTGCAATCATGATACCATCACTTTCAATAATGATGTCACGGATATTGGTGATGGCTTCCGGCTTTTCGATTTTCGCAATAACCTTTGCCTTGCTATTTCGCGCCCTTAAGATATCTTTTAACCCGGTAATATCTTTGACTTCTCTTACAAATGAAAGGGCGATCCAGTCAACGTCCTGGGTAAGAACAAACTCAAGATCCTCGAGGTCTTTTTCTGTCAGGGCCGGTAAAGAAATTTTCGTATCCGGCAGGTTAAGCCCTTTCTTGGAGGAGAGCACACCACCCACAACCACAACTACTTCAACATCATTGTTGGGTAAGACTTTAGTAACCTTAACCTCAAGCTTTCCGTCATCGATCATTATCAGGTTACCGCGAACGACATCGTTGTGAAGATTGGGATAGCTTACATAGATCTGCTTTCTTGTTCCAATACATTTGGTATTTGTGAAAGTCAGCTTATCACCGGGATTTATTTCAAGGGCATTATTTTCAATTTCACCCACCCTCAATTTAGGCCCCTGGAGATCGGCGAGTATGGCGATGTTATAAGGAAGTGATTTATTAATTGTGCGGATATGTTCAATTATCCGTGCTTTATCCTCATGAGAGCCATGTGAAAAATTCAGGCGGAAGACGTTTACCCCCGCCTTTACAAGGTCCACCATTTTCTCATAAGTGTCACATGATGGCCCAACGGTTGCAACGATTTTTGTACGTTTTATCGAATGTTCGAGTCCAGCTTTCTTATCCATCTGGCTATGGAGGTATTTTTTAATGGTTTTAGACATGTATTACTTTTAGTGTGTAATTGATTGTATCTGGAGCGCCCTATCAAAAACCTTTAAATGCAGCAATTCGCCTCATATCAGGATGAAAGAATTCTAACAATCTTCATCCATTCCTCGCTAATTTTTTGTTTCTTTTTTACGGCTTCGTCCAGGGGAATATAGTGCATGCGGTTGTTAACTATTCCTATAAAAACGTTGAACCTTTCTTCCATCAGGCACTCAACGGCCGAATAACCCATACGGCTTGCTATGAGCCTGTCAAAGCATGTAGGCGCGCCGCCTCTTTGAATGTGTCCCAATATGCAAACCCTGACCTCCTGGTCCGGCATTCGTTCCGTAATTATTTTTGCTATCTCGGTGGCGCCAAATTCTTCCCCTTCGGCCACGACGATAATGTTCACTAATTTTTTCCTGCCGTGCTTTTCAGCGAGTGCGTTTATGATGTCCTCTATATCGGTTCTTCTTTCCGGAATTAAAATATTTTCTGCACCTGTTGCAATGCCACTATGTAAGGCGATATACCCCGAATCGCGACCCATGACCTCGATTACAAAAAGACGATCATGGGCATCGGCGGTATCCCTCACTTTATCGATAGCCTCTACGGCTGTATTCACGGCAGTATCAAAACCTATGGTAAAATCGGTGCCGGCAATATCTTTGTCAATGGTGCCAGGCAGGCCTATACAAGGAATATCAAACTCATTACTGAATATCTTCGCGCCCCTGAAAGATCCATCGCCACCTATTATTACAAGACCGTTAATACCAAGTTTTTTTAAATTCTGGTATGCCTTATCCCTGCCTTCATGAGTAAAAAATTCTTTGCATCGGGCTGTTTTCAATATAGTACCGCCGCGTTGTATAATATTTGCGACACTCTTACTTTCCATCTTTATAATGTCGCCGTCTATCATTCCGGAATAGCCACGCAAAATCCCAAACACTTCCATTTTATTATAAATACCGGTACGTACAACAGCCCTTATCGCAGCATTCATCCCCGGTGCGTCGCCCCCTGACGTAAGCACACCTATTTTAGTTACTTTTCTTTCCGCCATCAGTGAAATATTTCCTGTTAAGGTTTTAATAATTACTTTATAAAAGTGTCAAAAATACACATTTAGGATTAGTTATGACAAATGAAATAATTATCAATTTAATTATCTTCAGGCTAATTTATTTATTAATGAAGAGAAATATTTTCTTTTTTATTATATGCTGATTTATGCTCCCCTCCATTTTAACACAAATAAAATATCCTGAGACCAAAAAAGCAAGCCAGGAAGATAATTATTTCGGTACAAATGTAGCCGATCCTTATCGATGGCTTGAAAACGATAACAGTGATGAAACAAAAGAATGGGTTACATTAGAAAATAAAGTAACTCATGAATTCCTGTCTTCTATTCCATTTGCCGGGAAAATAAAGAAAAGGCTGGAAGAAATGTGGAATTATGCAAAATATAGTTCGCCTTTTAAAGAGGGTGACTATTATTATTTCTATAAAAATGACGGTCTGCAAAATCAAAGTGTCCTTTACAGGCAACGTGGCCTGGCCGAGACTCCCGAAATATTTATTGATCCCAATACCCTGAGCCCGGATGGAACTGCAGCTATAGGAACTCCATCTTTTAGTAAAAATAAAAAGTATGCTGTGTACCTGGTGGCCCAGGCGGGGAGTGACTGGCAGAAAGCCCATATCATGGATGTGGCTGATAAAAAATTATTAAGCGATGAATTAAATTACATCAAATTTAGCGGTACTTCATGGAAGGGCGATGATGGATTTTATTATAGCCGGTATCCGCCGCACGATGAAAAAAATAAACTCACCACACAGAATGAAGATCATAAAGTCTATTACCACAAGCTGGGTACCGCCCAAAGTGAAGATGAATTAATTTATGAAGATAAGGAACACCCGTTGCGCACCATTGGAGCTATGCTCAGTGAAGATGAACACTTTTTAATAGTGTTTAAAAGCGAAGGCACCAGTGGTGTGGAGGTAGCTGTAAAGGACATGAAAAATATTGATGCAAGTGCTGATTTTGAATTATTGATAAGAGGATTTGCTACAGAAGCTGACTTTATAGATAATGATGGCGACATGCTATTGGTGCGCACCAATGAAGAGGCACCCAATTATAAAGTGGTTCTTATAGATCCGGGAAATCCTTCTAAAGAAAACTGGCAAACGATTATTCCTGAAAGAAAAGAGTTGCTGGAATCGGTGGGGACTGCCGGCCATTTATTATTCCTTACTTATTTGCAGGACGCTTCAAGCAGGGTATATCAAACCAATTACCAGGGTTATCCCGAAAGAGAAATAAAATTACCCGGGATTGGATCTGCGGTCGGTTTTAGTGGCCACGCAACCGATAGAGAATTTTTTTACACTTATACTTCCTTTGACTATCCTGCTGCAATTTTCCGGTATACTATCGACACGGGACAAACTGATCTTTTCAGGAAAAGTGAAGCGAAAATAAATGCCGAAAATTACCAGACGGTTCAATCATTTTGTACAAGTAAGGACGGTACTGAAGTGCCTATGTTCATTACTTACAAAAAAGGCCTGCAACAAGATGGCAACAACCCGGTACTATTATATGGTTATGGCGGCTTTAATATACCAATGACTCCCGGATTTTCGATTTCCAATGCATTTTTTCTCGAGCAGGGAGGTGTTTCAGTAATTGTCAATTTGCGCGGCGGAAATGAATATGGAGAAGCATGGCACAAAGCAGGAATGCTCGAAAAAAAGCAAAATGTTTTTGATGACTTTATTGCAGCTGCACAGTTTTTAATAGATAAAAAATATACCAACCCTCAAAAACTTGCTATGCGTGGAGGCAGTAATGGTGGCTTATTGGTGGGCGCTGTTATGACGCAGCGGCCCGATCTTTTCAAAGTGGCTATCCCCCAGGTGGGTGTGTTGGATATGCTGAGGTACCACAAATTTACCATCGGTTGGGCATGGGCTACCGAATATGGCAGCAGCGATAAAAAGGAAGATTTTGAAAACCTGTATAAATATTCACCACTGCATAATTTGAGGCCTGGCGTAAAATACCCGGCAACATTAATTACCACTGCCGATCATGACGACAGGGTAGTACCGGCGCACAGTTTCAAATTTGTTGCGGCATTACAAGCTTATAATGACGGTAGAAATCCTACGCTTATTCGAATCGACGTTAAGGCCGGCCACGGTGCCGGCAAGCCCACCGGCAAACAAATAGAAGAAGCGGCAGAAATCTGGAGTTTCGTGATGTACAACCTGGGGATGGATTTCAGGGAGTAAGGCTTGGATCTATTACCCGAATGAGGAAGGAGTTATTACGAATTACAAGACACGAATTAATACTAAGTTTCCGTGCGCTGCTTGCTGGCAAACGAGCCGGGATACCTATGTTGTAAGTTGGTACCTTATCTGAAAATTACGAAGTTCTTTTTTAATTCGTGGGATTAATGACTAAAATTCGTGCTACTATTTTTTTAGTGGGTAACAGGGGTTACATAAGTATCAAAAGTGTCACTGGTTCATCGTTACATCAAACTCTTTTTCTTCGGGCACATTGTAATCCCTGATCACATTATACAAGGTATCTCTTTCCACAGGAGTACGTTTTGCCTGCCTGATGAGTGTTACCAACTCCCGGGTGCTCATTGCAGGATTTTGCTCTTCACTTCCGGCCATTGAATAGATCTTTGTTGAATCATCGATAGTGCCGTCGATGTCATTTACCCCGAAGGATAAGGAAAGCTGTGCATTTTGCCTGCCAAGCATGGGCCAGTAAGCTTTAAGATGGGGGAAATTATCCATATAAATCCTGGCTACGGCATACATCTTCATATCCCCGGGTACCGAAGATTCAGGGACATAACTCATGTCATTGTTTTGATTCCTGAATTTAAGCGGAATAAAAGTATTGAAGCCATGCGTTACATCCTGTAAGCTCCTTAACCTGCTCATATGATCGATTCGATGAATGTATTTTTCGATATGGCCATAGAGCATAGTAGCATTGGTGTGCATCCCAAGTTTATGCGCCTCTTCGTGAATTCTTAACCAGCCTTTGGCATCGACTTTATCAGCACTTATCTCGCGTCTTATTTCTTCATCAAATATCTCGGCACCTCCGCCAGGTAATGATTGTAGCCCGGCGTTTTTAAGTTTCAGCATTCCTTCTTCGACCGATAATTTTGCTTTTCTAAACATGTAATCCAGTTCAACAGCGGTAAAGCCTTTTATATGAAGACCAGGCCTGTGTTCTTTTATCTGCATGATAAGGCTGCAGAAAAAATCAAGATCCATTTTTGGATGAACCCCGCCTACAATATGAACTTCGGTAACTGGTTTGCCATCATAGCTTTTAACGATATCCATCATCTGCGGCATACTTAACTGCCAGCCCTCATCGCGATGAGCATACAAGCGGGAGTAGGAACAAAATTTGCATGAAAAAACACAAACATTGGTAGGCTCTATATGAAAGTTACGGTTGAAGTAAGTTAAGTTCCCGTGTTTTTTCTCCCTTATATAATTTGCAAATGTAGCCGCAAGGCCGAGACTGGCCTTTTCAAAAAGTAATAGCCCATCTTCATCACTTATTCTTTGACCAGCGGTAATTTTTTCCGCAATTTTACTGAAATGAACTCCTTCTTCAAATGAATTCAAAAGAGCCGATAATTCTTCTTCCCTGTTAAGTAGTGTCATATAGTAAAGTTAGTGCAGCCTCGTATCTAAAACAAAAGAGGCTGTCTCCGGGAACAACCTCCTTTGTTATGATTATATAGAAAAGACGCTACTGTTTAACTATTCTTTCAACGACAGTTTTATCTATGTAGGTAAGTTTGACAATATATATGCCGGCAGCAAGGTTGCCGAGATCGACGGTCATCTCGGTATTACCGTTTCCGTTTAGTTCCCTGGCCCATACCAACTGGCCTATAGAATTATAAACGCCTATATTCATTAAGGTGGTAGGCACCTGGTAATTGCGGATGATAAATGAACTCCTGAATGGATTTGGATAAACCAGGTAACCCTGGTTTTTGAGACGTTGAGGAAGAACTTTAGTATAAATATTTATATTGTCAATGTAGAGATCATTTTGTTTGTTACTTTTCGCTACAAAATATAGCTGGAAGTTCTTGTCATTAATAACCGGGTCGAGGTAAATATTGGCACTTTTCCATTGCGCAACTCCATTAGGTGTAAACCGTGAACCACTTGCCATATTGGGATCATTTATGGTTTGAAGGTCTTCACCCCATTTTTTAAATATTGTCAGCAGGGTCTGGCCACAATCGGGTGTTACCTGTACTTCAAGTGTATCCAGGGGCGCCTGGGTGCTGCCCGGGTATTTATTACCAGGTGCATACGCGTAGTCAAAAGATACAAAAATCGAATCAAACGGTGTAGTGGGAAGGGTAACAATCGGCGAAACAAATTTATCAATACTATTTTCTACAGGATAGTCAAAATTTCTTATGACCATCGAACCGGCACCTGTTTTCGCGATAGCGGTTGTTCTTTCCCAGGTGAGTATCCCGTCAGGATTGTCTATCACCCAGTTTTCGGGTGGGAATGTGGCAGTCTCAAATCCTTCAGAAGGCAACGTGGTAACCGTTGATACTATTGAAAATGTCAGCCGGATTGTATCATTCGACGACAAAAGATCCGGCAATCCATTGGGGCTGGTGGTATAAACGGTAAGTACATGATTTCCGGGTTGTAAACCGGCCATTGGGTCAAGTGCAAACCGGGCCTCATCGCTTCTTCCCAAAGCGCCGCTCCATCTTAAAGTGGCAATAGCACCGTTGTCTACCTGGTAATTAAATAATAATGACTTCAATGTATCCCGGCCATTTGTTGAAAAAGAAACAACAGGAGAAATGGTGCCGGTACAATTTACAGCTTGTACGCCGGTAATTTGCAGCGGATAAGCATCCCTGCTTAATAAGTTCCCCCCGGCAACTGAAATGTCATCAAGGTAAAGATTATTACCATAAGCGTTGGTATTCCTGAATTTTATGAACATTTTTTTGCCATCAACAATGTATGGTGTCAAATCAACTTTTTCTGTTCGCCACTGGCTTTGAACACCTATGGTAGCCACGAAAGGGTCTGCCTGCTGGCCCATAATCGTTTTCAATTGATTCCCGGTTTTTTTATATGCAAGATGATAATTTGCACCACCATCTCCAGATATGTACACTTCCAGGCCATCCCACGCCGATACATCGACACCGTCTATCACTGCGTAGGCAACTGAAAAAGAAAGTGAAGCCCGGTCATAAGGCCCTAAATCAATACCAGGGCTCACCAGTTCGTCCATTTGCCCTGCTTCCTGGTAATCAAAGTTCTGAACGGTTGCTGCCCCTGCAGCGGTAAAGCCCGATAAGGAGTCTCTCTCCCAGGTAACGGTGCCGCCATTTGGATTCCATACCTGCCATCCTGCGGGAGGAAAGTTTTGCTGGGTAAAATCCTGGGCAAACGGTAATGTTGCTATTGCAGAATGGATATAGATAAATGACTCCAAAGTATCGTTATTAGAAAAGGTATCAGTGGTTCCATTTGGGTCAGAAGCTGCTATGGTTACGGTATGAAGCCCGGTGACTGCCGCGATGGGAGCCAGGGATAAAATAGTATCTTTTCCTGGAGAAAGTGTTAAAGGAAATAGGATGGGAGTAACATTTAAGCCGTCGAGATTTACATTAATAGTGACGGAAGTCAACGTAGCAGTACCTGAATTGCGTACGGTTGCTGAAAGTGGTGTATTATTTACAATATATGCTCTTCGTTCTGCCGTACCACGGGGAGTTACGTCTACCAAAAATGCATCGGTGACATCAACCGGCGGCGTAGCGCCATCGGAAGTAGCTAATTCCGGCCTGTATAATTCAATGCAACCTTCCACTCTCTTTCGCAATCCATCGGAGAACATAAATAAAGCACGGTCGTCAAAATAATTCATAAAGCTTCCATACATCATTCCAAAAGGCTGTGCGGTGCAGCCATCATCGTAATTTTCACTCGGGTTGCCAAAGTAAGCATTTCCCGGGCCCTGCCTTTCTTCAGGGGTATCATCACCTTCCGGGCCAGCGCCGGTAGGTAAAGGCCATCCATCCTCGAGTCTGAAATCAGCATTATTGCAGGAATTTTGATCTCCGAAAGTGTGGTATAAATAAAAATAGTGGCCTATCTCATGGGCAAGTGTGCATCCCTCATCATAATCAGGAGCATACTCCCTTGAAGTAGTTCCCGTAAGTGGTATGGTTGTAATTGAAATAACGACACCCTGGGGTCCCTGGTCGGTAGTGTAGGGGAAAGTTGAAATCCCTAACAACCCTGCATCTGACCCGCTAAAAGTTCCCGCCCATACATTTACATATTTTGTTTCATCCCATGGATCCAGTCCGCCAGTTGCGGCAGACTTAATGCTGATATGGTCGGGGGTAGGTCCCGCAAGGCGCTCAATGCCGGTAGTGAGGCTGCCACCGGGCGTACGTCTTGCCAGCACAAATTTTAATGAAATTCTGCCTATGCGTGCAGTTATTTCATCAGGAATAACATCTTTGTAGAGATCTGCCCTTTTGCCGCCATAGTCCCTGTTGAGGATCTCAACCTGCTCATAAATATCCCTGTCAGTAACAGCGTTGATGGCTCCCGCATCATCCACAAGATGGAAAACTATTGGAATAATCACTTCAGCCGCTTCGGGCCTCAGTACCTTGCCGGCAGCCCGGCGTTGGAGGTAAGCGTTGTATTTTTTTTCACCTTCAATTTTCCATTTTGCAGGTAGAGAGGGATCTTTTCTTATTGCTTCCGCCATATATTCCATTGTAAGACAGCGTTGAACCTTTTTAGGGATCCGATGTTTTGACTTTTGTTGGGAATAAGAAGTAAAAAATTGCAAAGTCAACACCACAAAAAGGAACGGAATTTTTTTCAAGGCAGCTATTTTAGTAATGGTAGTTTTAAAAATAAGCTTCTGATTATTAAATTAATATGCTAAAATATGACTAATTTTTAAAATCTTCCTATTGAAAAACTAAGGGGTAAATCTCTTACCTTTCCTATTAATTAAATCAACGGAACTCATCACCGGTTAGGGATAATAGCCCGGAGAACGAATAAAAATGTTGCGCTTATCATTTTAATTAAAACGACAATAATGAGTATCAAATTGCGCCTCATCATTATGAATTTTTTACAATTCTTTATTTGGGGGTCCTGGTTAATTACAATCGGCGCATATTGGTTTCAAACTTTGCCAAAAATATACCCGCTTTTTGATGAAGTCACCCATTTGAGTAAATGGACAAATTCAGCTTTTGGCGCTCTTTTTTCCACCATGGGATTTGCATCACTATTTATGCCGGCACTGATGGGCATTATTGCAGATAAATGGATCAATGCGGAGAAGCTATTTGGAATGTGTCATATCATGGGGGCGGGCATTTTATTTGCATTGCCAATGGTGAAGGACCCGGTTACGATGTTTTGGGTGATGCTGATCAATATGATGTTTTACATGCCCACATTGTCTCTTTCGATTGCTGTAGCTTATTCGGCATTGAAAAGAGATGGGAAAAACGTTGTTATTGATTATCCGCCCATCCGGGTTTGGGGAACTATTGGCTTTATAGCGGCTTTATGGGTCGTTAGCCTGCTTCACATCGAAACTACTTCAGGTCAATTTTATGTAGCTTCAGGAGCCGCCTTATTATTAGGCGTGTATGCTTTTACATTACCCAAATGTCCGCCACAACCTGACCGGGTTCAGAACAAATCGATAATTGATGCGTTGGGCCTTACGTCTTTCAAATTGTTTAAAAACCGTAAGATGGCCATCTTTTTCATTTTTGCAATGTTGCTCGGAGCGGCCCTTCAGCTCACCAATGCGTATGGAGATACTTTCTTGCATGACTTCGCGAAAATTGATATTTATAAAGGATCGATCGCAGTAAAATACCCTGCAATTATTATGTCAATTTCGCAAATTTCTGAAACACTGTTCATCCTCGCTATTCCATTTTTTTTAAAAAGATTTGGAATAAAACAGGTAATGCTTATCAGCATGATTGCCTGGGTATTCAGGTTTGGGCTGTTTGCCTATGGAAATCCCGGCGATGGTCTATGGATGATCCTACTTTCCTGCATCGTTTATGGGATGGCTTTTGATTTTTTTAATATTTCAGGATCTCTTTTTGTTGAAACTCAAAGTGATCCTTCTATAAGAGCGAGTGCACAAGGGCTTTTTATGATGATGACCAATGGTATCGGGGCAGTGCTCGGAAGTACAATAAGCGGACTTGTTATCCAGAAGTATTTTACCTATACCGATAACAGCAAGGACTGGCAGGGGATATGGATAGCATTTGCAGCCTATTCGCTGGCAATAGCCGTGCTGTTTGTACTACTTTTTAAGCACAAACATGATCCTCGTGCGTTGCACAGCCTCCATCCCGGGCCAATCCTGGTAATTGAACCGTAACTTGCGGCACACTTCAGCAACAATTCACCCGGAAGGGTTTGTGCAGTTAGTTCTGTAGCTATGAATAAATTATGGGTAAGTAAGCAACGATCTTTTCTTTATCTTGTATCAAATAATTTTATGAAAGGGCGCAAAATTTTCAGAATTATACTTTTTCTTCTTGTATTGGGGTTGGGAATATTTTTCTATGTACATTATTACTGGGAGTTTGGAAATGGGACGAAGGCGGGCACTCTTAACACCTTTATGAATA
This sequence comes from Ginsengibacter sp., assembly GCA_039934515.1. Taxonomy (GTDB): domain Bacteria; phylum Bacteroidota; class Bacteroidia; order Chitinophagales; family Chitinophagaceae; genus Ginsengibacter. The sequence goes on from JBDTLZ010000247.1 coordinate 24,161, forward strand.
AAGGGTACATTTTTAAAACGTATGAAGGGAAAATTATTCAAAGTGGGTTTAAGGTAAATATCCAAAGCAATGAATTTGATTTTAGCGTAACCAAGGAAAGTGTAGCCCGGGTTTTACTAAATAATGCCGGTCGGGACGTAGAAGTACATTATATAGAATACTTTGGCGCACTACCGTGGCGGGGGATGAGAAAATTTATTGTTGACAGTGTTTACCAGGTACGGGGAGCCAGTGAATCGGAAATAAAGCCCAAATAAATTCTCCCCAGGCTACAACAAAAAACGGCTTCAACAAAAGTTGAAACCGCTGGAAATTTTATAGAGGGATATCCGCACACCCAGCCAGGAATGTTCTTAACGCCGGGTTCTTTCATTCGGCAATCCTGTAACGCCCCTGCGCGGTTTCTTTTCTGATAACTTTTGCCGCCAAACGAGCTGCTGTTCCGGGGTCAAAAAACTTCTTATTTTTTTAACCCTTCTTCCCTGGATTTTGCCAATCTTAATGGCAGTTTCTTCATCCCCGGGCCCACTTTTGTGTAATAACTTTATTTGAGCCGATGCCTCCTCATTGATCCTTCTTATCTTTTTTTGTTGAGATTTTGTAAGCTTCAATTCTTTAATGGTAAGCGGATTTTCGTTTACCAGCCATTGAGAAAATACTGTTTCTTTAAAAAACAATATAGCGATCAGTAAAAAAACAATTTTCATTGTTTACTTACTTTAATGCCTCAATCTTTTTTACAAAATTTGATTTTGGTTGCGCACCAACTAGTTTGTCAACTACTTTACCTCCTTTTACAAAGATGATTGCCGGGATGCTGGTAATTCCATAATTAATGCTAAGCTGTGGATTTTGATCCACGTTAACCTTACCAATATTTACCGAACCATCATATTCTTTAGAAAGTTCTTCAACTACGGGTCCTATCGCGCGACAAGGGCCACACCATTCTGCCCAAAAATCGATCATCGTTAATTTTTCTGAATCAAGAACTTTCTCTTTAAAGTTTGCATCTGTGTATTCTGCTGCCATTATATATATTATTTAATTGTTATTACTTAATATTTCCGCAGGATATTGCTTTAAATGGCAATCGCCTGCTACCTCATCAAACAAAGTTAAGTCCAATCTGTTTAAATTGGTATTATGGCATATCCACACTATGTTAATTCCACCAGTATGTCAAGTTCAGGCATTTGTTGCAGATAACTAGCCATTTCGTCATTCATTTCAAAGCCCTTTTCTATTGAATACATACCAAATTTTACATTGGAATTACGGTCATTTATACAAAATTTCAGCGAGGAAGCTCCGGGAAAGGATTGGACATTTCTATCCATGAAATCAATAAGATCCTGTGAAATATCCTTAGGGTCGGCTTCAATCTGTAGCTTTTTAGTGCAAGCCCTCATCAGTGACTCGAGAAGTGTGATCTGCACCACTTTAAATTCGAATTCCGACTTACTGTATCGCTGTCGGAAAGTGCCGGTTAAATAAACTGCTATTCCCGGCTCGAGGTAGTTGCTAAACTTCACATAATCATCGCTAAAAAGCATAAGTTCCATCTTGGCTGAATAGTCTTCAATAAAGAAAACTCCATATTTATTCCCGGTTTTTGAAACGCGGTGCTGCGCTTCAGCTACAAGACCTGCTATACGGAAAGTTCTGCCTGGGTTTGGATGTAGGTTCACCGCCTCTTTAAACTCATTAAATTCTGCGATGGCGGTGAGGCCATAATATTTTAGAACGAATGAAAAATTATCCAGGGGATGGCCGCTCATGAACATCCCGGTGACCTCTTTTTCGAAGTCAAGTAATTTGACGAGCGGCCAGGCCTCACATTCTGCTATCGGCGGCGGAACAACCTCATTCATTTGAAGATCTCCAAAAAGCGTATTGGTACTACTTGAAAGCTGTGCCTGGTATTGATTACCAAAACGAATAATCTTTTCTAAACCATTGATGTTGTCCCCGGGAGCGATGAAAAAATATTGTGCCCGGTGTATATTTTTGAAGCAATCAAATGCCCCGGCATATGCCAGGCTTTCCAGCGATTTTTTATTGATCGTTCGCTGCGTTGCCCTTTTAATAAAGTCGTATATCGTGGAAAATGCGCCCCGCTTTTCTCTTTCCTCGATTATATTTTCCAGGGCGGCTTCACCCACACCTTTCATGCCGCTGAATCCAAAACGGATCTCCCCTTTTTTATTTACGGCAAACCCTTTCTGAGACTCATTAATATCCGGTCCCAGTACCGTTATACCCAT
>JBDTLZ010000248.1:0-27484 GCA_039934515.1 Ginsengibacter sp.
TATTTCCTGGAGGTGACACACACACCGGCGATGGGTGCATTCCAAATTCCTCCTGTCCCTAATCCCTAAAGGGGAACAACTGTTCTTATTATTAAGCGTTATTAGCTTTTGGATAAATGTCACGATTTGAGTGTTGCGACAATTATATATATACCCCCTTCAACACATTTATTTTCAAAAGATTGTGTATGCTGCTTATCTTGTGTTTCAAACGCAGGAGGAATTTGGATTGCACCCAGGTGAGCCGGCGATTATTTAACTACAGCTTTACCACAGCCATTACCAGAATTATTGCTTCAATCTTTATATCTTCCAACAAAAAAACTGGTCGGTGACGACTACATAGTATGTATTTTATGGTTAAGTGATGATGTGCCGTTACCCGTGACTGTTATGTACGTTAACGTTTACTATCTGCTGCATGTTCCATAAGCTGCAAAGTGTGTTCAAGCGCTTCGTTGCTTTGCCAGCCAAAATGCCCGGGAATAACATAGTTGGGTGGCGGAAACTTTCGCATTATATTTTTTATTGTTTCCGGCCAGGCAGGAATGTTCGCATCAGCGATATTTCCAAGATCTTCAGTGTCTATGCTTTTTATGAGACAACCACCATAAAGAATTTTTTCCTTGTCAAACCAAATCACTATATTATCCTTTGTATGCCCCTCCCCCGGAAAATATGTTTGAAAAACATGATCACCGGCAATAAAAGTGGTATCGTAAATAAAATAATATGCTGCCTGTTTGTCGTTGTTTATCGCACAAAGGTCAAATGTTAGTTTCGACGAGAATGTTTTAATGCCTTTCCGTTTTAGAAATTCCAGGCCTGCTGTTCGGTCGGCATGGAAGTGTGTTGAAATACAAAGGAGCACTTTCTTATGATGCCTCATTTGGATACTATCCAATAAGGGCTGCATTTGCGTTGTATCCCAGGGAGTATCCAACATAACAACACCACTATCAGTAACTACATACATACTGTTGGATGGAAATTCGTTTTGATACGTTGTATAGATATAAAAATCGCCGGTGAGTTTTGAGATCGATAGCGGTTTAACCGGGGTTTGTGCAATGAGGTGTAATGACACCAGGCAGGCAACAATTGTAAAAATGTAACGCATTTTCATATAATAATTTTCAAACAGAATGCAGATAGTGTTCCAAGTTAATATCCTGCGCTCCTTTTTAATTGCACAAATATCCCAAGCCACCATAAATCTACGGCTACATATTTGTTCTCAATCGAAGTAAGTTTTACAATCCGGGTCAATCGCTTTTTTATACAACAGCCCAACCTGGCTTTTCAATATCCTGTCTTCAGAAAATTGCGGATGATGCTTGATATCAAAATATTTTACACCCCGCATATAGAACCTTTAATCAATCCCGATGAGAGCGCCTTGCAAGCCCTGTCTCCTCTTTGAATTCCGTCATAATAACTTCGCTGGGTGGTAAAACCGATTTCGGCCAAACCACCTGGCAATGACCAGTTATTATCGATGCTTCCTACCAGTTATTATCGATGCTTCCTTTTACAAGAAGAATTTTCTTCACCCGCGGAAGAGGCAATCCCCTGATACCAGCTTTCACCATAGGGTAATCATTTACCGGCAAAGAAACGATTCAATGTCCGTCATTCGTTACTGGCGCCGGTTAAATTTCCCTGTATTAGAAATATTTTTCCTGCCATGACCATTAAGCTGGTACCAGGGCTAACTGTGTAAGGAATATTCAGGATACATCTTCCGCCGGCTATGGGATCAATTATTATTTGACTGCCGTTTGAAAGTATTGGAGGCGGCATTATATTATTATTCCAGTTACCAGCTTCAGTCCAGTCCCCGTTACCTGTAAATGTATAGGCGACCGGCAAAATGATGCAAAAAGTAAGGTTGGATCCCGCGGAAAATCTTTCTTTTGCGGGTATTGTTCCATTGTTTAAAGTATTGGGTACCCCTATCGAAGGCCATGGGGAAGAAATATTCCAAAAGTAAGGTTTACTGCTGTAAAGGAATGATTGATCGGGAAGCGATGAAGTACCTGTTGGTACAATCGTATTATTTTTATTATTACCATATTCAAAATTGCCATTGCCCTGCATAATATAACTTCCCTTACCGAAGCCGCTGCCGGATATTTCATTTCCAACTATGCCGATACTGTCACCTGCACCGGCGCTGATCACTATTCCGTAAGATTCTGACCTGTTTCTGAATAACGTATTATAAGGGCCATTTATGCTGTGTGAGGCATCTGCAAACATATTCTGCACAATGTTACCTTCAAATAAATTCAAATAAGGATAGTTGCCATGCAAAACAATATCGGGAACTAAGTCATTAGGCCAGGACTCAGTTTTAAAAGGCTGAATGGAATAATTATAATCAAAAACATTCCCGTTGGCACCAGATTGCAACAACATAGAATGGCGAAGGTGTTTAAAGATGTTATTTTCAATTAAACATTCACCAGACGTATATTCGCAGGCAATTCCATATCCCTGCCCACCGCCGCCGTATCCAAATGAACCATGAAAATAAGAATTGGTTACTTCGATATTGGTGCTGTTGGAAATTTGAATATGCCCAAAATTGCAACTATCACTTTCAACACCTTTAATCCAACACTTGGCAGCATTTGAAAATTTTACGTTAGCTGTTTGAGCAGCGGTGGAATCCAGCCTTTTTATTTTCAGACATTCAATTCCAACTCCCGTGGCCATAGTGAGCTTAACAATTTTAGGCGCATCACCAATCAAATAATTTCTCCGTAACCCATTGGAGAAAGTGATGGTGTTTTGGAGGATATTCTCAATATGAATAATTTGTCCGACAGATTGCAACGCCCACACATCATTGACAAGGGCGTCATCATCCTGGTAAATTTTTATATAATCGTTTACCTGGAACAAAGATGCATTGTCGACAGTTATTGTTGACTCGTTTCTGAATACAGATGAAATTATATTGGCGACAGAGGCAGTAACACTCCCCGCGATTGTTATCAAATCGCCGGTGCCCGACAAATTGAAACTAAGATTTGTACTTGCGGGCCCGTCTCCTTTCAAAACTAACCCGCTTCTGAGATTTACCGGTGAATGAAAAATAAATGTGCCTGCCGGAAAATGTATTATGCCGTTTTGGCCAGCCAAACTTGTTATTGCATTTTGAAGGGGCAGGTCATTAGATGTAATGCCATCCCCGGATCCGCCAAATTCTGTTATGTTTTTTACAAGAGGATAAACGGGTATTACCCCATGGTATCCGGCTAATTTCCAATCGGTACTGCGTGACGAAGGAATAACCTGGGATGTAACTGAAAATGTGGTATTAGTTAGAAAAAAGATTGCTATGATGTACTTAATGTGGCTCATAACTGAAAAAGAAAGGGCTATCAAACTAATACGGGTTAAGGGGGATCAGGCATCCCTACACGAAACAATATAAATATTATGCCGGTTTTAAATCGGTAGCCGGGTATAATTAATTTACAGAAATCCCAGCTCCAGCTTAGCTTCTTCACTCATCATTTCCCTGTTCCAGGGTGGATCAAAAGTGAGCATTACATTAACGTCGCTTACCCCTTCGACGGTGCGCACCTTATTATCCACCTCCATAATAATATCGCCCGCCACAGGACATCCGGGTGCTGTGAGTGTCATTTTAATATTTACAAAGCCATTGTCATTGATATGTATATCGTAGACCAGTCCCAGCTCATAGATATCTGCCGACAATTCCGGATCGTGAACTGTTTTCAGCGTTTCTACGATCTTCATTTCCAAACTTATCTTATCTAACATAACTTATTAATTGGCGCTCACGCCCGGCTGCAGTGCGAGCGCATACATTTTCATTTGCTTTATCATTGACAATAACCCATTCGAACGGGTCATAGAAAGGTGTTCTTTCAAGCCGATCCTGTCAACAAAATATAAATCAGCCTGCACAATTTCTGAAGGGGTATGGTTTGTTAATACGCGAACAACCATACTCACAAGGCCCTTTGTAATTATCGCGTCGCTATCTGCAGTGAATACTATCCTGCCATCTTTAAATTCTGCATGAAGCCACACTTGCGCCTGGCACCCTTTTATCAGGTTCTCCTCTTTCTTATATTGTCCTTCAATAAGCGGTAGCTCTTTTGCCATCTGGATGATGTTCTCATATTTCTCCATCCAATCGCCAAAAAGTGAAAACTCTTCAACAAGTTCGTCCTGTGTATCGTTAATTGTCAAGATTATATTTTATAGTTTATTCTATTAGGTTGGAGCCGATTTTTGTTGTTAGATTATTTACCATAGAACGTTGCGCCAGGTACAAGTAATGGCGCATCGGTACCTGGTTTTCAAACAGCGGCATGACCTAGTTTCCTAACATGTTGACAGCCTTTTGTACTGCATCTGCCAGTGCATCGATTTCTTCTTTGGTATTATAAAAAGCGAAGGATGCCCTTACAGTTCCGGGAATACAATAATAGTCCATCAATGGTTGTGTGCAGTGATGCCCTGTGCGCACGGCGATACCCAGGTGATCGAGAATAACGCCCATATCATAAGGATGAATCGAACCGGCAGTAAAAGACACCACGCTTGCTTTATTATCAGCCGTACCTATAAACCTCATTCCATCAATTACCGATAACTTAGAAGTTGCATATTCCAGCAATTCATGCTCGTATTGCTGAATATTTTCCAACCCCGTTTCATTAATATAATCAATTGCAGCCCCTAAGCAAATGGCTGCTTCAATATTTGGCGTACCTGCTTCAAATTTAAAAGGCAGTTCATTATAGATAGTCTTTTCAAAACTCACAGACTTTATCATTTCTCCACCACCCTGGTATGGAGGCATATTGTTGAGCCATTTTTCTTTACCGTATAAAACCCCGATACCAGTTGGCCCGTACATTTTATGGCCTGAGAACGCCAGGAAGTCAACATCGAGTTCCTGTACATCAATGGCCATGTGCTGAACAGCCTGTGCTGCATCGAGTAAAACCGGGATATCATATTGATGGGACAATGCGATAATTTCTCTCACGGGATTTATAGTGCCCAACGAATTGGAAACATAATTGACTGAAACAAGTTTTACCTTTTCATCCAGCATCTCTTTAAAGGAATCTATCAGCAACTCTCCTTTTTCATTGATGGGAATCACCTTAAGCAGCGCATTCCTATCCTCACAAAGCATTTGCCAGGGAACGATATTTGAATGATGCTCCAAAGCAGCTATTATGATTACATCGCCCGGCTGCACAAATTGTTTTCCATAACAATTTGCCACGAGATTAATACTCTCTGTAGTACCCTTCGTAAAGATTACCTCGTAGTCATTACCGGCATTTATAAAATCGGCAACTTTTTTCCTTGCAGCCTCAAATGCGTCAGTAGCCTGCTGGCTTAAATGATGCACCCCGCGGTGGACATTGCTGTTGAGGTGGGTATAATAATGCTCGATAGCTTTAATGACCTTCCATGGCTTTTGCGAAGTAGCAGCATTATCCAGGTATACCAACGGTTTACCGTTTATCTTTGTGCTGAGTATAGGGAAATCTTTTCTTATTTTATATACATCCAATATATCGGGAACCAATGTAGTGTCTGTTTTCATGTTCCAATTATCCTTGATAAAATTATAATTTGTACCAGGTCATTTTTGGGGTTCAAACCACCCAGTCTATTCAAATCAAAACTCACGATCTCAAGCCTTCTTCTATTAATTGGTTAATGTGAGCCTTTACAGCCTTTAGTGGAATTTTTTCAGTTACATCATAAGCAAATGCGTGAATCAACAGAGCCTTTGCTTTTTCGTCTCCTATTCCACGTGCTTTTAAATAGAACAAAGCATCTTCATTAAACTGGCCTATCGTCGAGCCATGGCTGCACTTCACATCATCAGCAAAAATTTCCAGTTGCGGCTTGGAATCAACAACGGCCTTCCTGCTTAGCATCAGGTTATTATTCTTTTGAAAAGCGTTGGTTTTTTGCGCATCTTTTCTTACAAATATTTTTCCATTGAATATAGCGATGGCTTCATCTTTCATTACGCCTTTGTATAATTCATTACTCTGGCAATGTGGCTTGAGGTGATCAACAACAGTATGGTTGTCCACCAGCTGGTGGCCGCCCGCAAGATATAATCCGTATAAGTGGCTTTCAATATTTTCGCCGTTCAATGAAACATTAAGGTTATTACGCAATAACCGGGTTCCCGGGAAAGACGCTTTGTAATTATTGTATTGGCTTGAGGGGCGTTGCACAACTTCAGTGTGGTGAATATATCTTGTATTCTCATTTCCTGTTTGAATATAATAATGTTGCAGATGGGCTTGTTCGCCCACTACAATTTCTGAAACATTGTTGACAAAAACATTTGCCTTGCAGCCTGTTGTAATAAAGCTTTCAACAATATGAACTTCCGAATGTGCCCCGATCACAAAAAGATGGCGGGGCTGCAGGAACAAATTATTGTCAGCCGAAACAATCTGGATAACATGAAGCGGTTTATCTACAAGGGTTTTATTTTCTATTTCAATAAATAAGCCATCGCTGAACAATGCGGTATTTAGTGCAGCAAAATGATTTTTGTCCAGTGCGATGTTGTTGCCAAAATGCGTTTTGAATGCGGGCCTGTTGATTGCCGCAGACAAAGAGGAAATAAAAACACCTTCACCGGGAATGATATCTGAAAGATCGGACCTGTATTGCCCATTAACCACAACCAGGTGATAGCAATCGAGAGACTGGATCTTTGCTTTGGAAACCGCGTCGGCATTGATTGTCAACATTTCTTCATCCGGCTCTGTTATAAAATCATCTTTTAAAAAAGATGCCAGGTTGATATACTTCCAATCTTCAACCTTTGTGCTGGGAAAGCCAAGTTTTTTAAAATGCTCAAAAGCCGTTTCTCTCAGCGCATGCAACTCAGCAGTTTCTGATGAAGATGATAAAATAGACCTCAATTCAAAATCGGCAATGAATTGATCATATAACGTGTTTGTTATTTGTGTGATCATGAATTTTATTTATGCCAGTTCTTTTTCGGGAGATGTTTCTTTCAGCCAATCATATCCTTTTTCTTCGAGTTCAAGGGCAAGATCCTTTCCACCGGTCTTTGCAATCTGTCCATTATAGAGTACGTGCACATAATCCGGTACTATATAATCGAGTAACCGTTGATAATGGGTAATGATAACAAAGGCATTTTTTTCAGAACGCAGCTTATTTACACCTTTGGAAACAATTCGGAGGGCGTCGATATCGAGGCCGGAATCTGTTTCATCAAGGATTGCCAGTTTAGGATCCAGCATCGCCAGTTGAAAAATTTCATTTCTCTTTTTCTCACCTCCCGAAAATCCTTCGTTTAATGACCTGTTGGTGAGCGATGCATCAAATTCAACAAGTTTTTGCTTCTCTTTTACCAGTTTCAGAAATTCTTTTGATTCCAATGCAGGGAGGTTGCGGTAAGCCCTGATCTCATTCATTGCAGTTCTTAAAAAATTAATATTTGAAACGCCCGGAATTTCGACAGGGTATTGAAAAGCAAGGAACACTCCTTCCCTTGCGCGTATTTCGGGTGCCATATCCAACAAGTTTTTACCATCCAGGCAAACTTCACCACCAGTTACTTCGTAATTTTCATTTCCTGCCAATACCGCAGCCAGTGTGCTTTTCCCCGAACCGTTCGGCCCCATGATGGCATGTATTTCCCCGGCTTTAATTTCCAGGTTCACACCTCTTAAAATTTCTTTTCCTTCAACAGACGCCCTCAGATTTTTTATACTTAACATGTTTACCGTTATTATTTTTAATTCAAACCCTACTTGTTCCTCTTTAAAATCCCTCTCTTTGTATTGTATTTTTATTTTTATTTAATCGATGCGTGCCGGTTTTTTATCCAACACTTCCTTCCAGGGAAATCGCCAATAATTTCTGTGCTTCAACAGCAAATTCCATTGGCAATTGATTCAACACTTCCTTAGCATACCCGTTAACAATCAATGCGACCGCTTTTTCTGTATCGATCCCTCTTTGCTGGAGATAAAAAATCTGGTCTTCTCCTATTTTAGAAGTAGTAGCCTCATGTTCAACAATAGCCGTGCTATTTTTAGATTCAATGTATGGAAATGTATGAGCACCACATTGATCCCCAATAAGCAATGAATCGCATTGGGTAAAGTTCCGGGCATTTTCTGCTCCGCTACCCACCTGTACAAGGCCCCTGTAACTGTTATTTCCATGACCTGCAGAAATCCCTTTGGAAATAATTCTGCTCCGCGTATTCTTTCCAATGTGATACATCTTTGTGCCCGTATCAGCAATTTGCTTATTCTTGGTTAAGGCTACTGAATAAAATTCCCCGATAGAATTATCACCCCGTAAAATAACACTTGGATATTTCCATGTGATTGCGGAACCCGTTTCCACCTGCGTCCATGAAATTTTTGAGTTAACCCCTTTACAGATACCCCGTTTGGTTACAAAGTTGAAAATACCACCCTTGCCATCCTTATCACCCGGATACCAGTTTTGGACTGTGGAATATTTGATCTCGGCATTATCCAGCGCTATCAATTCCACCACTGCCGCGTGCAATTGGTTCTCATCACGCATCGGGGCGGTACAACCTTCAAGATAGCTTACATAACTACCTTCATCAGCAATGATAAGCGTTCTTTCAAATTGCCCGGTATTTTGTGCATTTATACGGAAATAGGTCGACAGTTCCATGGGGCAACGAACACCTTTCGGAATGTAGGCAAAAGACCCATCCGATACTACTGCTGCATTCAGTGAGGCGAAGGTATTATCTGTATATGGAACAACAGTGCCTAGGTATTTTTTTACCAGGTCGGGATGTTCCTTCACGGCATCGCTGAAAGAGCAAAAGATGATACCCAGTTCCTGCAATTTTCCCCGGAAAGTGGTTGCAACAGAAACACTGTCAAATACAACATCGACGGCAACACCCGATAACATTTTTTGTTCATTCAAAGGAATACCCAACTTTTCAAAGGTCGCCAGGAGTTCTGGATCTACTTCGTCAAGGCTGTTGTATTTGGTTTTCTTTACGGGAGCGGCATAATAGGATATTTCCTGGAAATCTATCTCCGGCATATCAAAATTCTGCCAATGCGGCATACGTGACTGCTGAAAATGCCGCAATCCCTTTAACCGCCATTCGAGCAGCCATTCCGGTTCATTTTTTTTTGCAGAAATAAAGCGAACAGTTCCTTCATTCAACCCTTTGGGTGCGATGTCCATTTCGATATCTGTAACAAAACCATATTCATACGCCTCAGTGGTTAACCGTTCAAGTATTTCGTTATTATTGCTCATTATAAGTTATTCGTTCATTACAAAGTTACACCGCAAAACTTTCACCACAACTACACGTTCTGGATGCATTCGGATTATTGAAGAACAATCCTTTCCCCTCCAAACCACCAGAATAGTCTAATTCAGTTCCATACAGATATAATAAACTTTTCATATCTACTACCACTTTTATCCCCCTGTCTTCAAAAACCTGGTCTCCCATTTTCGACTCGGTATCAAAGCTCATCTGATATTCAAGGCCCGAACATCCACCGGCTTTAATACCCACCCTTACAAACGTGTTGAGATCTTTATGCTCATCTATTATTAAGCGGCTAATATATTCTTTTGCATTTGGAGATACTGTTATCATACCATCCTGTTTTAAAATTTATTATACTTTAATTAAACACACAAAGATAACAAATCCGATGCCGTCAAGCTAATTACAGTTTTGCGAAATGAGTAAAATATCGCTATTGGGGAAGTAAATATGCCTGGTATGGCGTAAAATTAACGTTACTTTTTCGGGTAGCAGATCTATAATTTGATTTGAAGAGCTGGCTAGGTCTTTTTAAACCTGATAATTCCCACTGCATTCATTAGCCGCATGACCTGGTATGCAGGATCCATCTCAAACCACCTCCTGGCAAAATTGGCATTATCGCGGTACTTATGGTGATTGTTCTGGAATAACTCACCTAAGAGGAGTATCCCGAAGGGCTCCGTATTTTTAGAATGATCTCCGTTGTCATAATTGGAATAGCCATATTTATGCCCGCACCAATTAACCAGGGCGCCTTGTATGGGGCCCATTAAAAAATGTACAGGTAATAATAAAAACCACCATAGACCCGGTGCAAAGTATATGTAAAAACAAGTGTAGGCAACACAAAATGCGGCACGCACAAACATATTATCCCCGATCCGGTCCAGCCTTTCCCATGCCGGCAGGTATTCCATGGTAAACTGGGGGTCGGGTAGCTCTTTTTTGTTTACAAAATTATTATAGATGATTCTTGTATGCAGCATCATCCGGCCAATATCTTTAAAAAAATGTGGGGAATGAGGATCTTTTTCAGTGTCGCTATAAACATGATGCATGCGATGCAACACAGCGTACGAACGGGGTATTAAATAGGAAGATCCCTGGGTTAGCCAGGTTAAAAAATAAAACAGCTTTTCAGTCTTTTTCCCCGTAGTATACATTTGATGGGATGCATACCGGTGCAGGAAAAAAGTATGGAAGAATAATGATAGAAACCAATGACTGAAAAAGAATATAAGGATAGCGGACATGCTGATATTTAAAAATAAAGAAGGCGGTAAGCTACGCTTTATTACACTTACCGTGCTCCATTATGATAAGTTTAACTTATAAGGAAAATCAATAAGTTGATTTTTTGATGCTTCCTATTATTTTCAAAATGATTGGATTATTATCATCAACCGTCTTTTAAACACAAGTCCTGGACCCGGTTCATATTTCCATTTAGCGTAAAATATCTGGATCAGAATAAGTATATTTGCCACGTTCTCTACATTCTTTTATTTTTTTAGCCGAATGAACAAATAAATCTTCGGATAAAACGTGAATATAAAATCCAATTACAAATAAATTCGTACATTATATCTTATTGAAATTCCCCGTAAATTTTTTGCCGAAGCTAAAGTGATTTGGTAAAAGCATCTTAATTTTGCTAACCCCCAACAGATTGCGGACATTTAAAATGTTTTGGAAGTTAAGTTCCAGGTCCCGGGTATATTATTTTTGTTATTGATACATTTTTAAACGCCTACTCTAATGAAATGCTTATGTAATCTTTCAAAACGAAATTTATTGGTGGTTCAGCCATTGAATAAGCTCTTTTTTGCGATTTTATTCCTATGTTTTGGTTTGTACGCTAATACGATAAAATCGCAGTCGCGTTTATACCTATCTAATGATAATCATACGGATTATATGTGGACCGCCGATGCCGCCACTTATGATAATGCATTTATTACCATGATAGATACCTGGATGGCAAATAATAATGCAACAAATGCGAATGCTCCCGACTATCAAACTAAATTTAACTTCGATGGAACTTATTGGGCCTGGTCTTATGAAAAACAGAAGACTGCCGCACAATTTCAGGCCCTTATGAACCAGGTAAAAAACGAGAGGATCGTAATACCAATGAATCCCTTAATAATTACCTATGGTTGTGTACCGGCAGAAGCCACATTAAGGGGCATGTACTATGCCGGTGAATTACAAAGGAAATACAGCATTCCGTTTGATATGTCTATGAGTATGGAAAACCAGGTTTTGCCACTGGGTTTACCCTCTTTATGGAAAGGAAGCGGCGCGAAATATGCATGGCACGGCGTATGCAATTGCTCAACATTGGTTCCCAGCTTAGACAGCAGCAGGCAAAAAGAAATATATTGGTATAAAGGATTGGATGACTCCAGTGTTCTTATGAAATGGTATACTTATGATGCGGTGAATCATACCCTCGGTAATTATTCGGAAGCACGGAATGCCGTAGGAGCAATTAACTCATTGACAGATAAAGTAAACACAACAGGTTACAATTATAATATCGCGGGAGCTTTTGGTGTTGGGTCTGATGATTTGGAAACCACGACCGATGAACTATCGGCTGCGGCGCAAACAAGCACCAATTCTACAAGAAGGGTAATCGTTTCAAATGAAGTTGATTTTTTCAGGGATTTTGAAGCGACTTATGGAGCTACACTCCCGGCGATAACCCAAACGTATGGCAACGAATGGGAACATGCCTGCGCTTCCCTATCGGAATTGAGCGCCAACATAAAAAGATCATTGGAAAAACTAAGGGCGGCTGAAGCAATGGCCACTGTAGTTGCCAGAACAGATCCATCTTTTGCCGGTTCACTTGACAGCTTACGAAAAGAAGCCTGGATGTCTCTTGGGCTTTACTTTGAACATGATTTTGGTGGCAATGGGCCTGGAGTTACCAATGATGAACGCGCTGCATGGCAAAGAAGAATGGAGGAAACTTTTACGGGGTACGTAAATCAATTGTATACATTATCAAAAGCCAATCTTGCCAACCAGGTTACCAAGTCATCTTCAAATAAACGTTTTTTTGTTTTTAATCCTTTAAGCTGGGCTAGGACAGATTATACTGATATCGCTTACAGTGGCACTTTACCTGTTCATGTAATGGATGTTACTACCAATACAGAAGTAAGGTCGCAGGCAATAACCAGGGACGGCACTCAATATCTAAGAATCCTTGCTGCCGGTGTTCCGTCGGTAGGATATAAAGTGTTTGAAATAGTGAGTGGCGCGGGCTCAACATTTACAAATGCCGCAACTATTAACACAGGCAGCCTTACAATAGATAATGATTATTATACTGTTGTTTTTACAAATAGCGGCGTTATAACCAGCTTAGTCGACAAGACGAACGGCAATAAGGAGCTTGTAAATTCCGGAAGCAATTCAGAATACATCAATAATATAAGCCGCAATTCAGCATTCGAAGGAAATAGCAATGCCACGGGTACTTTTGTAGTGGATAATAACGGGCCTGTTAGCCTCACCGTTAAGATTACGTCAACAGAAGTCGTAAACCACGAGACCCGCATAACCGTTTTTAAAGATATCCCACGTGTTGAAATTGATAATAAAATAACACAGAATTTTGCCAATGATTTCCTGTACAATACATTTTCCTTTAATAATACCAGCATTAGTTCGCCTGATATTTGGCATGAAGAAAATGGTGCGGTAATCAACGCAAAAAAAGTAAAAAATGGCGGCCATTACGCAAATCAGCAAGCCCGCTACGATTGGTTAACCCTAAATCATTTTGCCGCAGTAAGCAGCAACGGTAATTATGGGGTTACCCTTTCCAACCAGGATTGTTACTTTATGCAAACCGGTAACAGCACTGTTCAGGATCTTGATGAAAATACCGGAAGAATCAAAGTATTGGTTGCCGGCCGGGTAGACGGGGCAGGAATGGCTAACCAGGACAACGACGTAGTGTTCAATCAGCGGTATGCAATAAGTGCGTATGATACCTATTCTGCGGTCACTTCTATGAAAAGTTCACTGGAACATCAAAACGCTTTTGTATCTGCAGAAATCAGCAACACTACCGGTATTTTACCCGAAAAGAATTTCTCCTTTCTTACAATATCAGATCCAAATACACTTCTTTGGGCATTAAAGCCTGCTGAAGAAGGTATGGACACAAACGGCGCTATTGTAAGGGTCTGGAACCTTTCCAATGCTGCACACGGCTCCAGTTTTGTGTTCAATGATGACATAACCGATGCAAAAAATATAACCCATATCGAAACAGATGTATCCACAGCATCTTTTGCTGATAAAACCCTTAGCACTTCGGTGGGTAAAAATCAAATGAAATCGTACAGGGTAAAACTAGTAGCCAGCACCGCTTTGCCCATAAGACTTACAGATTTCGCCGGGTTGAAGCAAAATGGTATTAATAAAATAACCTGGAGGGCAGAAGAAGGAATTAATTTTTCAGGCTACACACTTGAACGCAGTGAAGATGGAAATAACTTTACGGAACTTACCACTGTGGCTGGCACAGGAAGTGGTTCCTACAGTTATGATGATGCCAATATTGATGAATTAAAGCCCTATTATTACCGGCTGAAACTAGGAGAAAAAGACGGCAGTTTTTTCTATTCCACGATAATACTCGTAACGGTAGATCCACATACAAAGGATTTTTTACTGTATCACAATCCTGTGCATAATGAACTGAAATTTCAGCTTATACTTGATAAACAGGCACGCTTTGATGTTTGGATCAATGATATTACGGGCAAAACGTTAATAAAATCAGCGCCGCCATTATTTGAAGTGGGTAATAATTATTTTACCATTAATACCAGCAACTTGCCTGTTGGTACCTATGTTTTAATTGTAAGGAATGCTGAAAAGAAATATATACGCAAGTTCATAAAACAGTGATAG
Source organism: Ginsengibacter sp. (assembly GCA_039934515.1). GTDB lineage: Bacteria > Bacteroidota > Bacteroidia > Chitinophagales > Chitinophagaceae > Ginsengibacter. Next base: position 14,312 of record JBDTLZ010000248.1, read on the forward strand.
CGGGATTTACATATTTTTCATTACTATTTTCATTTCTACTACCGGGTCCCAGCGTAAAAAATAAAGAACACCACCATCCACTTTATATTGCTGTGGCACAAATGGATTATAATAACAGTGACGCTTTTGCCACACTGCAGTGCAAAACCTTTTCCGATGATCTTGAACTTGCATTAGAGAAAAAGTATGGTACAAAAGTAAGTGTCGATACTCCCGGAAGTAAAGAAAAACTGGCTTCCGAAATAGAAGATTACATCAACAACCATTTACAGGTAATAATAAACGGTAAGCAGGTAAAATATGTCTTTATAAATTTTACAAAAGAAGGCAACACTGTTTCGATGAATTTCAGAATTAATAATATCAAAGAAATAAACAGGTGTGAAGTAGATGACACTATCTTTTATGAACTCTATGATAGACAAATTCAAATAATATACATCACCGTTAATGGCAATCGCAAGAGCAACCGTGTTACCAACCCGGAAAGTAAAGTAGCTTTTGATTTTTAACCGCCCGGGCAAGGACTATCTAATAATATTGACAGTATTGAATCCTGCCTTTCTCATGAAAACCCGGAACCGGAATTTTGCGTATCCCGTCATGAAATCTAATTTTAAATTCCACATTGTTATTTATTGGTTATCCTTCAATCAAAATATCATTCTACGAAAAGATCATCTATATAACAATACTTCCAGCTTTCACCCGGTTCAAAAGATTGTATTACAGGGTGCTGCTTTTTTAAAAAGTGTTTGGTAGCATGTTTATTTTTTGATTGGTCACAACAACCCACATGGCCGCAGGTAAGGCATAATCGCAGGTGTACCCATGTATCACCCATTTTCAAACATTCTTCACATCCCTCTGCAGAAGGTGTGACCACATTAATGTTGTTCATGTGACTACATTTGTCGTCCATATGCTTAATTTAAAAAAATACTGAAATTGTATATTTATCATTCCCCGCTAATTATCCCAAACTTAAACACCTTTTAAAGTCTTACCACAGGATCAATTTCGGAAACAATTATGACGAAAATAAAAAAAAATTAATTTTAAAAAATCGATAAATATTATTTTACAAATAAATTACCTGTGTTTACTCACCCATACTTTCAATGTCCGCTGTTTTGCTGCTATTCAACAGCATTGCATTCATTTGAGTAATTTCCAGGCTGGAAAAATTACGCCATTTACCAGGTGCCAGTCCACGTAACGTAATATTCATGATGCGCACTCTTTTTAAAGAGGTGACCTTATAACCGAGCGCTGCACACATACGTCTTATCTGCCTGTTAAGACCCTGGGTAAGTATAATTTTGAATCGCTTATCTGCTTCCTGCTTTACGAAACATTTATGGGTGATCGTTCCCAGTATTTTTACACCGCTGCTCATGGCAGGTACGAATCCAGGAGTAATGGTTTTATCCACAGTAACTACATATTCCTTTTGATGTCCATTTCCCGCACGAAGGATCTTATTTACAATATCTCCGTCATTGGTAAGAAAAATTAATCCTTCAGAGAGTTTATCCAGCCTGCCGACAGGAAAAATTCTTGACTTATAATTGATAAATTCAATGATGTTGGTTGTATCTTTTAAATCTGTAGTGCAGGTAATTCCTTTGGGTTTATTAAAAACTAAATATATCGGCTGCGTCTTTTTTTTGAGCGGTGCTCCATCAATAAAGACCGCGTCATTTTCTGTAACCCGGTTTCCTTTCCTTGCTTCTTTACCGTTTATGCTTACACGGCCTTCGTCTATATAGGTATCGGCTACGCGGCGGCTGCAAAAACCTGTTTCACTTATATATTTATTAAGGCTGGTGTCCATGTGTTTTGCAAAGAAAAGTATTTTACACAACAACCCGGCTGAGCCATGGAATAGGGATATCGTTCTTCTATGGTTTCAATTGGAACAATTTTGAAATAGGAACAAACAAAGGCAAGTGCCGAACAAGACGGTTTTGTTTGGATAGCTGACTTGTTGCAATTAAGATCCTGCAGATTACAGGTAAATCACCTGGAAGTATTCTTTGCTTTTCGTTCTGAAAAACCCTTATCCTGTCAAAAATTTCAGGTATTACCGTTTGATGAATTTCTGCGTTTCTGTTTTGTCTTTTTTATGTAGGATCAGGTTATAAAAGCCCCCTGGCAAATTATTGACATCCACTGAAAAAGAAGTTTTGCCATTAAGGAAAATCTTCCCATCACGTATCACCCTTCCAACGGCATCAACAATTTGAACTGTCGCGTTTTCTTTATTACCATCAGCGCCCACAAATAAAATTGTTGTCGCAGGATTAGGAAAAACCTGGAGTGTAAATCCTGCATTTGTTTTTATTGCTATAACATTACTATAGGTAAATTTGCCATCTATATCGACCATCTTTAATCTATAAAAATTGATACCCGGTAACGGCTGATCATCCAGGATTGCGTAATTCCTGGTAAAGGAACTTATCCCATTTACTTTTACACTATTTATTGGTGAAAATTTGTTCCCGTCAGCGCTGCGCTCAATAACAAACCCGGTAAGCGCTTTTTCAGTGATAATTTTCCATTCCAGCTTAACCGATTTATTTTGCAGAACACCTGTAAAATCTAAAAGTCCCACAGGTAACACGCCCCCTTCTGCAAGTAAATATCTTGCCACAACTCCAAGCCTTCCCGGAAATAACCCATTGCCCGCAGCATATAACTTATTGTCGGAAAAGACCATACTTTGAATCGAGCTTCCCCCGGTACCTATTGGTGTCATTTGAATTCCATCGATACCAAACGCGCTATCGGCAGTACCATCATTTTTGTATAATATAATCGCGAAATTATCATTCGTGCCCCCTATGGCTATTCTTCCACTACTACTGACCGCTACGGATGTACCGAAATTAAAATCAGGTCCCATGGAGGTTGACTGAAATCCATCATCACTAAATGAATTATCAAGATCTCCATTGGTTGCATAACGTGCAGCTGCAAAGGAAGAACTGCTTCCATCGGACGTCTCGCTAAATCCGCCCGCAACGATTTTTCCATCACTTTGAATTGCCAGTGATTCTAAGAAATAGTCATCGACATCAAAGGCGCTGGTTTGTTTTCCATCATGAGAGAAGGTAGTATCGAAGCCGCCGTCATTATTAAAACGTACCAAAGAAAAATTATCCTGGTTGTTTAAATAGGTGCGGCCACCTACTACAATTTTGCCCTCATTTGAAATAGCTACAGATGTTCCAAAACTTGGCGCATCCTCAAAATCAGTCAACTGTTTTCCATTTCCGTTAAATGTATTGTCGAGCGTTCCGTTAGCGTTTAACCTGGCAACGGCAAAGGAAGCGGGTCCATAGGTAGCATCAGTGAAAGTGTACCCTACCAGCACAATCTTGCCATCATTTTGCAGGGCAACTGATTTACACGCATCTGCAAAACCCATTGGAATAACCAATTTGCCATCGCCGCTAAATGTATTATCAAGACTTCCGTTTATGTTATAACGGGCGATAGCGAATTGTGTCTTACTGTTACCAGCAACGACAATTTTTCCATCAGGTTGTATAACCATTGAATAGGCTACATCAGTTGCTCCAAGATTGGTGACCTGCTTTCCATCATCGCTAAACGTGCTGTCGGGTGTTCCATTTATATTGAACCTGGCAACTGCAAAATCGTAATTGCTCCCGTTCCATGTGAATCCCGCCGCTACTATTTTCCCATCAGTTTGTATTGCAGTGGTATTGAACCAGGTGTCACCCTGTTTGGAATCTCCCTCTAATTTTCCGTGGTCTGCAAAAGTATCGTCAAGACTGCCATTTGTATTGTACCGGGAAACAGCAACATGTTGTGCATTGAGGCCAGGAGAATACACATATGAATAACCGGCCACCAGTATTTTATTATCGCTTTGAATGGCAATTGAACCCGCATAATCATCGGACGTACTGAAGTCGGTTGTTAACATGCCATCATTGTCGAAAGTGTTATCCAGCGATCCATTCGTATTAAAACGAACTACAGCAAAATCATTGTCATCGGGCGCAGTTATGGTATAGCCGGCGACTACTATTTTATCATCGCTTTGAATGGCTACAGAATTTCCCGTTTGAAGATCTGAACCAAGATTTGCAGTTTGCTTTCCGTTGCCGTTAAATGAAGGATCGGGTGTACCGTTGATATTGTAACGCACAACCGCAAAATTATAGTTTGGGCCAACATACGTATATCCAGCCAGCACAATTTTTCCATCGCTTTGTATTGCTAAAGAATACGCATTATCGTAAGCCCCAAAATTGGTTGTCTGACGGCCATCATTATCAAAGCTTGCATCAAGTGTTCCATCCAAGCTATACCGTGCGATCGCAAAATCTGCATCGAGGCCGTTTGATGCATATCCACCAACTACTATTTTGCCATCTGCTTGTATGCCTAAGGCTGTGGCAGACTGGATGTGAATTGGTACAGAATCAGTGCCTCCCCTGTCTGGTGGTACTTTGAACCCAAAATCTGTTAAGACGTTTCCGTTACCATGAAAGGAATTATCCGGGCTGCCATTTGCAGTATACCTGGCCACACCAAAATAGGTATCGCCATCAAATCCGGTGGTGCCGGCTACTACAATTTTGCCATCGTTTTGTACAGCCACAGAACTGGCATAGGAGTCTCCCGGGAATACATTGTATTGAACACCATTGTCACCAAAAGATGAGTCAGGCATGCCATTGGTATTTATTCGGGCAACAGAAAACCCCGAACCTGCAATCACAATTTTTCCATCGGGTTGCAACGCGGCATAAGCATCATCAAATGATACCGGCCTTGAATATCCGCTAAAGCCGTATGTAGTGTCTATCGAACCATCTGCGAGTCTTTTAGAAATAAAGGTTGGATTATTGAATACAATAAAGATGCTTCCGCCAGGCTGTACCAGTACTTGCCTTCCGTTACTATAATTATCAAATGGTGAGCCCATATCTGCCTTTGCGATGCCTTGATTTCCAAATAATGGGTCCAATTTACCGGACTGAGCAAAACATAGTGGGGAGCAAAGAAATAACAATGAGCTTACGTAGATAAACTTGCGCATGGTGGTGTTTAAGAGGTTACCAAATCAATTAAAGTTAATGAGGCTTTTCTACGGTATTGGTAACTATAGGTTCATTTTTTTCGGAGGATATTGAAAAAACGAAACCAGGAGGATTATTAAGCAGGTTTTGAGGCCGAAAGTTACTCATTTAAATCCGGCTTTTAACAATTTTTTATACACAATGATAAATCCATTGTTTTAGGGCTTTTCTTAACTAATCTCTAAATAAACAGGCTGTTTATTAGTGAAGTTGGTCTGGAAATGCACGCTTGAGAATAAAAAATAATATAAGTTCAAGGACGTGCTTTTTACTACAATTAATTTCTGTTTAAACTTAAATAGTTTTCCTTAAAGAGACGGATCTGATTTATTCACAAATTTATATGAAGGTTTTGCAGATGTTACAAAGTGATACATCTACAAGATATTCCAGCAATGCTGCTGACTTTAAGATAGTAAGACCGGCCATGATTATGGGATTTGAAATATCACTGAAAAGATGCATTCAAAATTGATACCCTACTTTCAAATAAAAAGTTTCTAAAACGCCCTCCCAATAAACCAGGCAAATTTTTTCCTTTTGCTAAAACTATGTTAAGCATTCTTTCGTAACTCTTATATCTCTTGACTCTTAAAGTTTAAATTATCCTGTATTCTATGCCAGCCGGCTCCTGACTTCGATCCATGTAATATGGTGGTCCGTACTCTATTTTTTAAACACATACAACATCGCAAGAAAATTAATATCCGTTTTCTATGAGTAATCAGTTACACATTAATCTCTAACATTAAACTTTAAAAAATGAAAAAAAGCTCTACCATTGGTAAGCTGAAAGTTGTTGGTGCGCTGGCCGCAATTACCATCTTTTCAGCAATACTGATGTCTTCAAGTCACAGGGAAGCGCCTATGATTGCCAATGATCCTCTGGCCGACAATACAGATTTGTATGCTTTCAAAAGCCCCTCCGATCCTAACAAAATTGTTATTATCGCCAATTACATCCCCGGGCAATTGCCCAACGGCGGTCCTAACTACTATTCTTTTGGAGAAAATATCCGGTATGAAATTCATATTGATAATGATGCTACCACCAAAGGAGATGATGTAGTTTATCGTTTTACTTTTCACAAGGAAAACCAGGACCCTACCACGTTTTTCAACATCCGGCTCGGAAAAGAAAATTTAAAAACAACGTATACATTAGAAAGAAGCCTCGATGGCGGCAGGAGATGGGAAGGCGTTCTTAATGGTGGCAACCTGGTGAGGGGTTCAGATTGGGACCGTTACAGGGATTGGGATCATAAGCAATTCCGGGATATCTTAAAAAATGGAATTGTACCTCCCTACAATATTGGCGAAAGGTCTATCAGTTCACCTGTAGGTTTGAATGCGCCCGATTATAATTCACTATTAGAAAAGGCAATTGCTAAAACCAGCACAGGTGAAAAAGTTTTTGCAGGTACAGCCGATGATCCATTCTTCGTTGACCTTGGCGGTATTTTTGACCTGGGAGATGCGGCACGGCAGGGGCCTACCCGTTCCGAAGATGCATTAAAATGTAAAAATGTTTCCACCATCGCGCTAGAGATCGATATCTCGACTTTACAGAAAGACCACAAGTCATTGTGGAAGGCAAAAAATATTCTTGATCCAGATTATGTAATAGGCGTTTGGGCTTCAGCAAGCAGGCAGCAGATAAGAACGTTAAATGGAAATGGCACCGAATCTAACTTTGGCCGCTGGGTGCAGGTGTCAAGACTGGGAATGCCATTGACAAACGAGGCCGTTGTACCTATCGGTTATAAAGATTACTGGAATAGCTTAACACCTTACGAAGATCTTTCCAGGCTAAGCACTTTTGGAAAATTCTTCTACAATCCTGAATTGGCCCTTTATATGGATAACGCGCAATTTGGTGGAGCTGTTCCCGCATTTGCACAGTTGAGGATACAAAAAAATTCGCTGGGTCAATTTGGTTTTGGAAATGGTCAGAATGGATTGTATGGGCTTAAAGGAAATGCAGCACTCAATGGAACTGCCTTAAGTGAAGATGCATTTGGCGCTCTTTTGCTACCTGCAGCCAACTCGCCACGTTCTGTGGATTTATGGCCAATATTCCATACCGGCGTACCCAACCTCAAGCCCTACCAACTTGCAACTGGTAAAAATGGCAATGTGCTGGGAGACGGCAAACCATTTATCAGTAACTTTTTGCCGAATGGCGGCGATATGCTTCGCCTGAATATGGCTGTACCGGTGACAGACCGCAAATCAGCTGATTTCAGTTCTGAAGGTTTGGTCCAGGCGGCAGTTTTAGGCCTCACAGATCCAAGGTATAATACGGATAAAACATTACAGTTTATTCCAAATATGGATGGCTTTCCTAACGGAAGAAGGCTGGAAGATGATGTTACCCGCATAGAACTGCAAGCTGTAAGTGGTGTTGTGCTTGCAGCCATTGGGCTATGGTATGATGATTATGTTGCCGGGGGCAGCCCTGTCACACCCAATCTTTTAAGTGTATTAACTTACAGCACAGGTGTAAATGCAAATGACACGTCGTTTAAAACAACTTTCCCATTTGTTCAAAGCCCATGGTCGGGTACACACAATTGCAGTTGCAATACCCCGGCGCCTTCACCGAATGTTGCTGTGAGAAGTAATGGTCCGGCAGTTGTGCAACCATCCCTGGGCTTTGCATCTCCGGGTATAGAAATTGCGAGCTCCCCTAATCCAATGAGTACCAGCAATACATTACGGTACCACGTTGCTGTGCCATCGCAGGTTACCATCATGTTATATGATGCTGCAGGTAAGCCAGTAAAGGTGCTGGTGAACAAAAAAGTTGAAGCCGGAAGCTACACCACCCAGTGGAACGCCAATGGCATGGCCAAAGGCCCTTACTTTATTTCAGGAAGCAAGGATAATGGAACCAAACAAACATTGAAAATAGTTAAAGAATAATTACTTCTGAAAATAAGCCCGCAGCTACGGTTGCGGGCTTATTTATTTAACTCTCTTGCACACCCTTACAATAATTTTTTATGAAAAAGAAACTTGTTTACATTTTACTTACCGGAACTTTCTTTACGGTATCTGCGTTTGTAGTTCTGCGTTATAACATCCACCAGTCGCAAATAAAAAAGGCCACCTACCCACTGGTTGAGAGAAAAGATGTGCCGGCAGGTTCTGTTGAATGGCAGGGAACCAAAAAGATTGCGGAACAGCTTATCAATAAGTTAGAAGCCACACCCAGGGACACGAAGGCGGCTATTGCGTTGTCGGGCTTGTATATACAGGAAGCAAGAATTACCGGGAACTACATGTATTACGATGCAGCCGCTATGAAATACCTCAATAATATATTGGCCAATGAACCGGAGAACTTTGAAGCCTTAACATTGCAATCCCTGGTTTACATGTCGCAACATCATTTTGCCGACGGCCTGGCGATTGCAGAAAAAGCAAAAAAAATTAATCCATACAATGCATTGATATATGGCATCCTGGTAGATGGGAATGTAGAGATGGGAAATTATAAAACTGCAGTTGAGAATTCCGATAAAATGGATTCCATTCGTCCTGATATCCGTTCTTATGCGAGGATTTCATACCTCCGCGAAATTCACGGTGATTACCCGGGAGCTATTGAGGCTATGAAGCTTGCCGTAAGCGCAGGTGGTGCCGGAGATGAACCAACAGAATGGACCCGCATACAACTGGCACGGCTATACGAAAATACAGGAGACTTAAAGAGTGCCGAAATGCATTACACGATCGCCTTAAATGAGCGCCCGGGTTATGCATTTGCAACGGCAGGCCTGGGGCATATTGCCATGGCGGATAAAAATTACGCAAAAGCAATATCCTTATATACACAAGCTGCAGCGGGGCTTAATGATTATGCGATCCAGGAACAATTATCACTGCTCTATAAACTAAATGGTAATACCAAAAAGGCAGATAGCCTTTTGCAAACTATTATAGACGGTATGAATATAGACGGCAAAAAAGGTGAACAGGATGAAAGTATTGGCCACTATGCCGACCGCGAGCTTGCTTATGCTTATCTTCTAAAAAATGACTACGATAACGCCCTGAAACATGCGTTAATTGAATACAACCGCCGGCCCGAAAATATTGATGTAAACGAAACCGTTGCCTGGGTTTATTATAAAATAAAGGATTATGATAAGGCGCTTCCTTATCTTAAAGAGTCGCTTAAAACAAATTGTAAAAATCCACAGTTACTTTGTAATGCCGGCCTTATTTATGCAAAAACAAATCAAAAGGAACTGGCAAAACTGACTTTACAGGAAGCATTGAAAAATAATCCTAATATTGATCCGGAATTGAAGACTGAAAGTGAAAACACGTTGAAAACGCTTTAACAGTATATGGAGCACCATAAAGACATAAATTACACAGGGTTTATCGCTTTCATATTGCTTGTGCTACCGGTTACTGCGTTCGGGCATACCATAAATTACGCGTTGGAAAAAGCGCCTGTCAATGATGTGGTATGGTATTATTTTAAACTTGGGATCAGCCATATTGTTCCTTATGGCATCGATCATATTTTATTTGTAATAAGCCTGTGCCTGCTGAATACAAAGTTCTCTACGATTTTATGGCAGGCTACAGCGTTTACTGTTGCGCATACCATTACGCTGGCTCTAAGCATGCAGGGCATTATTAAATTACCCGCAGAAGTTGTAGAACCACTGATCGCTTTATCAATTATGTTTGTAGCCATTGAGAATATACTGGTCAATGAATTAAAGCCGTGGCGTATAGCGATTGTATTTATGTTTGGATTGGTGCATGGAATGGGCTTTGCAAGCGCACTTAATGAAATTGGCTTGCCAAGAAATCAATTCTTTACTTCCATTTTTTCCTTTAATGCCGGCGTTGAAACAGGGCAGATAATTATTATTTCTCTTGTTTTTCTGCTAATAATATTTCCATTGGGGAAAATGCCCTGGTATAAGAAACGGGTTGTTTACCCTGCTTCAGCAATCATTGCATTGATTGCCGCCTATTGGACATTTCAACGGATAGTGTAGCAACCTGTAAGAACAATTTTTTTTACAGTTTGAAATGAGCCCATTTTGAATCCACAAAATTTCCAAAGCATTTCATCATGGTTGCCAGGAACATAATAAATTTTCACTCCCTTGCTCATCCGGTTCATCAAGTGCCTATGATTTTCATATGGCTTTTCAGCCAGTACCTTTTACCGAACCACCACATGTCGATGATGTCTCCATTACGAATAACTATGCGGTGCTTAATAGTGTCATGAGCCTTAAAACTGAATCGGCTTCCTGAGCAATTTTCTTTTGGCTTTTGGCCAAAAAGTGAAAACATTATCCCGACAACCACAAAAAAAAAACGCAAAAAGAAGCACGCACTTTCCATATAAAACCTCAATAAGGTTTTATAAGAAGAACTTTTATTTATCAATAATTTGAAGAAGCGTCAAATCGAATAAGACTTAGCCAGGCAAATAGCAAGCAATCATTATCCCCGGATCACAAATTTCCTTTTTTCAGTTCTTCTACAGCGTAATTTGCTGCCCTGGCTGTGAAAGCCATATATAGAATAGACGGACTTTGATTTGCGGTACTTGTCATACAAGCGCCATCAGTTACAAAAACGTTTTTACAATTATGAAACTGGTTCCAGCCATTTAGCAAAGATGTATCGGGATGCTTGCCCATTCTGCACCCACCCATCTCATGAATATCTCTGCCGGGGGCCCAATGATTGTCATAATGCCAGATATTTTTTACCCCGCACGCATCAAGCATTTCACTCCCTTGTGTGATAAAATCTTTTAATAGCATTTCATCATTGTCATCATAATCAACATTGGTCACGAGCAATGGAATTCCCCATTCATCTTTCTTATCCTTACTGAGTGCCACATAATTTGTTTTCTTTGGTATCGTTTCTCCCTGCATATACATGTACATGCCCCATGGGCCTGCTTCTGTCATAGCATCCTTATAAACTCCACCTATTTGATCTGTCATGCCCTGCGCATTTTGATTTGAACGGCTGCAGGCTGTGAATGCCATATAACCGCCGACAAAATCCATATCATGAGAATGAATATTCCTGAAATTGGGGATCATACATTCTGCTGTTCTTCGCCCATAATAATATTTATCCAGGTAACCATCGACGTCACCGCCTACAGAACCGCGATAATTTTGAAAACAAATATATTTTCCCAACAACCCATTGTCATTTCCAAAACCATTTGGGAATCTTCTGGATGTTGAGTTCATTAAAATAAGATTTGTGTTTAATGCAGATGCGTTTATAAAGATGATCCTGGCAAAATAATGGGTAGCCTCTTTTGAATTGGTATCGATGATCCTTACACCGACGGCCTTCTGCTTTTGTTCGTCATAAATAATTGAATGTACCACGGAGAATGGCCTTATGGTTAAATTGCCCGTCCTAGCTGCCCAGGGCAATGTAGATGACACGGAGCTGAAATATCCGCCAAATGGGCATCCCCGCATACACAAATCGCGCGCCTGGCATTGGCCTCTGCCTTGTTGCAGGTGAATGTCTTTTGGTTGTGACAACTGTGCCCATCTTCCCTGGATCATAAACCGGTCCTTATATTTTGATTCCAGTTTTTGCTTAATATCTGTTTCAGCACAATTGAAATCAAAAGGCGGCAGGTATTCTCCATCGGGCATCGATTCTATACCATCCCTGTTGCCACATATGCCGGCAAATATTTCTGCATGCGAATACCATGGGGCTATTTCGTCATAAGTTACCGGCCATTCAATTCCATAACCATACTTTGCGGGATTAATAAATTCATATTTACTCCATCTTGGGCAAGCCCTTCCCCAGGTCAATGATTTACCGCCAACCTGGTAGCCACGTATCCATTCAAAAGGTTTTTCCTGAATGTAAGGATGATCTTTATCCTTTATAAAAAAATGTGCGGTGGATTCATCAAAACCTGCAGCCCTGGTGATCAAAGGATTTTCCTCAACAAATCTTTCCGGCAATTTCCCACGGTGGTCAAATTCCCAGGGTTTCACATTAGCCGTGGGATAATCTTTATTGTGCACAACATTTCTTCCTCTTTCAAGGACCAATGTTTTTAAACCATGTCCGCACAATTCTTTTGCGGCCCATCCACCGCTAATTCCAGAGCCGATCACAACGGCGTCGTATGTGTTTTGTTGCGTGCCTTTTGAGTTGATATTTACTTGCAGAGAATCCCCGGGCATCGTGAGTATTTAATATTAAATGCGGTGGATTGAAGTTAAACTTTTTTTTAAGAAAAAGGCCAGTATTATGTAGCGGGCAGCAGGTACCAAGTTGCTGCTTGCTACTTCCTTCTTTATCTTGCTACTTTGGTTCATTGTCTTGCTTAATTGTCTTGCTTACTGCTACTTGATTCTTACACCATTCACCGCTCCAATTTAAACCCTGGTTCAAATGCGGGGCGATTATCGCTGACTGCAACTTTCCACCCCGTACGATACATCCATTCTGTCATTTTTTTCAGCTTGGTATAATTGATACGGCTGGCTTCGTCCATGGGCGTATGATAATCCGAATGCAAAAGCGCCGAGAAGTAAATCGCCGGAATACCGGCACGTGCATAAGGTAAATGATCACTACGAAAGTACCACACTTCAACATGATCAATTTTATCCCATAGTGTATCCAATTTAAATTTAGGCCCTTCATTATTTGCTTCCAGGCTCATAGCCACAAGGTCGCCCGAATTTCTATGTGGCGGCTGTACACCCAGCAATGCCGCACTGTCAGGGTTGTTTCTTCCTATCATATCACCATTCAATACAGCGACAATAGAAGATTTAGCAACAGTAGGGTGTGATGAATACCACCTGGAACCCAACAAGCCACGCTCTTCAGCCCCATGCCATACAAACAGTGCTGAACGGCGGCCGGGAACTTTTTTGAAAGCGCGTGCAATAGCAAGAAGTGCTACACTCACACTTGCATTGTCATCTGCACCATTATAAATTGAATCACTCCCATAAGGAAGTCTTATCCCGTCATGATCCTGGTGCCCGCTAAA
>JBDTLZ010000249.1:0-13996 GCA_039934515.1 Ginsengibacter sp.
CTTTTTTTTTCACGCAAAGCCGCCAGGGAAATAAGCCGCAAAGTATAGCTACTGAGTGCTTATGCGTCTTTGCGTGTTTTTTCTTCTTATGCGTCTTTGCGTGATCTTTTCTTCTTTCGCGTCCTTGCGTGATCTTCTTCTTTTTCACACAAAGCCTCCATCGCATTTAAGGAAAATCGTCGGCACCGAAACGGTATTCCATCTGGCGTTTTTTATAAAGAAGGGTTATACGACCCTGCACAGAATTGTGATGCTATAAAATAGAGACTGCCAGGCCCTGTTAAGAAAAAAAAAGGTTTGCTTGCTACTATTTAATTCTATTTGTACCTTTAAAATAGTAACAATTTTTTTAAACCAAACTTATCTTATGGCCAACGATATTTATTTTTTGTTCGAAGCAGAAGATTTAAAAATGCTAATTGAAAAAGGTGCCACTACTGTGAAGGCTTTTTCTAAATTAAAACGCGGCGTGATCGATGGCAAATCGGTTGCAATAATGGTTGTTGGTGCAGAAGGTTTAAATGCCGCCAATAAACCTGTCGGCACGATACCGGGATGCCCTTGTCCGCCATGTACGGCGAAGTCATCCGGCCAATATCATTAACATGTTCCGGAATTTTGTTGCAATTCTGCTGGAACCTTTATCTTATGCATTATTTTCTATTGCTTTTCTTTTACGAATAAGTATTGAAAAGCAGGCTAAGGTAAAGGTTCTTTTCATTTATTATCTGGTAGCTGCTGTGGGTTTCGGTTATGCCAGCTGGTTGGTATTCAGGAACCAGAATAATACCTGGATATACAACCTGTTATACCTTCCCGCGGTTGTTTCAATATGTTTTTATTTTCATGAAACCTTTTACAAAGGAAGTGGTAAGGCAATAGTAAAATTTTTCATTGCCCTTAACGTCATTTATTTTATTATTAGAATAACGTTGTTCGGTAAGATGGTAATAATCGATAGCTTTGGCTATTCTCTTTTATCAATTTCTGTATCTTTTCTTTCTTTCGTTTATTTCTACCAGTTGCTACGCCACGTTAATGAATTGAAGGTGTGGGCAAACTTCGATTTTTGGCTTATATCTTCCTATTTGTTATATTTTTTGGGAAGTTTTTTTATTTTTTTGCTTTACGCTAATCTTACCTATGATATTTTGCACAGTTACACCTATGAACAAAGGAGCTTGCTTTCAGTTTTATGGGGCGTGCATAATGTATTGTTATTTTTAAGTTCTCTTATAACATTAGTTGGAAGTTTATGGGTAGCTTATCACAACAGGTAGTAGTAATAATCATTTCATCGGTCTTTCTCCTGGTCGTTGCTATTGGTATTATATTGCTTGTCCTTATCTATCAAAAAAAGCAACACCTGTATGTAAGGGAGAAGGAGCAGCTTAAAGTGGATTTTGAAAAACAAATACTGGAGAGCAAGCTTGAAATACAGGAGCAGACATTCAAATATATATCCCAGGAAATACATGATAATATCGGGCAGGTGCTGAGCCTCGCAAAGCTTACAATAAATACAATGGCTGCAAGTGACCCGAAAATCCTGAATGAGAAAATAGACAGTTCAAAAAACCTTGTTGGAAAGGCAATTGAGGATCTTAGAAATCTTTCCAGGAATTTAAATACCGACTATATAACCGGCCTTGGTTTAAGTATATCGATAGAAAATGAAATTAAAATACTTAGAAATGCTGCTCAATATGAGATTGAAGTGATAAAAGAAGGCGATCCATACAGGCTGCAACATCAACAGGAACTGATCATTTTTAGAATTTTCCAGGAAGTTTTGCAAAACATTATTAAGCATTCACGGGCCACTTGTATAAAAATTATTTTTTATTATGAGCCTTCTTCTTTCATGCTGGAAATTTCTGACAATGGAATAGGTTTTGATGTTTCCAGGTTACAGGAAAAAAATAAAAACCAGGTGGGAATCGGCGTTTTGAATATGCGTCACCGGGCAAACCTTGTCTCAGCGGATTTTACAATCGATAGCATCCCCGGAAAGGGCACCGTCGTAAAAATTAAATTACCTGTTAATATTAATTAAAAATGGACAATAAAATAAAAGTCGTATTGGTTGATGATCATACCCTGTTACGGAGCGGATTAAGAGGTCTCATTGACACTTTTAATAATTGCACTGTATTATACGAAGCAAATAATGGTAAGGATTTCATCAACAAACTAAAAGGCGGCCAAATTCCGGACCTGGTATTGATGGATATCAATATGCCCGAAATGGATGGTTATGAAACGGCACTCTGGATAAAAGAAAATCACCCCGAGATAAAGGTCCTTGCGTTATCAATGTATGATAATGAAAACGCTATTATAAGGATGTTGCGCGCGGGAGTTAAGGGTTATATTTTAAAGGACTGTGATCCATCAGAATTAAATTATGCGATTAATTCCATAGTAACTTCAGGTTTTTACTATACTGAAAATGTAACGGGTAAATTAATAAGCATCGTGAGTAAGAAGGACAGCGATGATGAATTAAATGACCGTGAAATTGCATTTCTTAAATTGGTTTGTTCGGAATTAACCTATAAAGAAATTGCTGATAAAATGTTCAAAGGTGTTCGTACAATAGATGGTTACCGGGACGCTTTGTTTGAAAAACTCAGTGTAAAAACAAGAGTCGGATTGGTATTATATGCGATTAAAAATGGGATTGTCAGTTTGTGAAATACACAATAGAATTAAGAAGTTGTACTAATACCCTTACGTTTATTTGAAGAGATTCCCTTTCCGAAAAAACTATCACCAGCCGTCGTGACTGTCATTACATAACCAAGTGAAGGCAGAATAACCTTTAAGGCTTTATGTTTTACGGCAATGACATTTCCTTCCATAAAATAGGAAGTATTGTCAACGACACGCATTATATCGTGCATATCAACAGGTGCACGCTCTAGTACTATGAACCTGTTGTCACTTGTAAAATCTCTTATGGCGTCGATTTCATCTTGCTTTATAACGGCGGGTAAATTCTGCCAATAGAGAATTCCTTTTACTCCGGTTACTAGTTTTACCAGGGGAATTTCTGCGGGTGTCATTTTCGCGAATACGTACGATTTGAATAAAGGTTCCCTGATAGTTTTAATGCGCCTGATCGATTCTATTTTTCTGTAATTCACCGGGCAAAAACTTTCAATATTTTTTTTGGCAAGACAGGTGGCCATTTTTTTTTCGTAGTTCGGTCTTGTGTAAACCACGTACCAGTTCTTTTGCATTTTCTTTTTTTTAGGGATGTAAAATTTTATACCGCGATTTTGCAATAGCCACTGCGGCCAGGTATTTAATATAGAGATATTAGAGCCTGTTGATGCTTCTTTTGTCACTGAACAGGTTATTTATAAGCAAGAATTGATTAACTATTTTAAACCAGGCAAAAGAGGGTTTTCTCATCTTGCGGCTGAAAATTCCAGGGAAACAATACTCACCGAATGTTGCGAAATTTAGCAGGAACATTAATCCACCGAACAATTGAAGGCCGAGAAAGATTGCAATAAAAAAATGCATTGACAAAATAGCGAGCAACCACATTTTCTTTGTTTTATTACAAAGTATTCCCAACGGGTAAAGGGTTTCAGCTATTAAAGTGCCGATGCAAAGGACCTTAGGCACAATGGGTAAGCTGGCCATCCAGTTGATATCTACTTTATGAAACTGGTCCTGCTGCATTGCTATCCATATGGCTTCGCCATTCCACCATTGGGACCCTATTGATTTTTCAAGTCCGCTTGCCAGGTAAATGATGCAGAGATGTATTTGTATAATACGAACGCTTAATGTAACGAGGTATGGGGGCAATGGGGATGGCTTTCTATAAGAATCGACCGACCAGCTGGCGCCTACTGGAAGGACCATGCAATAGAATAAGCCAATATGGGCAAACGTCTCAACTCCGTATGCTGTAAAGTGGCCTGTCGTGTTTAATAGTAAATGTGTGAACCATGCCACGGTTCCCATTAACCGTGTTTTATAACCAAATATCAAACCTGTCAATGAACAGAAATAGAGCGTTGTAACAAGGTAAACAGTTCCCTTTGCGGAAATGCTTAAGGGCAATAATAAATTTGCAAAGTAGGAGAGGCCTGGTGTTTGTCTTGTTGAAAGTCCATCACTTACTTCCCATGGCAGCAGGCCTTGCGGGCCGTAAAACCACATCCAGTCTGGCAATAAAATAAGAAATTGAACCAGGGCAAAAATGCCAACAGCAATACGAAAGCAGCCAAGTGTTTGTACCGGAACCGGCGCGGTGAAGAAATTGTGAATATTTGGAATAATCTTTTTCATACTAATTTATTTTAGATTTATCTGCAGCAGTATTTTTTTCAAAGTCGCGGTGAAACCAGAAATGCCATTGAGAGCGTTTTCCATCTCTGAATTCATCCATAGTGGGTATTTTCTGCACAACCATGGCAACCCTTATCTTGTCGGCAGACGGGTAACGTTGCAAAACAAATTGTGCGAGGCTGGCCGAAAAAACAGACCGTCCTTCTTCTAAGGTGAGGTAACCGTAAATGTTATTGATGCGGTTGGTAAAATCGGGAGAGTTGCCTTTTAAATCCAGTACCCGTTCTTTACCCGTAGCATCTTTTGTAGCATAAACAACATAAGGTTGATCAGAAAGGCCGGGCGCAAAAAAACTGAATATGTTATTACTTCCGGTATAATCACCCAGGCATGATACCGCTTTCATAACCGGGTGTTCTGCCCTTCCCCATTCTCCTAAATGAGAAGCAAACAGGCCAATTAATACCAGGTGCAGTGTTGCTAAAGAAAAGTATAATTTATGTTTAAGTGGCATGGCAATTGAATTTTTTATTTTGAAAAGGTATCCGCCGTTTAGCGGATACCTTACCGGTTCTTTTCTTAATATAACATTCCAATTGATTTGTCCTGGGGTAACTGTGTTACCGTTAATGATTTGTACATAGCAGGATTACTTTCAACCAGCCTTTCCCTGATGGTCTTGAGAATAAGTGGATCAAAACAACCTTTTATAGTAGGTTTGATAATATCTTTTAAAGTGAGTTTGTAGGGCCTGAATATGAGGGTATACAGGTCGGCATAACCATAAGTACCCCTTGTAAATAAACCGCCTTTTGCATTGTCGGTCGCGTTTAACATAACAAAACGAGAGGGATCAAGATCCTTGGTTAACCCGTCGAACTTGTCTAGTTGCATAGTCGAATAATTTTTTATTACCTGGCCCGAAGCAAGCGCAGCACCGCCGTTTGAAATCCTAATTTGTTGCAACGATCCGTATTGTTTAGGATCAGCTTTTACCATTATTTGCTGTATTTCTTTGAGCCTTACTATGTCAATCGACATATCGGGGCAGGTGGGTACAATAAAGTTTGGTCGTTTATACAGCGGGATCTTTTTATAACGTAATCTTATTGGCTCTGGGCAAATAAGATCCTGTGGGTCGGCAAATACATAGTAATTGTC
This sequence comes from Ginsengibacter sp., assembly GCA_039934515.1. Classification (GTDB taxonomy): domain Bacteria; phylum Bacteroidota; class Bacteroidia; order Chitinophagales; family Chitinophagaceae; genus Ginsengibacter. Next base: position 5,473 of record JBDTLZ010000249.1, read on the forward strand.
GGCACCGTACCCCGTTCTTGTAATACCTGCAGTTGGAATTGCCTGGTTAAAACTGAAGGAATAACTGTCGAGGGAAAGGTCTTTAACAATGGCATCAATACGGTCGGGAGAGGTAATGGCAGCTTCCCTTGATAAGGCGACATCGCTGTTGCCATTTGCCCCCGCATCGTTAAAGGGGATGTCTTTTTTACAACTTGTAAAAGTGAGTAAAGCGGCTACGCTGGCAGCGGCTAGTGAGATTGAAATTCTGTGTTTCATAATTTTTTTTTAATGATTAATTAATTGATTTAATGATACAAAGATGGAATAAGGGCGGACCGAAAAACAGAAGGAAATGACTGTAATTGTGATAGTAAAATCACTTTTGTAAAAGGTGTTTTCACGTATTTTATTACCGCCGGATGGCAATTTTTGAAAAAGAAATGTCTTTTTAAATCTATCTCCGGGTGAATTTTGAATTAAAATCCTACACCCATGACCCGCCAGGGTCTCTTCAAAACAACCCTGTATACCGGTTGTATTTTGCTGTACTAATTCTTAAATTATTCCTAACAGTATCTGCTTCATTAGCCCAGGTGCATTGTAAAAAAAACGCCCCAAATGAATGAGGCGTTTCGCAACAACTATGAACATTGCTATTTTATTAAAGTTCCGGTACTATAAGCCTTGCCCTCTTTTGAATTGATTATTTTTATATAATAAATTCCTGCCCGGTATGAGTCAACAGGAACCGACGCCTGCCTGATCATTTTTAGATTGGTTATTACCTGGCCTATACTGTTTGTTATGGCCACTTCGTATTCCTTGCTATCATTCATTTGAATGATCAGTTGTTTGCCATTTTGATAGGCTTTCAATTTGGGCAGTAACGAGGTGTTTTCAATTGCGGGCGGTGCAATTGATTTTGCAAAGCCGGTTTTCTGTTTTGCAAATCGAATGTCAAACCTTTCTCCACCTACTACCGTTTTGCCATCCATCTGTTGCACATCAAATGCATAAACACCTCCGTCAATAAATTTCACTGGTGTTATCACTATGGTGACAGCATCTACCTGGGTTGGACTGATCGGTATGCCATAAATTGTCCCTCTCTCAGCAGTAATCCTAACCAAAACCTGGCCTTTATCATTTTTGATTATTTGGCCACCTTCGACCTTGCCTCCGGCTTCCAGCCAGTTCTTACCAAATTTACCCAAATCAATATCAACAGTTGTTGCTTTTAACAACGGAACATCTGCTTTGACAGCCGGAACAACAAACTGGAGATCGGCCCTGGTGAAAGACTTTCCAAGAAATTTACCTCCTGCAAGCAGCACAGATGTACGAACAGACATCATGTCGGGAAGTAAATTGACAATCGAGATATTTTTCCATGCTATGTTATTATTGTTCTTAACATTCGACCATAAATTGTTCGTTTCAGGAAATGCCATTCCAAAGGGCGTGGTCGCAATGGTTTCAATGCGTGCCAGCAAACAGAAATGGGAAGCATCCGTACCAAAGCATGGAATATAATTTGCAGGATTTGGCGGGTTCCACGGAAATACATAAGTCGTGGAACCTCCGGCAGAAGTAGCTGATACAGTGAGTGTGCCAACCGGACCACCAATCACCCGCATACCACCCGAACAATCAATACTTGCTCCTGTCCAGGGGAAAGGCCAGCTCAATCCTGTTGAGGCTTTTGCCCAATATAATTTGAGTTTATTCAAAGAACCTGATGAAGCAAGGGTACCCCTGTTGGTAACTTTTACGTATACGTAATTAAGTTGGCCAAATTCAGGATTCTGATGTGTAGTTAAACCATCATTTGCATTTCTTACCCATATGTCCGGTGAAACGTAGTAAGGAGAAACGTTGTCAGGATTTGGTTCCAGACCCGCATCGGTTGTTTGGTCTTTTACATAGAGATCCGGGCCTGCTTTCAGAACTGACCTGTAAAGATTTAAACGGCCAAATCCCAGTTGATTGCTGAAGCCTGATGAATTATAAGAGTATCCGCCTACCTTATCTGCATTTTGGGTTAATAGGTTAAACACCTGTTGTTGGGTGAGCCCTGGGTTTATCGACAATAACAATGCCGCTGCTCCGGCAACTTCAGGGCAGGCAGCAGAAGTTCCACCCATGCGCCCGGTATATGATTGAAAATTAGTGCCGGCCGATGGTAAGAAACTTCCCACTGCAGGAGGATTCAGGCATACATCCGATTCGTGCCAGCTATTATAACCAGCTGTTCCCGGAATATCCATTGACCATATTTCAAATGTTTCACCTGCCAGCTGGCATGGATATGCTTTATGCGAAGGTGCAACGATATCTACAACCTGGTTGTCGGGGCTGGCGGTATTACTCGTCGGGCTGTAATTAGACTGGTGGTCATACCTGTCGGATGCGCCAACAGTTATCACACCGGCTATGTTTACATTACCGGGAAAAGCTACAAAACCTGTATTTGATGCGGCCTGGTCAGCGGTATTACCTGCAGAAAAAACAACCACGCAACCTAAGCCACCGCGCCCTGTAGTAACTGCATCCTGTATTGCAGTAACAATTGCCGGAACAAGATTGGGATCCGAAGAACCATATCCCCAGCTGTTTGACAGAATGTGCGCGCCATTACTTTTAGCAAATGTTATTGCATTGGCAATACTTGCGTTACTTCCACTTGGGTTAAGGATTTTTACAGGCATAATTTTACAATTGGGTGCAATACCAGCGATGCCTTCAGCATTGTCACGACTTGCAGCAATAATCCCTGAGCAGGCATTGCCATGGTTACCATCGCCCACTGCAGAAGGATCATTTCCCGGAACAGCTGTAGAAAAATTACTTCCGTTCAATCTTACCTGGCGGGTATTGGGTAAATCAGAATGATTACTTGTGAGGCCTTCATCGAGCACTGCGACAACCACGCTGCTGCTGCCCATAGATATTGGCCACGCTTCGGGGGCATGGATATCTGCTCCGGCTGTACCTGTATGTCCATCGTTTATAACCTGTCCTGTGTTGTGCAGGTTCCACTGGAAACCGAAATAGGGGTCGTTAGGTACCTGGTGAAGAATGACAGGCATGTAAAAATTGGGATGGGAAAATATTACCAGGTCTGTCTCCTGGATGGCATTGGCTACCTGCAAAGTGCTTACGCCTTTGCTTACGATATACGTATTGAATACCTGGCCTTTTTGAAATAGCAGCAGGTTGTATTTTTTTAGAATCGCATCAATGCTGGCCTGTGTGGCATTGCTATTAAATTTGATTAATATTTCATCGGTGGTTGCAATTTGAAATCTATCCCTGATGATATTATACAAGGGCTGAAAACTTACTACATCCGGCTGTTTTTGAAGATCTGGAAGTATGCTGGCTGCATCCGCTTTCAATAAATCTATTACTGCAGTACGGTCATCTTTAAAATCAATTGCTTTGCTAATTCCTTTGGTTTGCAGATTCGCAAGGCCGGTTTTTGCGACATCTTTATTCTTATACCGGACTACATATTTTTGCGGGACAGTTTCCAGGTAAATTTTCTCTTTGAATCCATAATAGAATAGAGTGTTATCCTGTTCTTTTTTGAAGCTGGTAAACACAACTGCCGAAATTATTAATATACACGAGATGGTGATTAATAGAATTATCTTTTTCATAATAAAATTTTTAAAGTGGTAATGGAGAAGTTTTTTTAAAAAAGCGAATGGATGAGTTCGTGTTGAAAACAGGTCAGGGAGGCTTTAACGGCGAAGGATATTTTGGTTGCATCCCTGCGTTTAGAACTGGAGACATTCCTAATTCCAGGAGCGGAGAAGCTGCAGGAATTTCGGGTAACTGTATAACGAAACTTGTTAGCCATGTTGTCATTAATTGAAAAATTTTCATTCCTCAAAATTGAGTAAGCGGGACAGCGTTTACAAGGAGGGATTAACCCATATCTGTGGTTTAAATGACAACTAATAAAAGGTGTTTTCACGGTATTTTAAGGACCTATACCAACTTCATGGTATTACGATCGGTTTTTTTTGATCATTGTGAGTGCTGTTGCGTTGATCAGCTATTTTACATGAAGTAACAGCTTGCATCTTTACAATGTAACCGATTGATATCATCAAAAAGATTGGAAAATGGCGGGTAACAAACCTGCGGATATGCGGGAAAGAAAAAGGTTATGTAAGGCATGGACGCAAAGCGGGATGGCCGTTATATGATCATAAAAGAAATTACCTGTGAATTAACATGGAGATGAATATTAATTCACAGGTAACCTGGAAAGATGAAATATTTCGGGGCCTGTGTATGTAATGACCGTTTATGTCGATCACCTAAAGATTGGAGGTTGTGAACTGTTTGTCTTTAGATGATTAGCATGAAGATTTACCGTACCAGCTTTAAATCTTTTTTATTGATCCAGCCTTTGGAAGTACGGCCAAAGCGATTGGTATATTCAATATAAATATATCCGTTCCTGTCATCTTTTGGTTTCAAAATATTTTTATTCAACGGATCTAGATATGATTTCCTTCGGGTTTTTGGATCAGGCTCGTCATGGAAAAAAGTGGTATCAGTAACTGCGTATTTTACATTTAAGACGCTTGCCGCTGCAACAGCTTCAGATTTTTTAGCTATTAAGATATTGGCTGTACCGGATTTATCCAGCTTTTTAGTTATGTCTTTCTTACCGGTTACGTTAGCAACCTGCCCCGGAAAATGAAGGATACCTGCGGTATCTTTGAGTATTGCCTTTATTTGTGCTGACGACAACATTCCGCTTTTGGATGCATCTGCCGAAGGGTCACTGGCGGTAGTTTGACCCGGTTTTTTCTCTGCCGAAGCCGCAGCATTTACAGTGGTGGGCATGGCAGTTCCTGCATTTTTAGTTGTAAATGGCTTGAAAAAACCTATCCCTATTATGACACAAACAACCACTAATGATCCGACAACAATAGTCGGGCGCCTTTTCAAAAATGGCGTAATTGGTTTTTTTGAGGAGAATGTTATTCCTTCAAAATAATCCGGATCATTATAGGGTGATTTATCAGCTATTTTTTGGGTTGTTATAGGAATAACCCTGGATAAAGGTGTATCGATGATTTTCTCCGGATTTTTAACGACTGTTTTCTCCTGAGCTGTATCCCCTGCTTCAACTGCCAAAGGTTCTGTAGTAAGCAGGGGTTCATCAGCAACTACTTTTCCCGTTGTATTATCGTTTACAACTGTTGCAGATATATCTGCTACTTTTATTGCCGCTTGTTGAGCTGGCGGCGGCGGCGTAGTATCAATCTTTACCTTTGCAGGATTGACAGTTTCCATTTCAGGCTTAACAGCAACTGCTTTCGATATTATTATTTCAGTTGCTTTTGCCGGGATGATAACGGCCTCCTTATTTGGTATATTGTCGGTTTCTTTAGGCGGAGGATTATCTATGGCCTTAGAAGATACAGTATTAACAGGCCCTTGCGGTGCAATTTCAGGATCTTTAGCGGGCGTTGTAACTGGAGTTTTCTCTACACTATTCCCGGCTTTGGCTGGCGCAATGTCAACTTCTTTCGGCATCGCATTTACAGCAATATCCTCTTTGCCAGGAATCGCAACAATTTCCCTGGCAGGCAATACGCTCCTGGGGATATTATAAAGTTCAGGTTCAGTTACCATACTTCTGTATTCATTGAAAGCCAGGTTGTAATTTTTAGCTTTTATTTCATCAGCTGGCACATAAAAACTTTTATCCGACCTTAGCCTGGCAGTTTCTTCGGTCTCGTTTTTCCAGCGTGATAAGATATCCTGTACGCCATTATATTCGTCGGTATAATCCAGCTCCTCATTTTTGGTTGTATTTATTGAATCTGCATTTTTTTTAGGCAACCCTTCCTTTACCTCCATTTTATAAAACCAGACTTTATCAGTAAAAGCTGTTTCCGGTTTACTGAAAATCAGTATCGAAGCATTGGAAAAAACAGATCCATTTTTGCCGTGTAATGCGATTACGGCTTCCAGCTTATGCTCATCAACAATATGCCGGCGTATTGTTTTAATCTCGGGCTTGTTATCATATAAAATAGCCTCCCGGAGAATTACAGCTGAGCGGCCACCGCTCTTAAGGCCTTTTAAGATAAGATCCAGGAAACGAATTTCAGGTTTCCTGGTTTCTGCAGGTACACCATTTGCAGCCTTTTCTTCGGTGCTTTCAAAAAATAAATTCGATAATATTAAAGTAGGCTGCTCCCGTAAATTTATATTGGTTTTGCTGAAAACATTTAAGACCTCTATTTTAGGATTTTCTATGCCGTGTAAGATCATGTTCATAGCGCCAATGCGCAGTTGAATAAGATCAGACTCGATACCCTTATAAATATTAGGTACCGCATCATTTTTGGAATTTGAAACTCCATCTGGATTTTTATAGGCAATATACTTTGCACTATTTACAAAAAAACTACCATTGCCTGCTGATGGATCGCCAATTATATCTTCCGGCCCGGGCTGCATCAGTGAAACCATTAACTTAACGGCATAATCCGGTGCAAATACCTGCCCGTTATGCCCTACGATTTCCGCTTTATTTAAAAGGTATTCAAATATTGCAGCCTTTGTATCACTGTCTTCAGCATCCATGATTTTAATTATAGCAAGCATATTGATGAGCAGCTTTCCGGTGGGGACTAAAAGCAAGGGCTCTTTCAGGAACAGGCTATATGGAAGGTTTGAATTGCTATAACTTTTTACCAGGTCTGGCAACCCTCTTTCTTTTGTAAAAAGTTCATGCAAACTTTGCGCATCCAGCTCTTTTATTGTACTCCAGCTTAATTCGTTCTTTTCTTTACCATCGGAATCTTCGCCGGTGCTTAATTGCTTCTCTTCTATTTTTTTTATAAATAGCAAATAGCTCATTAAGTCAAGTAAAACCAATGGGCGTAACATGTTGATTGGCCAGCATGCTTCCCATTTTTCATGAATGTTTGCACGCAATTCTGCATTGATCGATTTTAGCGATTGAATAACGAACACCGGCCGTTTGGGGGGCGGGGCATCAGTTACAGGCTTTACCCTCGTGGTGGCATTGGGATTGTTTGGTATTTTTGGCGCCATGGAAGTAGCTTCATCAGGAGTACCCGCAACGCTTGTTTTGATTGTCACAACTTTAATGGATTGGTAATGTAAAAATTATTAATATACTAATTTAGCAGAATTTACTAAAAAAAACTAAAAAAATTAGACACAATATGTAAAGGTCAAAGATTCGGATTTAAAGACCAAAGATTAAGTTAAATTTTGAAGGCTGCGAGAGCCTTCCGATTAACCAGGTAAACTTCGTTTAGCCGTTACCGTTATAGATAAAGTCAATCATTATCACAACCTATTTATCCTGGGTAAACAACCCGGTTTATGCTGAACGCCGATTTTTATCGCATTGGTCTTCCTAATTATTTACCAGCTTCATAGCGCCTTCGCCATAACGCTGGCCAACATCGGGGTACCTGCTGGTCAATCCTTCGATATTCTTAAGGTCTCCGGGAGTAAGTATTATATCAACTGCTGCAGCATTTTCCTCCAGGTATTTTCTTTTCTTGGTGCCGGGGATGGGAACAATATCATTGCCCTGGGCAAGGACCCATGCCAACGCAAGTTGTGCAGCAGTGCAGTTTTTTTCTTTAGCAAATTCGGCGAAGTCATTTACGAGTTTATTATTGTTTTGCCAGTGTTCATCATTAAATCGGGGTAGGGTTCTACGGAAATCATCCTGGGCCAGTTCATTTTTGTCCTGCACGGTTGCCGTAACCAGGCCTCTTGCTAACGGCGAATATGGAATTAATGTTATACCGAGTTCCCGAATGGTAGCGAGTACTTCTCCTTCTATTTCACGTGTTAGCAATGAATATTCACTTTGTAAAGCAGCAATGGGATGTATGGCATGTGCCTTACGTATAGATTTGACAGACGCTTCAGACAAGCCAAGGTATTTTACTTTTCCTTCTTTGACAAGATCAGCCATTGCTCCAACCATCTCTTCGACCGGTACTTTGGGGTCAATCCGATGTGCATAATATAAATCAATCGTATCTATACGTAAACGTTGCAGGCTTTTTTCAACAGCCTGTTTTATATAAGCCGGCGATCCGTCAAAATAAGTACCGGGTGTACCAGCAAAATTTGAATTGTTGCCTTCTTTTTGCCGGAATCCAAATTTTGTAGCAATGAATATTTTATCCCTGTTTGGTGTTAATACTTTTGAAATAAGTTTTTCATTATGGCCAAAGCCATACATATCGGCTGTATCCCAAAAATTAATGCCAAGATCAAGTGCACGGTTCAATGTGGCAATCGACTCGTCGTCATTGCGTGGGCCATAGGCAAAACTCATACCCATACATCCAAGCCCGACGGCTGATAATTTTTCGCCGGTGTTTCCAAGACCTCTATATTTCATTCGTTGAATTTATAGTACAAAGTTATTTGCTAAAATGTAGAATGCCCAAGCTATCGGGTGCATTCCAATTTGTCGCTCTTGCCCCTAACCCCTAAAGGGGAACAACTC
>JBDTLZ010000250.1:0-7006 GCA_039934515.1 Ginsengibacter sp.
AGCTTTGCCCCCTGCGACTGGTCGGCAACGGTTTCCCTATCTGGCCATCTTGTTTCCTGTATCCGCTTGCGTAGATCCTTTAGACTTGCGTCTGATACATTAGCATGGAAAGGTCGCACGGACTCTTCGAATGTAATATCCACATGGGGTCCGCTCTGTGCATCGGTTGGTGTGCCTTGCAAAGCCATTGCACCGCTGAGCAATGTACCCGCAAGGATTTTTGTTGTTGTTGTCATTGTTATAAAATTTAATTTAAATTGTTTCCCGAAAATATCCCGGAATAAGCCTATATACAAGCACCAAACAGGCAAGCGGACTAAATAAATCCTTAACCCGCCATTTTTTGACTTGATTTTTTTCATCTATCAATTCAGAAAAAGGCAATCAATAAACACCTGGATATATTTCATGTGGAAAAAAGAGAACCAAGTCGACTGGGTTAGGATTTCTTTTACTGATGGATAAAGCCATCCATTGCTGCGGGCACACGGCAGTTGATAGAAGAAATAAATGGAATAATACGGGGGTGAGACGAAATAATTTATTCAATATTCTCTTTCTGAATACCCAGTTTTTTCATTTTGGATTTTAATGTAGTTGGAGGCACATTTAATATTTCAGCGGCACCACCAGTGCCCCATATCCTGCCGTTACATTTTTTAAGAACTATAATTATGTAGTCCCGTTCATTCTCATGAATTGTTTTCATGCGGGAATCCATGAAAGCATCTTTTTGAGCAGCAGACAGTATTGTATCTTCGATGATAGTTCCTTTCGCAAGAAGTACACTTCGTTCAATTACATTTTCCAGCTCACGGATATTTCCCGGCCAATGATAAGCCATCATTTTTTTCAGCACGGTCTGTGACAAGCCGGTAATTTTCTTTCCTGCCTTAAGGTTATAATATTTTATAAAATGATCAGCGAGTAAAGGGATATCTTCTGTGCGTTCCCGTAATGATGGTAGGGATATTGGGAAAACATTAAGGCGATAATATAAGTCAAGACGGAATCGCCCTTCTGCTACTTCTTTTTCAAGATTGCGATTAGTGGCCGCAATAATCCGTACATCTATCCTGGTCAAGTCCCGTGAACCAATTCTTTCAATATATTTTTCCTGCAAAACCCTCAACAGTTTAACCTGCAGGTCAAGAGGCATCTCACCGATCTCATCCAAAAAGATAGTTCCTTTATCTGCCTTTTCGAATTTACCGATCCGTTTATCCAAAGCTCCTGTAAAAGAGCCTTTTTCATGGCCAAATAATTCCGACTCTATCAATGTTGAAGGCAGTGCTGCGCAATTGACTTTTACAAAGAGCCTATTTTTCCGGGGAGAAAGATTATGTATGCAATCGGCGATACGTTCTTTACCTGTTCCGCTTTCACCCAAAATGAGTACAGACGTATCCGAATGCGCTACCTGTGTCACAAGATCGAATACATTCAACAACAGGCGACTCTTTCCAATATTTTCTTTGAAACCCAGCATTCCATTAGCATTTGCAGGAGTGTGCGGGAAGTTATTTTTTGAAGCAATTAAATTACTTTTCTTTTCTGTACCCAGCAAACTTTCCATAACAAAAGCCATCGTTTTTTGCAAACGGTTCATTACGCCGATATGCGCCGCAGTGTAGGTATCCGGTCTCTTGCAATAAAAGCAGAAGATAAAAACTTCACCATTTGATAGATGCAAAGGAAAATAGATGTATGATCTAATTTGAAATTTTTGCGAAAACAATTTAGTTAATGAAGAAACATTGCACAACTGTTCAAATGATTTTTCAGTAACTATCGCGGGCATGGTATCATAAGGGGTATTATTCACCAGCGTCACCAATTCATTTATACTCAACCCGGCAATGGTGAGTAATTCCGTTATTTCTATTTTTTGATATTCGTCATACCCAATTCTTAAAAAACTTATAGCCCTGGTTGAAATATCATGGATGTTATTAAAGCCTGCTGTGATATAGTCAAATGAGATATGAGGTTTTAGTGTTGTACAAACCTTCAACATTTTTTTTTCCCAGCTATCCGTGTCATTAACAATAGCCAATAACTTCTCTTTTAAAATATTCTCCTTTCTGGAATTGGCCTCCGAACTTTGTTCATGCCGATAGCGTGCAATCTCCAGCGTTATAAGCAAATCCTTTTCCCGGAATGGCTTTACCAGGAAGCCATAAGGTTCGGTAGCTTTTGCAGCATTCAATACTTCTTCATTCGAATTGGCAGAGAGGTACACGAAGGGAATATTTTCTTCTGCTAATTTTTTGCCCAGGTCAATGCCGGTTAATTTTCCTTTCAGAAAAATATCCAGCAATACAAAATCAGGTTTTTCATTTTTTATCAGTTCCTGTGCTTGCACAACGGAATGTGCAATACTCATAACTGCGTAACCGGCCTTTGTAAGCATCAACCGGAGATAATCTGCCTCTACGAATTTGTCTTCTACTATAAGGATTTTCTCTTTCATGTCGCCTGAATTTTTTTGGTATTTATTGGCAATCCTTCTGTGATAACTTCCGGGTCATAAAAGAAGCTTACCGAGATTTGTGTTCCACTCTCAGTGACAATGGTAAATTTCGATCCGATTTCTTCACTTAGTCCCCGCATTAAATTCATGCCCATCGACTCCGACCTCAAGGCAGTAAATCCAGAAGGCAATCCAATTCCATTATCGCTGATAGTTAGCACTAAATGGTTTTCTGAAGAATGCCTGAATGAAATAGCAATAGTTCCCTTTTTATTTTCCGGGAATGCGTACTTAAATGAATTGGTGATTGCTTCATTCAAGATAAGGCCCAGGGGAATACAATGTGCCAGGTCTAATTCTATGGGTTCGATTTCCAGGTTGAACCGGATGTAACTATGGGTATTAAAACTGTCATTTAAAGAATCAACCAACTCATGAATATAATCAGTCATATTAATTGCCGAAAGATTTTCGGTCTGGTATAGCCGTTGATGAATCAGGGACATAGACTGTATCCGGTGTTGGCTATCTTGTATCGCATTGATGGCTTCTTCGTTCCTCAGGTAAGCAGATTGCGTACCGAGTAATCCCATAACAGTTTGAAAATTATTCTTCACCCGGTGATGAATCTCTTTTATCAGCCATTCCTTTTCTGTAAGAAAGTGTTGTAATTGTTCGTTTTTATGCGAAATAACATTGTTGCTTTTTTGTTTGAGCCCGTATTGCCGGTAAAGCAAGCCAATAAAAATAAATGCCAGGATGATTCCTCCAATGGTTATATTTTAAATAAGGCTTGCCTCCCGGAGATTTGCCTGCTGCAGGCTATTCCTTTGTGTTAATAATATAATGTCTTTGTCTTTTGACTTTATTAAATCCTCTTTCATCCCTACTTCATACTCAACACCCAATACCTGGAATTGTCTTACTTTTCTTTCACTGGAAACTGAATCGGTTTTTGCTTTATAAACTAACAAATGGTTATACGCAGATTGAAAATTTCCCTGCGCCGAATCAAGCTTATACAATAACCGCAAATTTTGTATTCGTCCATTTTCGCGGTTTATTCTTTTTACGATATCACTACTTTTCACCAGGTAGTAGCGGGCTTTTGAATATTGTTTGGTTCCGAAAAAATAACTTGCTACCAATCTGTATATGTTACTTCTGCCCAGGTCCCTGATTTTTTCGTTGGCTACATTCAAGAGCGTATCGCTATATAGCTGTGCGCGGCTAAATTGCCCAAGCAGTATGTAAGCCCCGAGGTAACATTGACCAATAACGGACTTGTCATTGGGATCATCAGATAAAAGATTTTTTTTAGGAAGCCACCCAAGAACTTTAATTGCCTTCGCCGGCATGTCAAGCTCATTGTATGCAGAAGCTATATTCAATACCAATAAATATATTGATTGCTCATCGTTGTATTTTCTGGCTACTTCCAGCGCATCAGCCAGATATTTAACTGCCATTTCCGATCGTCCAATTTCGTTATATAGAACGCCGATATAGTTGTTGATCTGGCATAATCGAATTGTGGTATCCATGACCAATCGGGCAGTTTTTAATGACTCAAGCAGGTAAGACAATGCCTTGCCATAGTCACGACCCTGGAACAGGTACGACGCGCCAAGAAGGGCATAAGCACCTTGTGTGCTTTGTAATTTGATGGAATCGTAAACTGCCAGTGCCTGTTTAAGCACCTGTATTGTTTTGTCAAAGTCTCCTGTTTCTGAATAAAGGTCCCCTATCATTTCGAGGCTTCTGCCCTTTTCTTTTAAATCTCCGGCTTGCTGAAAGGCATCAATGGATTGTTGTACCAACGCAATCCTCCTGGAAAGTTGCAGGGAATCGTTGTAATCATAATAATTGGACAGTTCAAAATAGGCTCTTCCTAAATAAGACTTGTTGCTACCGGATCCCAGGATCGTGATCGCTTTCTCAACCATTTTTTTTCCTTCCTCCTTATTCCCCCTTTCTTTGGTTAAAAAGGATTCTGTCAGAAGTTGATAACCCCATGCGGTGGAAGATTTTACAGTTTTATTCAAAGCCGAAGCCTCTTTTATATAAACGATTGCGCTATCAAGATCTATCGGGTTTTCGCCGGGTTTGAATATCTGAAACCTGGCTAAATTTAACAGCAGATATATGCGGTCAATATCCTTTTTGGTTTCACCCAATGCATAGCGCATTGAATCGGCATCCTGCCTGCTTATATCCTGGCCGTAAACAGTTACCACTATTAACAACAACATTATCGAATGCACCAATCTTTTCATCTCATTAATTTCTTACAGTAAGAATTAAACAAAACAGGCTTTTTTTCAGCCAGGTCAACCCATGAAGGTCCTTGTTCTGGAAGGATATTAATTTGAAATGTAATTTTCAAAATGGGATGCGGACTGATTGTGAACGTCAATAAGAAAGCTCATGAACTATCGCTCAAAACCGCAGGAACACTTCCCTTTGACGAATTCTTCCGGAAAGTTACTGCTTTATTTCGCGGTAAAAATCAACCCGACCACGGTATTTAGCGGTCACCACCCAGAGCAAAAAAAGTAACGTGCTGACTGGCAATAATTTAATGTAATGGCATTGGCCTTGCCTTAGTGTTAGACACAAACAAGGGTAATATGGCCAGCAGTATTTCTAAACTAGTTGTTTTTATTACTGGGACATTTATCAGCAATAACTGCTGGGATGAATGGATGATCTATTTTGAAAGCGAAGGATATAAATGCATTGCGCCTGCATGGCCGTATAAAGAGGCAACAGCCCAGGAACTACGCAACGGACCTGCGGATGGTGCTATTTCTTTAAATACGATAACTTCTTTAACGGATCATTTTGCTACGTTGATAAATGCTTTACCGAAGAAGCCAATACTCATCGGGCATTCTTTGGGAGGCCTCATCGTACAATTATTATTACAGAGAGGAGCGGGGATTGCCGGCGTCGCTATCCATTCGTTTCCACCACAGGGAGTAAACAGGTTTTGGCTTTCATTTTTAAAAGTGACATGGGAAACGATGATGTTGTTTACTTCCGGCAAAAAAACCTACATGATCTCTTTTAGAAAATGGAAGTATGCGATTGCTAATGCAATGACCTATGAGCAACAAAAACAATCCTATTACAGCTATGCAATTCCCGAATCAAAAAAAATTATCCGGGATACTTTTAAATGTAAAACAAAGATAGACTTTAAGAACCCGCATCCTCCGTTACTGCTCACTTCAGGTAGTAACGATAAAGTTGTGCCGGCCTCAATGAATTATGATAATTACAAAAGATACAAACATAGCAGCTCGATCACCGACTACAAAGAATTTGAAGGTCACACACATTTAATTTTTGCCCTGTCTTCATGGAATAAGGAAGCCGATTTTATTCTTTACTGGCTGCACGGAATAAGGAATTAACTAAAAAAAAGTAACATGGAACCCCAACTTAAGAAACTCGATTCTATTCCTGCTGAAAATGCAGCCATACTCCGGAATTTATTTCACCAGGATATGCAATTTAACCTGGATGATTTGTTAGCCCGCATTACAGCTCCGGCTGGGAAAAAGAGCTTCCTGGTTTTTAAGCATAATAAATACTTCACAGTAGGTGTAGAGAAGATTGCTTTTTTCTATGTTAAATATGAATCATCAATCATTGCTTGTTTTGACAGGCAGGAGTATTTTGTTAGTCGCTCATTGGAGCAAATACAAAATCTTGTAACCAGCAAACAATTTTTCAGGCTGAACAGGCAATACCTCATTAGCTTCAATGCAGTAAAAGAAGTGGAACATTATTTTGCAAGAAAACTATTAGTGAATCTTACGGTCCCTGCTCCGGAAAAACTGATTGTCCCTAAAGAAAAGGCCACCTGTTTTTTGCACTGGCTGGAAGACAGGTAGCAGGTAACAAAAATGTAAGGACAGGTAGAGTAAAGCACTTGTCTCTTGAAAGCCTCCACAGAACAACACCATTTGTATGGCATGAAACTTAAAATGATCCCGTTCGATTGTAAACAATAACAAATCGCATCTCCATGAAATACTTCATTATATTGTTTTTCCATTCATCACCATAGCAGTTGCTGCACAGCCACAGCCAACAAAACACAAACTATTATGGCAACATATATCATTGACCCTGTAGCGATCACCGATATCCTTAGCAAAAGTTATCGCGAAGGGATTTATGAAGGTGATGCCGGCCTGCTCGGAAGCACTTTTT
Source organism: Ginsengibacter sp. (assembly GCA_039934515.1). GTDB lineage: Bacteria > Bacteroidota > Bacteroidia > Chitinophagales > Chitinophagaceae > Ginsengibacter. The sequence goes on from JBDTLZ010000250.1 coordinate 6,698, forward strand.
ACGATAAAACTTTGCTTTTCGGCGATGTCAAAGGTCAGCCTTATTTTTAGACGCTCGCCCAATACCTTGATGGTGCTAAAAAGCGGCAAAGCCCAAAAGATTCTCGAAAGCCATTTCAAAGGTGAAGTCATATCTGTTAAGGTGGTAAATTCAATTGCCATCGCTGAAGTAAAAGTAAAAATGTACGATGTCAATTATCATGAGTTTCTGTCGTTTCATAAAATACACGGCAGGTGGCTTATCGTCAACAAAATGGTTAGCGATGAAAATAAATAAAAAGTAAAGCATGTGGTATAATACGAGAATAGC
>JBDTLZ010000251.1:0-4390 GCA_039934515.1 Ginsengibacter sp.
TTTGAAGTGTAAGGTGGGGCGATAATGCTGACAATAATATTTTTACCAATATTTTTAAACCGGAATACACCGCAATCAGCATCGGCACATACAAACGTTTCCAGTTCAATGCCACGCTCCCATTTCACCCTGCAAACCGCAGTTTTAATATCGAGCTCTGCCTCGGTTACTTTTCCAAAGGATGATACATCAAACTCTACAGCGCCTCCCGGGAGCTTCGTTGGGTAAGGATAAGTTTCATAAGGATCGTCCCCTACCTTATGAACGGTATCATATTCTTTTTTTCTTACCTGTTCCTGTACCCATTTAAAATTAAATTTAGAAAAATCAATTGCAGGCCGTTCGTCCCAAAGATCAGCCCTGTCAACTGAAAAACGCAACTTATTGCCGTTTTGCCAAACCAATGCGCCTAACATGCCATTACCCAGGGGGATCGCCTCATCCCATCTCCCGGGAAGTGAATCAAACATGAGGTTATCGGCCTTATTTACCTGTGCTGACGCAATAAGAGCAATGAAGCTGGCAGACAAAAAAAGAAATAAGTGTTTAATAAACATTCAAAGAATTTAAGTTGCAGGTAATGTATAGAGATCAAAATCGGCCCCATAGCAGCAGTTGTATCCTTTAATAACCTGAACTTCAAAGATATTATTTTCTTTCCTGACCTCTTTAAGATATAAGCTGCAGATTACCCATCCCAAGTTCGATACCCGAGACTAACCGCCAGGTTTAAACTTCAACCGCTGACTTTCAACTATATCTTATCTTTAGCCAATTATAGAAACATTACCATGGAAAAAATAAAAAGTATACTACAATCATCGATTGATGTAAAAACACAAATCCTTGCTGATCCCAAAATTTTACAAACGGTGATGGATTGTGTAAATGTTATCGTAAATGCTTTTGAAAAAGGTAATAAAGTTTTGTTTTGCGGAAACGGTGGCAGCGCCTCAGATGCGCAACACCTTGCTGCGGAATTCAGTGGCCGCTTTTATACCGACCGGGACGCATTGCCTGCAGAGGCATTACATTGCAATACTTCTTATATTACTGCTGTCGCAAATGATTACAGCTATGATGTAATTTATTCCAGGCTTTTAAAAGGGATTGGCAATGGCGGGGATGTCCTTGTTGGATTAAGCACATCGGGCAACAGTAAAAATATTGTGAATGCCTTTGAAGTTGCGAAAGAAAAAGGTATGATCACTATTGCTTTTACCGGTTCGGGCGGGGGCAAATTAAAAAAATATGCGGACCACCTTATCAATATTCCTTCGGACGACACGCCAAGGATACAGGAAAGTCACATAACGCTGGGCCACATCATTTGCCAGCTTGTTGAAGAAATTTATTTTGCAGAAACCAATGATTAAAGAAGCGATCATTTTAGCCGGCGGGCTGGGAACCAGGTTACGCTCTGTAGTACCCGATCTTCCGAAATGCATGGCGCCGGTTGCCGGAAATCCTTTCCTATATTATGTTATTGCCCACCTCCAGAAAGAAGGGATACAGAATTTTATTTTTTCTGTAGGTTATAAAAGCGAAGCAATCATAAGTTTTGTGCAAAAAGAATTCATGCGTATTGCAACCCATGGTTCAAATGATTTTCAATTTTCAATTGAAGAAGAACCATTAGGAACGGGAGGCGCAATAAAGCTGTCCTGCGAAAAAGTAGCCGGTAATGATGTGCTTGTTTGTAACGGAGACACACTCTTTAAAATTCACCTCACTGAATTGGGTAATTTTCATTTAAAACATAACACAGAATGTACATTGTGTCTTAAACCAATGAATGATTTTGACAGGTACGGTGTTGTTGAACTGAATAATGACGATTCAATAAAATCATTTAAAGAAAAGCAGTTTTATGAAACCGGTTTGATTAACGGGGGTGTATATGCTCTCAGCGCAAGAAGTTTTATTAAAGAAAATCTTCCGCATACATTCTCGTTTGAAAAAGATTACCTGGAACAATTTATACACAGCAGGAATATGTATGGCCTTATCCAGGATGAATATTTTATTGATATTGGCGTCCCTGAAGATTATGAAAAGGCTAAAAGGGATTTAACAGGAAGTTGAAAGCGGCGGTTATTCTTTAATTTGATTAAAGAACATATGTAAGCGCTGAATTTTTCAATGCACTGTTTCGTGACCAAATGAAACAACCAACAAGGCGATAAATATCCAAATCCTTAACCCGAAAAAAACCTGTAAAATTGCCCGATCTAAAAAAAATTGACACGACCTGGACATTATTCCTTGACCGCGATGGTGTAATTAATGATGAGAAACGCCTGGATTATATTCACAATTGGGAAGAGTTCAAATTTTATGATGGTGTAAAAGAAGCCCTTAAAATCTTCTCCGGAAAGTTTGGAAAGATATTTATTGTAACCAACCAGCGTGGTGTGGCCAGGGGCCTCACAAAACTGGAAGACCTTGAACGCATTCATAAAAACATGATCACAGAATTTGAGAACGCAGGAGGCAGGATTGACAAGGTATATTATTCAACTGATCTTGAGAATGAAAGCCCCAACAGGAAGCCCAACCCTGGTATGGGACTACAGGCAAAAAAAGATTTTCCAGGGATCGATTTCTCAAAAAGCGTCATGATTGGAAATACGTTGAGCGATATGAAATTTGGAAGGAATCTAAAGATGGCAGTGAATATTTTTCTGCCAACAACACGGAAAGAAGTTGACGTGAGTAATGCGGACATCGACCTGGTTTACGAGGATCTTATTGCTGTCGCGAGGTCATTATAACTTAGTTAAAATTTGGCAGTCAATAATAATTTTCAATCAAATTCTGTTTTCTTTGCCAAACTTACTGATGAATAAACTAAAGCTATTTTTTGTTGTCTTCCTGCTAACAGGCAATTTTTGCTTTGGCCAGTTATCTTCAGGAGAGAGAAAGGAATTGCAGAAAAAAGAAGATTCGTTAAAGTCACTTTCGCTGGCTATAGTGCAGGGCAGAACCGATGCAGACCGTTTCAATGCCGACAGCCAGTTCACTAAAATTTTGGTGAGAGCGCTTAAAATAAAAAATTCTTTTTATTATTCGTTTGATTCCCTCATTACAATTTCCAAACTGGTACCCCAGGACAGTTCGTTTAAAATATTTACGTGGCAGATGGTAGTTACAGATAACGTTACACGCCAACATGGCGCGATTCAAATGAAAACCGGCGATGGATCACTCAAGCTTTTTCCACTCATTGATAAATCAGCGGTAACTGTAAATGCGGAAGATACAATCGGAAATAATTTTGGCTGGATGGGGGCGGTATATTATAAAGTAGTAGAAAAACATGCCTTTGGAAAAAATTATTACACACTACTTGGCTATGACGAAAATAACATCAACAGCAACCGGAAGATTATTGAGATGCTCACTTTTAATACTGGCGAACCAGTGTTTGGTGGTGCCTACTTTATTTTCCAGGATAACAGTGTTATTAAGAAATACCCTGCAAGGTTTATTATGGAGTATAAAAAAAATGCAAGCCCCAGATTAACTTACGACACTGACCAGGATATGATTATTTATGAACATTTGATATCAGAGTCGGGAGAACCTCATAAAAAATATACCTACATCCCCGATGGTGACTATGAAGGGCTTGTATGGAGAGATGGAAAATGGGTTCATATTCAAAAGGTATTTAGCCAAAAAACGCCGGAAGGCCAGGAGCCTGTGCCGCTACCCATAAGAGATGCGCAGGGAAATATTGATGAAACCAGGCTAAGTGGTAAAATGCCTGAAGATAGTGGCAGTGAAGGAGCAACGGATAGTATACCAGCAGCAACTTCCGGGAAAAGGATCGAACGAAATTCTAAAAAGAAATAAGCCGGTATTTATATTCCAATTAAAAATGTTCCCAGGTCGACAACCTCGCCTTCCTTCATTCTGAATTCCTCAATATCAGAGAGATCAAGGTTTTTCATTACCCTGCTTTTAAAGATTTCATTTTCGTTCCGGTAAACAACAAAATAAAAATCAGGTTTTTCATCAAGCATTGCAAAACCGGCGAAATGTTTTTTTGAGAGCTGGAATTTTGCAAGGCCATCGTCATTGAGTGCACTCTGTCCAAGGAAATCGTCATTAAAGATATCTTTATCATAAAGGCGCACAAGATATTCTTCCCCTGTAACGGGATCATCTGTTCCTTTGGCTATTAGTAAAACTCTTACCTCAATATTCATTTCATCATTGAGAGATAGATCGGGCATGATATTAGATTTTAATAGATTTTACGAAATTTTTATTCATCCAGTTTTAGTACCGCCAGGAATGCTTCCTGTGGCACCTCGACATTTCCTATTTGTTTCATCCGTTTTTTACCTTCTTTTTGTTTCTCGAGCAATTTTCTTTTACGGCT
>JBDTLZ010000252.1:0-4118 GCA_039934515.1 Ginsengibacter sp.
AATTCTGCTCCTAAAAAAGCAGCCACAAAAAAGGAATGAAGGGCTTTAAGATTTTGCGCCACTTTTTAAGGGCGGCGTTTTTCATTATAGGAACCTGGGGGATGATTAAGAAGTCATCATCATCTCGGCGTTTTCTTCCTGTACAGCTTCTATGTTTACCTTGTAAATTGCTTTTCTTCCTAACAACAAAACTGCCAGGCTCACAACAGCGCATGATGCCATCACTACTGCCATCGGCAGTGCAGTTTCATTATGTAAAAAACTCACCAATGCAGATGAAAAAGCGCCAAATCCTAATTGAATGGCTCCCATCAATGCAGAAGCAGAGCCGGCGTTTTTGGTAAACGGAGCCATAGACAGCGCTGAAGAATTAGGAAAAATAAAACCCTGGCAACTAAGGAAAACTAGTATCAGGAATAAAGTTGAAAACAGTCCTAACCAGTTATAATAGGTTCCCAGGAATAAAAATATGCCGGTAGCTGATTGGCAAAGTAATGCAATACGTACGATCTGCTCGCTGGTAAATTTCCTTAAAAGCAGCGTATTGATCTGGCTGGAAGTGATAAGGCCGGTTGCAATCGTAGCAAATATCCAACCGTATTGCTGTTTGGTCACCTTGTAAATTTCCATAAATACGTGAGGCGAACCAGCAATATAGGCATACAACCCAGCTGCTGCGATAGAACCGGTAAATGCATACGTGTAAAATTGTGGCACCCTGGAAATTTGCAAAAAGCTTTTGATAATAGGCATGGGCAATAATGAAACGGAAGGATCAGGTAACCTGCTTGGTGGTAAACCAAAATAAATCGCGATCAAAGTAAAAGCCGCAATACCGGCAAGGATTACAAAAATAGATTGCCATCCAAAAGCCGCCGTAACATAGCCTCCAAGGGTTGGCGCTATGATTGGAGAAACAGCAACCACGAGCATCAGTAATGAAAATATCTTTGCGTTTTCTTCAACAGGAAAAATGTCGCGCACTATTGCCCTGGCTGCAACCATGCCTACACATCCACCCAATGCCTGTAAAAGACGCATGCCAATAAGTGCATCGGCAGTAGCGCATAAAGCGCAGCCAACAGATGCCAGGAGGTAAGCCAGCATTCCAATGTATAATGGCTTTTTGCGGCCAAAGCGATCGAGCAATGGGCCATACAATAATTGTCCGAATGCAATCCCTACAAAAAAACTCGACAGTGAAAGCGTTATATGCGCAACACTTGTATGCAGGTCTTTTGCGATTTCCGGAAAACCCGGAAGATACATATCAATGGAAAATGGCCCGATGGCGGAAAGCAATCCAAGGATAAGTATGGTAAAAAATTTATTCCGGCCTTTCATAGCAACTAAAATGGGTCTTACGATTTCACCGGAGTATTCATTCGATTTTATAAAATCTAAAAAGCGCTACAGGTGAATTTGAAAAATAAAAAAAGGTAAATCTATGCAAGCATTTTAAAAGAATTGAATAAAAGATGATGTATTGGCATATTTATTTCACGCCACCGTTTAGGATTGAAACATTTATTTAAACTGTTATCCAGGTATGGCCTGCAAACTGCGTGATTTTTATGGAGACTTAAGACTGATTTTATCTAAAGCGTCATCATGGTGGTATTAATGATCGCTACTTTTTGCTTGATTAATAAAAAAGTTTCGATAAGTTTGGTTCACGTTTTGTAGCTAATCAAAGTAATCCTTTCCCGAAGTGGATTATATATCTAACCACTTGAATACCTCACCTGCAACCAGGTCAATAGCCTTTAAGTCCGATGCGTTCCTGTAAAACCAACCAGTCTTTTTTTATACTTATTGTAAATTTCTTCATTCAGTTCTATTGTTGCAGGTGGTTATTAAACTTAATTTTTAAATTTTTAGAAAAACGTAAACATGAAACCAAACTTACTTTTAACCGGATGTGTGCTAATCTTTGCTTTAAGTTTACAGGCGCAGGTTACCAGGATCAATAACAACAAGGACCTGAATGTTGTTTTTCCTTTTAGTGCCACCAAGGCGATTGTCGTCTCAGCGATCGATAGTTCGATATGGACAACAGATGGATCGCTTGCCGGAACTGTTCAACTGGCGACAGCCGTTAAATACGAGGCTTTTGGCCAAATGCTTGCTGGTAAATTTATCTTCAGGGGAAGTACGCCCGCAACGGGTTCAGAGGTGTATGCCTATGATGGAACAACTGTATCGCTCGTGAGTGATATTAACCCCGGTATCCCGGGTTCTGCTCCATCTCAAATGGCTCTGTTGAATGGTTTTCTTTATTTCACAGCGGCGAGACCCGGGGAGGGAAGAGAACTTTGGAGAACAAATGGCACTGGTGGTGGAACGACGCTTTTCAAAGATATCACAGTTGGCCCTGTGGGAAGCTTTGATCCCAGTGCGTTTGGTTATACCGAGATATTCTCTAATGGTACTTATCTTCTTTTTGCCGCCAATACTCCTGCATCTGGAAATGAATTATGGAAATCCGATGGAACACCGGGCGGAACGGTGATACTTAAGGAGATAAATACAGGAAATTCAAATGCCGATTCAGCCAACCCCAGGCTTTTTTATCCTTATAATAATTTGGCTTTATTTGTTGCTACAAATGGCGTTAATGGTGAGGAAATCTGGAGATCCGACGGTACTCCTGCCGGAACTTTTATGCTGGGCGATATTAATCCGGGTCCCGACAGTTCGACCTACGGAAAAATTTCATTAGGTCCCTTCTCAATACCCTTCCCACTTTTCTTTAGTTTTCATATTTTCAATAACCGCGCTTACTTTAATGCGACAGATGGAACAAGTACCGGCGAGATATGGGTTACAGATGGAACAATAGCGAATACCAAGCTCGTTAAGGATGTAATTCCCGGAACAGGAAGCCCATTGGTTCTTATATTAGACGCGGTGAACTTGCCCAATAAATTTATTTTCCCCGTGACAGACGACTTTGTAGCCGGAACCCGCTCAGAATTATGGGAATCCGACGGGTTGCCAGGTGGAAGTACTGCACTGTTTAAGTCATTTACACCTTTTGTAGAGGGAGATTTTCCCGTCATTTGTGTACCCTATAATGCTGACCTGTCAAGTAACACTTACAACCAGACGTTGTTCCAGGGGAATAATTTTTTCTTCACAGCGCGAACTCCAACATCCGGCCGTGAATTGTGGATTTCTGATGGCACAACCGGTACGGGTACGCACGTAGTTGCAGACATAAATCCAGGTGGTGGAGATGGCGTTGATACAACCGGTATTGGCACCTATTTATATACTACAAATACATTCTTCTTTGCCGGGAATAATGGCACAACCGGAACTGAATTATGGAAAACCGACGGGACCTTGGCGAACACTACTATCGTCCAGGATATTAACTTAAATGCTCCGGATGCTGATCCCAGCAGTCTTTTAATATTCAACCATAAGATTTTATTTACAGCAACAGATGGGGATGACGCTAATCACAGGGATCTATTTGCAGTAGATGGGTCTTTCACTCCACTCCCGGTAAAACTCACCGATTTTACAGTGAGTCCTAAAAATTATGATGCGTTGTTACAGTGGACTACAGCCCAGGAAATAAACGTTAAAAATTTTACAATACAACGTAGTTATGATGCACAACATTTTGAAGACCTTGGAATTGTGCAGGCTTCCGGAACATCATCCTCCAGGCATTCATATTCCTTTACTGACCCTGGTATTATGAATAGCGGCAAAAGCATCGTTTATTACAGGGTAACAACAGGTGATAAAGATGGTAAAGCAGAGAATTCAAATGTGATATCGCTAAAACTGCGCGGTAATAAAGAATGGAGTGTACGCTTGCTTTCTAATCCCGTAATCGATAACATTAGGTTGATATTAAGCGGAACTAACGGCCAGGTTCAGCTTTCAGTACTTGATATCAATGGGAAAAGAATGTATTCAATAACACTGGAGAACGTAAATGGCCAGATCACGCTACCGGCCGTCCTCCAAAAAGGAATATATATTTTGGAAACAAAAAATAATAATGAACGGAAAACTTTGAAGTTTATAAAATAACAGGCACAGAAACCCTAAATAAAAACAGCCCGGGATATGGGCTGTTTTTATTTAAGGTACTCCTC
>JBDTLZ010000253.1:0-16615 GCA_039934515.1 Ginsengibacter sp.
CAATAAAAATTAAACTTCTTTTAGTTTGTAGGTATATGCCGCTAAATTAAATTATTCAGACAGGCATTTATTAAATACTTGTTGAAAAACCGCCCGAGACCTTCGAACCCTTTGGTAATTTGTAGCTGCACGTAGTAACTGGATCATTCATAACAACGCGGTTTAACCTGAAAAGTATTTACATTTATCCAAAATATTATTTTATGGTGAAGCGCCTTGGTTTGCTAATGATTGTCTCTTTATTCGTAATAACGCATTGCGATGCGCAACAAAATATAGACAGCTTATTTCCTGTTCGTGGCTTTTGTATAGGAGCGCCAAAGCCTGCGGCGGTAGACTCTTTTACCAACTTCATTGTCAATGAGCTTGCGCCAAGAAAAGTAAACACGCTCATTCTCCGGATTGATTTCCGCTACCAATATAAAAGCCATCCCGAACTGGCAGACAGTATGTCCCTAAGTAAGGCAGATGTAAAGAAATTGGTTAACGCCTGTAAAAAAAATAATATTGTACTCATTCCGCAGATAAACCTTTTAGGCCATCAATCGTGGGCATCACATACCAATAAACTACTGGCTGTCTATCCGCAATTTGATGAAACACCCGGAGTGCTGATGCCTGAAAAATATGAATGGCCTAATGCCGATAATTTGTATTGCAAAAGTTATTGCCCCTTGCACCCGGAAGTGCACCAGGTAGTTTTTGACCTGGTAGATGAAATATGTGATGTGTTTGAAGCCAATGCATTTCACGCAGGCATGGATGAGGTATTCTACCTGGGTGACGATAAATGCCCGAGATGCGGCGGCCGGGATAAGGCCGAGTTATTTGCAAATGAAGTACGGGTAATCGATGATCACCTGGCTCTAAAGAACCGGAGACTGTGGATATGGGGTGACAGGTTGATAGATGGAAAAACCACGGGGTTGGGAATTTGGGAAGCCAGTTACAACTATACTTACAGGGCCATAGACCTAATCCCAAAAGATGTGGTGATCTGTGACTGGCACTACGAGCGGGCAGATAAAACGCCTGTATATTTTGCAATGAAAGGCTTTCATATCATTACCTGCCCCTACCGCCGGCCAGACCTTGCAGCTATACAGGCTGTTGATATGATGAATTTCAGGAAAGAATCTTCCAAAGCAATGCAGGATAAATTTTACGGGATGATGCAAACAGTTTGGTCTGATGCTTCCTCTTTCATGAATGGTTTTTACACGCACCAAAAAGATAATAAAGGAGGAGAAAATACTCCCTGGGCCTGCTTTATTGGGTTATATGATAAAATGAACAGTTTTAAATAAACAGGAGTTGAATCATTGGAAATATTTTGTGGAGTAGCATTGTGCAACCACTTAGCCGTTATGTCGCTGCCCGTAACGATCTTCATCATGGCTGCGATCGGATGTTAGGATTGATATTAAGTTTCCGAAGTCTCCGCTTGACGTAATTTTTTACCGTGTTGTTGTCAAAGGTGATAAAGAAAATTGTAATCAGATCGAGGATTACAATAATGTAGTTTACATGAAAATGATACGCGATAAAAATAAGAAAAATGATATCAAACAGGATCACATATGTCATGGACCGGTACATTTTGAAAAAACAATAAACAAAGAGCAATGAAGTGATCGTATAGACGAATAATTCAACTACATACAATTCGCTTTCTTCATCCTTAGGTGCAGGAGAAAAGAAGTTATACAAAACATACATCAGGAATATAATGGTTACCGAGGTCTTGATGATGATCCAGATCTTAAAAATTCTGTTCACAATTAAATAATTTAATTAGCTTATTAGAATTAGATTTTAATGCTGATGACTTATACCGGCAAACTTTGGGGGTTTTTAACATACGATAAAGGACTATCTCCGGATTCAATACAATCAAATTTATTTACTTCAAAAGACACTTGCAGCGAGGCAATGAATGTATTATTATTCCCTATATTGACAATTGCCGGTGTAGAACTTAAGAGCCGGCTTGTGAAAAAGGGGATATTATTCCGGCAATACAATTGCTCAAATTATAATATCTTCAACTTGTAAACAAAAACAAAGCCAGATACAGGAAAGTAACCGTTAATTGAATAATTTAATAGTGACGTAAGTTTGGCTATTCGGTGACTTCGCGCGAAAATTAATCAAAATTAATATGGATAAAATTGAAATTAAACATCCTGGCAAAGCAATAAGCACCGGTGCTTATTCTGCGGGTATTCTAAAAGATGGATGTTTATTTATCAGCAGCCAGGGGCCACTCAATTTAGAGACGGGTGAAGTGGTTCGTGGTTCTTTAAAAGTAGAGACCATCCTTACATTGTCGCATATAAAAAAATAATTGAGGCTGCCGGTGGCACGCTTGAAGACATTGTAAAATGTACGGTCCATTTAAGTGACATAAATGATTTCGATGACTTAACACCGCCTTGCGCATTATTTTTTCCAGGCATTAAGCCCGCAAGAACCACAGTTCAACCAGTTCTTTTTGGAAGGATAAAGATAGAGATAGATGCAGCGGGAAAAATTGCAGAAAAACAGAGGGATATTTGTTTAGAGGAAGTTTGAATTGTTTTGCGCCAGTGCATGGAAAGAAATATTATACAAAGCGTTCACGCTAAAAATTGGGATGAATACATGAGTGAAAAAATACCCATAGGAATAGTGGGGCTTGGATTAATGGGCAGCAGTATCGCTACCTGTATTTTAGCGGCCGGCCATAAGGTTACTTCGTTAACAAGGGACATGGATAATGCAGGAGATGCGCAAATAAAAATTTTGAGTTTCCTGGAACAACTACAGCAAGAAGGATTTTTAAACGAAGACAGTCGTTCCGTCATACAGCGGCTTACCATCACCGATGATTATTCTTTACTGGCAGCGCATGATGTGGTTATAGAGTCCATTATTGAAGATGCCGGTGAAAAAAAAATGGTATTTCAACAACTGGAAAATGTTTTATCACCCACAGCTATAATAGGCACTAATACTTCAGCAATACCGGTTACTTTTTTACAAAGTGACTTGCAACATCCTCAAAGATTTTTGGGAATACATTGGGGCGAGCCTGCACATATATTGCGCTTTCTTGAAGTGATCTGCGGGGAACAGACCGATATTAGCTATGCAAAAAAAATAATGGCGCTTGCAGAAAGCTGGGGAAAGGAGCCATCGCTGGTTAAAAAAGATATCAGGGGTTTTATTACTAACAGGCTGATGTATGCAATGATGAGGGAAGCTGGATACCTGGTGCAAAACAGTTTTGCTACGATTGAAGATATTGACCGCGCATGCAGGAATGACATGGGATACTGGATAACGTTTGCAGGCCCGTTCCGCTTCATGGATCTTACAGGAATACCTGCCTACCTCACCGTAATGAACGAATTGTATCCTGAACTGGATAACAGCAGTAAAGCTCCCGTTTTTATTGAAGAATTGGTAGCCACGGGGGCAAAAGGAGTTAGAAATGCACATGGTTTTTATAGCTATACCAAAGAATCTGCTGAAAAGTGGGAGAAGTTATTTATTGAATTCTCGTATGATATAAGAAAGCTGTCAGAAAAATATCCAAAGGACATTGGGGACCTGTGACGATTGCAGATAGATTGCTGCCCGGAGCGGATGCAAATTTGCGGGCAATTCATTCTTCAAATAAATATAACCATAACCGAAATGAGCTAAACAGATCATGAGAAAAACGGTGATTTCATGGACATTGCTGATTGCATGCAACCTGATGTGGTCGTTGCAATTTACATGTATAAAGCTAACGCAGGACCAGGCAGGCCCCTATTTTACCGTATGGGGACCCATGTTTCTGTCAACAATCTTTTTACTCCCGTTTGTATGGAAGGATTTTAAAAATGGGAGCAAGCTTTTTAAAGACCTTCTCCTGTTTGTACCACTCGCATTGCTGGGAGCATTCCCCGCGCAGGTTCTTATGACATGGGGTACCCAATATTCACTGGCAAGTAACGCCGCAATCCTTACACTCACTTTGCCTGTTATCACCGCGGTATTTGCATTTATTTTATTAAAAGAAAAAATGAATACCATAAGGTGGGTGAGTTTTATCATTGCCATTATTGGCGTTATCCTTTGTTCGACCGGCGATCTAAAACAAATGAATTTCAGTTCAAAATATGCAGTTGGCAATCTTATCATATTTGTGGCAATCCTGGGTAACGCTTACTATAATGTGGGCATCAAAAAAATTGCCGACCGGTATACGGAAATGGAGATGGTATTTTATACTTATGTAGTCATGGTTATCCTGCTTACACCATTGGTGTTGTATTATGAACCCGGTATTTTTGCCCGGATACCGTCATTTACACAACAAACATGGATCGGCATGAGCCTGCTGACGTTCTTTCATAATTTCTTATCTATGATCTTATTTTTTAAAGCATTGAAAGTATTGGATGCAATGCAGGTAGCTTTGTCTAATTACCTCATTACATTCATGGGGCTGCCGGTTGCAGCAATATGGCTTGGAGAAAAATTGAACAGGTCCGCAATAATCGGCGGCATCCTGGTCCTCGTATCAACATTGATAATTACAATAGTTGATTATAGGCTGAACCAGAGGGCATTGATAAAGCCTTTGCGTCAATAGCGCAAAGTTTATTTTTAAACGGAATTATTTAAAGTAATATTACCAGCTAATTCCGGTATTATTTTAACCGCCTAAATAAGTAAGAATTTTTTATGAAAAAAATGAAACCAAAAAAGATCCTCCGGGTTCTGACAATTACAGTCATGCACGGTTTTTTAGGCTTGTATGCTTTTAAACTGATGGCTAAAGATCCGTTGATTTTTCCCATTCCCCAACACATGGAAGTGAACAGTGAAATTTTTAACATCGATGAAACGGTATCTGTTATCCTTCCGCCACATGCCACTGAAAAAGATATTTCGCTGGCAAATTCCCTCGTGCGTGAACTAAGCGATAGATATGGAGTTGCTTTGAAAATAGAGGCACTGGCTGCGGTTCCAAAGAACAGGAGAGTGATTGTTATGGGTACGCTCACAAATACACTCATAAGAAAATATTGCACCGAAAATAAGCTGGTGCTTACTGCCAAAAATCCCGGGCATGAAGGGTACGTTCTCGAGGTGTCCACTAATATAATTTTTATCGGTGGATCCGATGATCCGGGCGCTTTTTTCGGACTACAGTCTTTGCGCCAGTTAATTGAAGCGGGAAATGGGATGAAAATCCAGGGGGTCAAAGTAAGAGATTGGCCACAGTTTGCATTCAGGGCAATAAGGCTTTATGTTCCGGGACCCGAAAACAGGGCTTTCTTCAAACGATTTCTGAAAGATTTTATGTCGCTTTATAAGTTTAATAAGGTGATCATGGAATTCAATTGCATGAGACTTGATAAACATCCCGAGGTGAATGCCGGCTGGATAGATTTTGCAAAATACATGCAATACACCCGGTTAAATGAAACGCTGGGTATTCATGGGGAAACTAAAAATTCAACGCATTATGATGCGGGAGATGGCTTTATCATTGAAAAGAATGACGTTAAGGAAATAGTGGATTTTGCAAAGCAGAATTTTATCGAGGTTATCCCTGAAATACCCTCTCTTACGCATGCTTATTCTCTTTTAGCGAGACACCCTGAGCTCGCGGAATATCCCGGGGATAAATGGCCGGATACATATTGCCCATCCAATCCTGCTTCCTATAAGCTGATGTTTGATATCTATGATGAATATATTGATGTTATACATCCCAAAATGATACATATAGGACACGATGAATGGTGGGGGGCGCCGTTAGATGCCTGTCCCCGTTGCAAGGGAAAGGACTATTCTGAGTTATATGCAGGAGATGTAAAGAAGATCCACGATTACCTTGCGGCAAAGGGCATTAAAGCCGCCATGTGGGGAGATTTTTTATTAGAAAGTGTAAGAGGAAAGGGCCCGTTTGACCGCACTTCAACCACGGGCAGGAAATATAAAACACCCGGTGGCTTACGCCCTGAGGTGGTGTCTAAATCTATTCCAAAAGACATATTAATTTTTAACTGGTTTTGGACCGATGAAAAAAAAGAAATGGAGCTTCAGAAATTTGGATTTAAGCAGTTATATGGAAATTTTGAGCCTAACATCAGCAATTGGGATGAAAGGATAAAGAAAATCGATCTGGTAGGTGGAGCTCCATCGTCATGGGCTTCGAGTAACGACTTTAATTTTGGAAAGGACCTGTTATCAGATTTCCTGGGCTGCGCTAATTTATTATGGTCTCCTCATACAATACGGCAGATTGATTTGCCTCCCATTGTTTGGTCCAGGGTGCCATCTATAAGAAAAAATTTTAAAGCTCAAAGAATTCCAAGTCAGGATGGGGATGCTGTAGTACCAGTTGATATCTCTACAAATTTTAATCTATCAAAAGACCTTAAGGCTTATAATATCAACCTTGCGTCATTAAAAACGGGTGAGGTGAACAGTGATACAAAGGTTTTCAATTTAGTTAATTCAACAAAGGTACCTGGCAATTGCGGAATTCTTGTGGGATCAGAAGGAACGGGAGAGCATATCCTGCCCAATAAGGTCGAAGGAATTTCGATAAACGAAGACGTTAGCAGCCTTATATTTTTACAGGCATGCGCTCTTCCGGCGGGTAATCAAAAAGCATATTTTAATATTCCGGATTATTTTGATGCGGCCGACTTATTGGGGTGGTATGAGATCTTGTACGACGATGGGTTCAGGGAAATCGTGCCAATTCAATATGGTGTCAATATACTTGAGTGGAACCCGGGAGGAGAAAAGAGCCTTAATACCAATGAAGGAGAAACGGGATCTGCTCAAAAAATGTATGCTTATGAAGGTGACGCAGTGAATTGTTCCTCAAATGAAAAGACAAATCCGATTACATTCTTCGCTTTTGAATGGGTAAACAAACGGTTTGGTAAAAAGATCAGCCAGGTAAACTTATACGGATCATCTAATTACCAGGCGTTGCAGCAGGAATATGCCATGCCGGTTACCAAACCTGCGCCAGGTAATGCTATTATGTTGATAGGGTTAAGTAAGGTGGTAAAGCGCAAAGCTATTGAGCCAGAAGAATGAGCAATAAGAAATCAGCGATCAGCAATAATAAATAAGTCCTGGTACCAAGGCTTAACACAGGTTTTAAAACCCCCGCATGAAGAATTTATTATTTATAACCATACTGCTTTTACTACTAAATAAGGAAGCCCATACGCAGGTTTCATCCAATACGGGAAGTCAAAATATCCCCATTCAAAGCGACGAGAAATGGTACGGGGGGGCAGTGAACGAAGGTCATAATATGCCTTTTCAACAAGGTTACCTTCTTAATTTGTATGGTGATAACAGGGGGAACCAGGCCGCCCCATTATTGCTATCCACGAGGGGTAAATTCATTTGGAGTGAAGGACCGTTCCAGTTTGCATTTGACCACGATCAATTGGTTATTTCGCAGGCTCACGGAACAATCATCATAGACAGCAGCGGGCACTCCCTTGCAGAAGCATTTAAAGCCGCATCCAAAAAATTTTTTCCGCCCAGTGGTAAATTACCAGACACTCTTTTGTTCTCACGCCCACAATATAATACGTGGATCGAATTGCTCTATAATCAAAACCAGGATGACATTTTAAAATATGCCCATAGTATTATTGACAATGGATTTCCACCGGGGGTGCTCATGATCGATGACAACTGGGCCGACTATTATGGCAAGTTCAGTTTCAGGAAAGACAGGTTTACTGATGCAAAAAAGATGATAGCTGAACTGCACAAACTGGGTTTTAAAGTCATGTTATGGGTCAGCCCGTTTATTTCGCCCGATACCGAAGTATCGCGTGAACTTGTTGTTAAAAAACTAGTGTTGATGGACAATGAAAATGACAGTAATGCAACCTGGGACAAAGCAGTAAAGCCAGCCATAATAAACTGGTGGAATGGATACAGCATGGTGATGGACTTTACCAATCCCGCTGGTATAAAATGGTTCCACCAGCAACTTGATTCAATGATTTTAATGTATGGCTTAAACGGATTTAAATTTGATGGCGGCGATATGGAATATTATCCCCGGAATGTTCTATCCTATAAGAAAGCAACACCAAATGAACAATGCGAACTTTGGGGAACATTTGGGAAGTGGTACCCATTAAATGAATACAGGGCTATGTGGAAAAACGGAGGGCAACCACTTGTTGAAAGGCTGCGCGATAAAAGGCATGCCTGGGAAGATGTTCAGAAACTAATTCCTCATACAATAATCGCCGGGCTATTGGGTTACCAGTTTACATGCCCTGACATGATAGGGGGTGGAGAATCTGGTTCTTTTAACGGGCAGGACTCACTGGACCAGGACCTCGTTGTACGTTCAGCACAAATCAGTACTCTTTTGCCCATGATGCAGTTTTCAGTGGCGCCATGGCGCATCCTCGATAGCGGGCACTTAAATGCTATAAAGAGAACGGTTGCATTGCGAATGAAGTTTACGCCATATATTATGGAACTTGTAAATGAATCAGCCATCAATGGTGAGCCTGTAATTAGAAGCCTGGAATATAGATTTCCCGGGCAAGGATTTGAAAACGTAAAAGATCAATTCATGTTAGGAGAAAGAAATATGGTAGCACCAATGACAGGCAAAGGATTTAAACGTAAAGTAACGTTTCCGAAAGGCACGTGGAAAGGTGATGATGGAAGGAATATTAAAGGCCCTGCTACCATAGAAATCCAGGTTCCCCTGGAAAGATTGCCTGTGTTTGAGTTGGTAAAAGCTAAATACAATTAAACAGTTGTAATACCGAAATACCTTTTAATTCACCTAATATTCAAGGCGCTAAATAATAGACCACTTTGTGGGTTACCCCGTCGTTTACAAGTGTAATAAAATTGTTGGTTTCTTCGCGGTCATCGATCATAAACCTTGAAACTTCTCCTGCATTAACTTTCCTTAATTCAATTTCATACATCGTATCCAGGTACCTGTATTTTATTTTTAGCGAATTCCACTCTGCGGGAATGCACGGTATAAAGTACAACGTGTTGCCCTTACGCTTAAGGCCGGTACAAGATTCAATGATTAACTGGTACATCCATCCGGCACTGCCCGTATACCAGGTCCATCCACCGCGTCCCTTGTTATTTGGCTCTGCATATACATCGGCTGCGATTACGTAAGGCTCAACTTTGTAAGTTGCGATTTTCGTTGCATCACTGCCACGATTAATAGGATTGATCATTTTCAATAATTCCCAGGAACGTTCCTTATCACCCAATGCAGCATAAGCCATCACGAGCCAAATCGCGGCATGTGTGTACTGGCCGCCATTTTCTCTTACACCGGGAACATAACCCTTTATATAACCCGGGTTCATAGACGATTTGTCAAAGGGGGGATCAAAGAGCTGGATCATTCCATTTTCTTTTTTTACAAGGTATTTACCTGCAGATTCCATGGCCTTAACAGAGCGTTCCGGCGTGCCTGCTTTTGAAAGTACAGACCAGCTCTGGGCGATGGAATCAATTTTACATTCTTCATTTTCTTTAGAGCCCAGCGGAGTGCCATCATCAAAATAAGCCCTGCGGTACCATTCACCATCCCACGCATTTTTATTGATATTAACCTTGAGATCGTTTGCCGATTCCCTGCATTTTTCTTCAAATACTTTATCATTTTTTATTTTGGCAACGTCAATAAAATTAACAAGGATGTCATAAAGGAAAAACGCCAGCCAAACACTCTCACCTTTTCCATGATTGCCTACTTTATCCATGCCATCATTCCAGTCCCCGGATCCTATTAAAGGCAATCCATGTTCGCCGAAGCGAAATCCATGCTCGATTGATTTAACACAATGCTCGTAAAGGGTTGCCATTTTATCAGAGCGGATAGGAAGATCATAATATGATTCCTCCCCCGCATTTAATAAACGGCCTTCAAGGAAATGAATCGGCTCATCCAGCAATGCCGTATCGCCTGTAACCTGTATATATTTTGAGGTTACAAATGGAAGCCACAGATAATCATCAGAACATGTTGTACGAACGCCACGCCCTTTTGGAGGATGCCACCAATGCTGTACATCGCCTTCAATAAATTGTCTTGATGCGCATAAAAGTATCTGTTCTTTTACCAGGTCTGGTTTTGAATGGAGAAGTGACAATACATCCTGCAACTGGTCACGGAATCCAAAGGCGCCACCGGACTGGTAGAAGCCTGTTCTTGCCCAAATGCGGCAACTCAATGTTTGATAATTCAGCCAGCCGTTGGCAAGTATGTTTGTAGCGGCATCCGGTGTTTCGATTTGAATGGTGCCTAAAGTATGCTGCCAGAATTTTTTCACTTTTTCCAGTGCATTTTGGGCGATCATGCTTCCTTCAAAACGTTTGATGAGGCTGAGCACATCGTCGGCATTTTTACCACTGCCCAGGCGGAATATAACCTCACGCACTTCATCTTCGGCAAGGTCAAAAACAACCTGGATGGCTGCACATGGATCTAATGCTGCGCCTCTTTTTCCGGAAAGCCTCACCCGGTTCATAGCATCCGGATTAACTACTGTTCCATTGCGTCCAATAAATTCAGCACGATCTGTAGTAAATGTTCTTACCGTATCATCTGTATCAAAAAAAGCTACCCTTGTTTCAAATTCAATGCTGTAAGCATTTCTTGCAAGGATCGCACCGCTTTGTTTATCCATTTCGGTGATGGTATGCATTCCTGCCTTGGACCTGATGTCTCCAAGTACCCATTCGACATAACCTGTAGCAGAAATGCGCCTGGACCTGCCCGAATTATTTTTTATTTTTAAAATGATGAATTTAACGGGCGCTTCAATATCTACGAAAACAGTCATGACCGATGAGATCCCATCTTCAATATGTTCAAAAATACTATAGCCAAAACCATGTTTTGAAATGTATGGTGAATTACCACCGCACGGCAGGGCAGTAGGTGACCAAAACTTACCACTTTCCTCATCTCTTAGATAAAATGCTTCTCCTTTTAAATCGGTGATTGGGTCATTGTTCCATGGTGTGAGGCGTATTTCATGGGCATTTTCAACCCATGTATAAGATTGCCCGCTTTCAGATACAATAGTACCAAATTGTGGATTACCCAATACATTTATCCATGGCGCCGGCGTTTGTTGATTGGGATTTGTGATAATCACATATTCTTTTCCATCTTTGGAAAAACCTCCCATGCCATTAAAAAACTGCAGTTCGCCGGACATGGAAGCAATAGGTAAAGAGGTATCGGACGAAGGATAAAATTTGGTTGGTGTAAACAGTGGAATGGATGACCGCAGCTTGGAGGCCCTGTTGATCTGTTGTTCCAATGAACCCAGTGAATCTGAAATCACAACGTGGGCTACCGAATAAAACAATATCCTGTCTTCATTGGATATCTGATCGGTAGACCGTATAAATATTCCTCCCGGCTGATCCTTTAAATTGCCCGACAGCCCCGGTGCTACCAGGCCATGAATTCTGTCCTGCAATACCTGCCGGTAACCGCCATGATCATCGTTCCATATCACGAGGTCTGTTATTAAACCATTTAAGTGCCAGTAGGCATGGGCTTGTACCAATTGTCTTATTAGTTCAATATTGGCGCTGTCCTCAATCTGCAAAAGAATGATGGGTAGATCACCGGAAATTCCGTAGCTCCATAACCCCGATTGGCCACGTTGATTTTTTATGATATTTGCGGGATCAGTACGCAGCGATGAATTTGAATAAATGATTGACCCTGCAAGCTTATTGTATAATTGAACATCGGCCTCTATGGCATTTATCTGCCTTAATATCACCTGGCTGTGGGTCCATGCAAGTTCCAGCCCACGATTGGTTAAGTTCCTGTCCTGGTATTTTTCAACCAGGTTATTACACAACTCTTTACTATCTGCAATGCCAAAGATCATATCTACTGTGGCAGATTGATAGGGTTCCAGGAAAATGCGGTATTGAATGGAAACAATCGGGTCCAGGACTGAGCCGCTGCTTCCCGATAAGCCATTTGGCAGGTTTATAGCTTTGGGATTATTTACTGTGTTGCCGCGGCCAATGAATTTATCCCTTGATGTTTCATAGGATACTTGTTGGATCTCCGCATTATGAACTTTCATGAGATGAAACATCCAGGGATTCTGCTCATCCACGGAACGTGGCCGGCGCGTGCAGATAATTGCCTGCCGGTGCTCATTAATTTCCGTTTGAATAAACAGGTTGCTGAATGCAGGATGCAATTCATCTGATATGAGGGAAGCCAGTACAACTTCTGCATAGCTGGTAACTTCTATAGATCTTCTCTTTCGGGAGCGGTTGATGATATGAATTCTTCTTAATTCGATATCATCTTCAGGAGACACAACAATTTCAGTATGGGTTTCTATCGACGAGTCTCTTCGGCGAAACTCTGCACGGCCCTGTGAAAATACCGCTTCATAATTATCACTTTGTTTTAATGTCGGCTGGAAAGCTGTTGACCAGGTATTGTTATTCTCAAGGTCGCGCATATAACAAAAGATGCCCCAATTGTCGCAGGTGCAATCCTCACGCCAACGGGTAAGCGCAATATTTTTCCACCGGCTATAACCGCCGCCGGCATTGGTAAGCATTACATGGTACCGTCCGTTGGATAATAACTGCACTTCAGGTATGGTAGTCTGTGAAGTGCTTATTACCCGCATTGATTCGGTTCCGCCCGGTGTTACATTAATATCTGATTCATGCATGACCGGCGAATAAAAGGTCGTTACTCTTGGGATTCTTTCCTGGAGTAACAACAGGGCGGAGCGCATCTGTAGATCGGCTTCAAACCGTTTTTGCATGGGTTTGTTTAATAGCAGGTAATTTAATGACAGAAAACTCATACCCTGGTGATGTGCCATAAAAGACTTAATAACAGCGTATGTTGTCCGTCTTGGCAATCTTGATGGAGTATAATCCACTGCTTCATAAAAGCCGTACCTGCCACCGAAACCCGCCTGGTCGAGGGTCATTAGGTTGTCATATGACTGCTCAGGGGCTATCATTAGAGCCATCACCGTTGCATAAGGTGCAATAACGAGGTCTTCTCCAAGACCTCGTTTAAATCCTATGCCCGGTATACCAAATGCACGGTATTGATAATTCAGGTTGGTGTCTAATAAATTATACCCCGATTCCGAAATTCCCCACGGTATGCCGCGTTTTTTTCCGTAGTCTATTTGTTTTTGAACTATCGCTTTATTTGTTTGATCCAGTAAAGTGTTCTCATAAGAAGGCATTATGAGTAATGGCATAAGATATTCAAACATTGATCCGCTCCACGATAAAAGAATGGGTGTTGCACCGCGGTTGGTCAGCTGCCTGCCTAACGAGAACCAGCTCTGCTGTGGTAATTTGCCTTGTGCAATAGCTGTATAGGTTGTTGCGCGTGCTTCGGATGCAAGGAGGTCATAAAAACTGTGGTCTCTCCTGTGTTCATCGGCATTGTAGCCAATGGCTAACAGGTGTTGCGTTTTGTCATATAAAAAATCATACTCGATAGTGGAAAGCTCCCTGCATTTCGTTATAAGCTGGCTGATTTTTAACAGCATTTCCTTTGCATGCCTGGCCGATTCTGTAACGCAAGCCCTGAAGCTATTGAGCCATCCGTTTTCTTCCTGTGTATTTTCCGGCAAATAGCAGGCAGTAATTTTTTGAAGTAACATCTCTTCTATTTTTGCCACTTCATTTAAAGTAGGAGATGTTGGAAGGAGAGAGAACAGGTGATGTAACTTTTCAGGAGGCCCCGCGAGGGAAAGCCATGGTAAAAAAACAGATACTTCTCTTTGTATGTTATGTAGTTGTTCTGCTATTTTCTCTGACCACCAATCATCTTCGTTTTCGGGATTGAGATCCAACTCAATAACTATTTCCCTGAAGGATATTTGCAGATCGTCTAAAAACGATTTAAGGGACGACAAGGTGTCAAGTCTTGAAGAATAAGTAGCCAACTGCTCTTTAAACTTTTTAAGTACGGCTGTATTTTCCGTCTTTTCAACTAAAATGTTTACGGTGTCAAGCAATCCTTCAAACAAATTCCCGGGCATTATCTGTTCTTCACGAATATTGAACAACGCTTGTTTTAGAATAACTATGTGCGACACAAAATTTCCGCTATCGACCGTAGAAATATATTTTGGCATTAAAGGCAACAGCGAAAGGGTATCATACCAGTTGTATAAATGGCCCCTGTATTTTTCTAATTTTATAAGCGTGTTAATAGCATTGGTGGTGCGTTCAATAAAAACGGTACCCGTAATATATCCGAAATCCTTTGCTGTAAGATTAGCAAGCAGGGAAAGTCCAATATTGGTTGGAGAAGTACGGTGAGCGATCCTTTCAACGGGTTGCTCCTGGTAATTGTCGGGTGGTAGCCAGTTATCCTCCGCTACGACAAAAGTTTCAAAGAATGCCCAAATCTTCCGTGCAAGAACCCGCAGGTATAAATTTTTTGAAGGGGCTAGCTCGATCTTTTTTTCGGGGAGCGGGCGGCTGACATACCAAACGATTAACGGTGCTGCAAGCCATGCAACCAGGAAGGGAAAGGCGGTAACAATCGTTAGCGGAAAATAGATGCTTAAATAGATAAAGGTAACTATTGATAAAATGGAAGGGAACCAAACTTTCCGGTACGTATTTGCTACAGTTTTTTTATGATGCTGATACCCGCTATAAGGATTCCACTGTAAAAGATTCTTTCTTGAAATAAAGATCCGCCATAAAGTAAGCAATATGCCATTAGCATTTGAAAACGCCTCATAAGGCAGGCATGCAAGATCAATCACATGTTGTAAAAGGTTGTCTTTTAAAGTGCGGCCCGTAAATATCAGGTGTTGTATAAAAAGAACGTCGGCAGGTTTTTTAAAGATTTCCCAAATGAATTGAAGAAAAGTTGGGATAAAAATAATTCCTAAAGCTACATCTGTCCAAAATGGAGGGTTTGATGAAATTGTCCATCCCCCGAGAAAAAGAAAAAGTAACGCGATAGGGACGACACTGCGACGGAGATTGTCAAATATCTTCCATTTAGAAAGTAACGAAACAGGGTTCCTGTGAAACTTTTTATCAAAGCCAGGGACAAAGGGTGTCGTCCACATTGCAATTTGCCAGTCGCCCCTGATCCAACGGTGTCGCCGTTGCATATCGGTCACATAATCTGAAGGATACTCTTCATACAACTGTACATCGGTAATTAATCCTGCCCGCGAGTAAGCGCCTTCCAAAAGGTCATGGCTTAAAATGCGGTTTTCAGGGAACCTGTTTTTAAGGGTTGTCTCAAATGCAGCCACATCATAAATGCCCTTACCAATAAATGAACCTTCATTGAACAGGTCCTGGTAAACATCAGATGTGGCTTTAGTGTACGGATCAGTACCGGCTTCATTGCCGTGTACCTTTGCATACAAAGAACTATCACCCAATGGTAAACTATTTGAAACCCTCGGCTGAAGGATACTGTATCCTTCGGTTACCCTTCTCTTTTTGGCGTTATATACGGGGTGATTCAGCGGATGAGCCATAGTGCCCGCCATCTTCCAGGCAACATCCCGTGGAAATTGCGTATCAGCATCGAGTGTTATGATATATTTTGTGGAGGTATATATGCTTTCTTCCCCGATTATCACAGAAAATGCATCTTTTTTATTTTCCTGTATTAATGCATTTAGTTCACCAAGCTTACCCCGCTTGCGTTCGTAACCCATCCATGTTTTATCACGTGCGTTCCAGCGGCGTGGACGGTGGAACAGGAAAAATGTATCATTAAGGGGCCTTTCATACTTGCGGTTTAATTCGGTAATCTTGTTTTTTACAAAATTCAGTAAAGGGCCATCTTCTTCAAGCATCTCGTTCCTGGCATCTTTATAATCAGTAAGCAGGGCAAAGGTCAAATTTGCATCACGGTTAGCAAGAAAGCGTACTTCAAGGCTTTCAACAAGATCATTAATGCCTGCCCCATTATCGAGTAAAGCGGGGATTACAACCATTGTGCGGTATGCCGGCGGAATACCCTTTGAAAAATCCATGCGGGGCAACATACATGGCCTTGATAGCAGCGTGGTGATCCAGTTGACAATCGAGGTAATGAGTTGGCTCAAAGCCAGGAATGCATTAACTCCAAAGGCTATGAGAAGCCAATGTTTCACTCCGCCCGTTTCTGCTTTTATAATAAGCCCCCAGCTTAACAGGGCTGTCAAAATAAGTATAGAACCGGCATAAGAAAAAAGCGGGATTTTATTTACGAACCGCCGACATCCCTCAACGACCCCCATTTTTATTTTAGCGGCTTTTTCCAGGGAAAGTAAACCTTTTCCGGTAAGGTAATAGCCCACGTGATTCTTCTTTGGATCTGGAGTATTTCCTGTGTTTAATTCGGTGTATTCAATAGCCATTATAGCTACATCCTGTTCAGATAGTTTACTATTTTTAGAAATGTTTTCTACCGCATGCCTGTACTGGTCACGGGTATAAAAATCCATTTTCTCATAGATGCCGTCCTGTGACAGCGTTTGTTCCACAATGCTATGTTTTTCAACAAACTTGCGCCAGTCTGTCGTACTTAAAA
>JBDTLZ010000254.1:0-3659 GCA_039934515.1 Ginsengibacter sp.
AGCTTTTTTTTCATAACAAGCAATTTTAAGTTTTAAAAAAAATTATTAAAATGTGGTTCTCTAAAGGATAGCAGTCTTCGCAGGATTGTGTGAAGTTCCCGGGTTTATATCAAAAAACCTTCCAATAGAACTCAGTGAAAAATATTATACAAACGCAATGTCCTTGCCTGGTATATTAAGAATAAGGCAAAGCTGTACAATTGCCGGCTCATCAGGAATTAAGTGTTGAAATTTATAGCCGGTGGAGACACTGACCATGAAAAAAAGAGAAAAAAAGAAGCGACAACTTCATAAAGTTTTTAAAGATTCATTTAATCCAAAGCATGTTTTTTCTCAAAGATTTTTTGATTCAAAAAATTAATTAGATTCGTCACAATCCGATAAGTGGAAATGGATGCCGGTGAAAGATTTTATTGAATATGAACATAGCAGCGCCTCTTTTTATGAAAACAATTGGTCAAACATTTTAGGCCGGTACATCATATTGATCTGTGAAATTTATTAAAATAGCAAGGATGACTTTAGTGTATCGGGCGATACATTCGTCACCGGGGTTTCATGCCGCCTGATTAGCTATACTATGAAAACCCCGCCGGGCCAATAGTGGGACCTGCGCCGGAAAAGCAACCGGGTAGCGGCCTATTCCTTTGCCTTGCCGATCTTTGAAGATACCAGGTATCCAACGAAAAGACCTATTCCTGCAACAGTAAAGATGGTTCCGGGGTAAGCAACCTCTTCCCTTACATTAAATGATTGATGTAATATGGCGGCAAGGAAAATTCCAACTCCGATGGATACCAGCAACAGCGAAATATTTACCAATATAATCGCCAGTATATTCGATTGCGTTGATTTGGAATTAAAGATCGAAGCATCAGCCCCCTTTTCAATTAGTGCCAGCCTTACCCTGGTTCTTGAAGAAACGGCGACATAAACAATTCCGAAAAGTGTTCCAAAGATAATTAAGATATTAAAGATAATTACGTCCATAAAATGGTTTTTAAATTTTAATTTGATATTCTGTATACTTTGACGAAAACTTTGCAATGCTGGTTACACCTTTTTTAATAATAAAATGTTGTAACCAAAAGCACCATCTTACAGTCAAATAAAGAGCTTGGAAAATAATACGGATACTATCTACATTAATCGCATATTGGATGGCGATACAGGAGCTTTTAAGTTCCTGGTGGAGAAGTACCAGAAGATGGTCTATACCCTTGCACTTAAGATAACCGGCAATAACGAAGAAGCCGAAGATGCAGCGCAGGAAATTTTTGTCAAATGCTACCGGGCATTGAGCAGCTATAACAACCGGGCATCTTTTGCTACCTGGTTATACAGGATTACCTACAATCACGCTATAGACACCCTAAAAAAGAACAACAGGATATCGTATATAGAAAAAAGAGATGGTGCTGCTGAACAAGCTGAAATAGAACATCATTCTTTTGATGAAAAGATTGACCTCAAGGATGTAAGGGTATTGTTGAAAGATGCCATTCACCGGCTTTCGGTTCACGACCAGGTGATTGTTACCCTGTACTATTATGATGGGCTTCCACTGAGGGATATTGCTGAAATAATGGGAATCAGGGAAAACAATATTAAGATAAAGCTGTACCGCATCCGATCAAAGTTGCAGGCGCTGCTGCAATCAAAAAATGAAATAATTTCTATCTTAAATTTGTAAAGTATGGAACACATGCGGGATATCGATGACCTTATAAAAAACATTGTGCATGAAGAAGACCTGGAGGCACCATCGAGCGGGTTTACGAATAGCGTGATGGACACCCTTATGGCAACAAATCGTAAAGCGAAGGCTTACAAACCTTTGATACCAAAATATATCCTGGCAGGAATAACTGCTCTCCTGTTATTGATTATCCTTCTTCCCATCATGAGTGGTTACCAGGTACCCGCCACAAAGATCCCCTGGTTAGACAAAATTACAAATGGCTTTACGATGCCTCATTTGAGTATTACCATTCCTGGTGAAATTTCTTATATCCTTACCAGCGCATTAATACTGGTGCTGATACAGGTTTTTGTTATTGGCACTCTTTATAAAAGAATGCACAGGTAATTATATTGATACATTTATTCTGAGGTGTAAGAAGCGGCTAACTACCCGCCAATTAAAGACGATTATTATGGGATTTGTAAAAATACCGATCATTAAGGACCACCTTAGTAGAAAAAATCCGATTAGATCTGATTAAGAATGATTTTTATCCGATTTCCAGGTTACCGGTTACAGTGGATGATGTGCCTGGAGCTACGGGTATAATTAGTCTTTAATCAATATGCACGCAATGTTGGGCGTTAATTGAGGCATCAAAAAGACATCACTTAATCTGTACTTTATATCTTCCTTCTTTAATAACTGCAGTATCACCATTGGGTTTAAAAACAGTACCCTCAAATGTTCCCGTAGCAATACCGGTTGAAATATTAAACTCCTGAACGGTTACTATGAAAGGCTTTTCAGACTGGCTGTCGAATATATCATTTGGTGCATTATGGTCATAATAATAAAAAGCTGCTCTGTCGGCAATAAGGTTAGAGCGGCTCCGGTCCAATGGCACTGGCAGAAATACTGACATAACGAGGCCCGTATCCTGGGAACAGGCAGAGGGTCCAAAGAAAGTAATATCCAATTTTGAATAACCTCCAAAAAAACCGGAACTGGTTGTTGTGCCACATACGTAAGAACTGCCTGTTTCAAAGCTCCATGTTCCAACTGAAAGATCATCTTCAGCATTGCATAGGGAACAATCGGGAAATACTTTAATTGTGTCAGCGTCAGGGGGAGGAATTATTGAATCCAGGATAGGTTGTCTTATCATTGTGAGGGTATCGCCACCTTCATAACTATACTCTTTTACGCACCCCATATTTTGCAGCAACAGTATTGGCAAAATGAAAAAGGCAGCGGGAATAAAATATAGTTTTGATAAGTTCATGCAACGAAACTAAGTACGGAAAAACTTCCGGTAATAAATTTAAATCATTTCTGCTTCTTCAGCAACATCTTATAAGTGGATGTTCCTCCCGGATTTACGGGCAGCGTGATGGGCGCCATTATGGCAACAAATCGTAAAGTGGATGCCTACAAACCTTTGATACCAAAATATATCGGGCAGGAATACCTGCTTCCTTGTTTTTAGCTATCCTGCTGGCCTTCATGAGTGGTTACCAGTTACCCGCCACAAAAGATCCCCTGGTTAGACAACATTGCAAATGGTTTTACAATGCCTCATTTCAGCATGGCCATTCCTGGTGAAATTTCTTATATCCTTACCAGCGCATTAATAATGGTGCTGACACAGGTTTTTGTCATTGCGGCGCTTTATAAAAAGAAGGTACAGGTAATTTATACGGATACATTTATTTTGAGGTGTTAGGATTCAAGATGGTGCACGGCTTTGGAATTTAGTGCGTAAATATTGAATTGATTTGAAATTAAAGAGCAGTTTTTCTGCTTTGTTTGAGGCATGTTGCTGAAATTAGCATTCTGTCAGAAACGAGGTAGCAAGAGTTTCCAAGTAGATTAACCAGGAATGTGTTTTTTTGCTATGGGAAGTGCAGACATATTCTAGATGCGTTATTTAATTAAAATATTTCATTACAACATCACCAATCCATTTTCCCAT
>JBDTLZ010000255.1:0-32393 GCA_039934515.1 Ginsengibacter sp.
TTTGACAGCGTTTTCTCTCACCCTTTCAATACTAATATAAATTTCTGAAATCACAGCACTGGACAGGTCAGACAAGGTGAAAGTAAGTATATCGGTGTAGCTATCATGATTAAGATATTCCCTATTGAGGGTCAATAAATAATCATCTTTACAAAAAATATAAGAGAGTGTTTTAAGGTCAACCTTCTCGTTTTGAAATATTGAAATAAGAAAAATCTTCAAATCTTTCGTTGGGGAGAATCCAGGGGAAATTCCATTATTTCTAAATAAAATTTTTTCCAAATTATAGTATTTCTAAAATCGGAATAAAGTACAAGACTTGAATGATATATTTACTGACAGATTTATTCGTATGAACTTATCGCAGATAAAGCCGGGAACAAAAGTTAAAATTACGTCATTTGAAAATGATGAAATTATATTAAAGCTAATGGAGATGGGCTGTCTCCCCGAAGAAGAAGTAATGGTTTGGAAAAAGGCCCCTTTTGGAGATCCTATTTATATTATGGTGTCTGGCTATTCATTAAGTCTCCGAGCAGACGAAGCCGAAAAAATTAACGTTGAACTTTTATAATTAATTGAAAAACAACTGATTAGGTGAAAATTGGTTTGTATTTTGGATCCTTTAACCCTATCCATACAGGGCACCTTATAATAGCCAGCCACATTGCAAATAGTAGCCTGGTTGGCCAGGTATGGTTTGTGATCTCTCCCCAGAACCCCCTAAAAAAAAGCAATTCCCTCTTAAATGAACACCATCGGAAACATTTGATAGACCTTTGCATCGAGGGAGAAAAAAAGCTCAAAACTTCTAATGTTGAATTTAAGCTTCCAAAGCCTTCCTATACAATAGATACCCTTGCCTACCTGGACGAAAAATACACCACGCACGAATTTTCCATTATAATGGGTAGCGACAGCTTCGAAAATATAAAAAAATGGAAAAATCATGAGATTTTACTTAAAAACTATTCCATACTCATTTATGAAAGGCCCGGGTTTGCAGTTGCAAAGAATCCGGTTGGCAATATTACCATTCTGCAAGCTCCAAAACTGGAAATTTCGAGTACCCGTATCCGTGAGTTGGTGCACTTGAAAAAATCCATCCGGTACCTTGTTCCTGATATTGTAAAAGAAGAGATTGAATTGCACCAATATTATAGATAAACCAGTGCTTTGTTAACCATGTTTTTGCCGCCATATTTATTACACGAATTACTACTAATTACACGAATTAATAAAGGCAGCAAAATAATTCGTACAATTTCTTGTATAACATTCGTGTTTTTATTTTAGTCATTTTATGCTTACCATAACACCAGCTGCACGATCCGTAGTTGTCAAATCATAACCTGTATAGCCGGTCTGTTTTTTCCGTAGGCAAGGTAAATGGAGATATGAAGTACATATACCGGTATTCAGGTGTCACTTCGAACAAAAATGGGTATGAAAAAATTTATTGTATTGGCAGTACTATTGGTTTTAACGAGGATAGCAGATCTTCAAACAACCTACCTATCTACTTCTGATGTGGGGTATGAATTTAATCCCCAGGTATTAAGGATGGGGTGGGATGGGCTGGTTTAATTCTTTGTCAAATTGCCTTCTTAATAATTGCATTTTGTGCATTGTGGATATATTGTTTCAGAAAAGTAGAAGTCGTGCCGTTTAACAAACCGCTTTCGACCAAGAAATTTGTTTCTCGATTCTATCTCAGTAATACTACCAGCTTTTCAAAAATTTTTTATAAACTTCCAACAAATAAACTTTCATTTTTTACCCGGCAGGATATATCCTTACTTACACTTTAATAATTATTAGCATGGTTATAAGCCATTCAACTTTTTTATTGCTAAAAAATAAAGCTTACAAGGACCTTTATAATGAAATTAATGGTTGGAATTATCTTTATATACTGGGCATGGGGCTGCTAGTTTTCTTTTCAATAAAGTTTTTTAGAAATGAATTAAAGTGGCGATCAAAGCTATATATCTGATTGTCAAAATATACACACCTATAGCTGAAAAGGTTGAAAAATCATGCCTAATAATATTCCAGGTAAGGTGAGCCTGAAAATGACATCATGCTCCTGCCGAAAGCAATCCGTATTGGATATCTACGGGAAAACGCAGGCCTTATTTCCCGGTCAACAGCAATACTTTATCAGAAGATAAGCCCCAGCAACAGGCATCCAACAACTATATAAGGTGAGCGTATCTTGGTGAAGCTAAGCGCCAAAAAGGTCCCGGTAATTACCATGATATTGACAAAACTCACCGTTTTTAGGTCAGTAATTGAAATGTCCTTTAACAGGTACAATGAAGCGGCCCACATAATGCCTACAACAACCGCATTGATACCCTCCAATGCCCGGAATACAACTACATACTTTTTTAAATTGTGCCATACGGGGTAAAAGAACAGCACCAGCAGCGCACTTGGCAAAAAAATGGCGATACAGCCTATGACGCAGCCCAGCAACTGCATGTCCTTACCCTTACTTCGTAAAACCATGCCGCCGGTATAAGAAGCCACCGAAAATACTGGGCCGGGGATAGCGCGTACCAATCCCCAACCGGTTAAATATTCCTCCTTGGTCATCGATTTGGTTTTTTCCCTTACCACATATTGCTCATACATCATCGGCATTAATACATCGCCGCCACCAAAAACAAGGCTTCCAAAACGATAGAAATTTTCAGTAAGGTTAAAAGCCCTTTTGTGCTCCCAGTTATGTGTTCTGGCTATTTCACTAAAAAAACCTACAATGATGAACAACAATACAAACAGCCAGATATTGGTCCATTTTATTTGTTTGGGCCGGATGTTTTCTTTCTCGGGGATCCTCTTATCACTGAAATTGGTAACAACACCCCCTAAGACAATTAAGATGGGAAATACCCAGGGTGTTTTAAAAAGAAGGTAGGTCGCAAGTAACCCCACCAGCATGATGATATAAGTGATGGTACTCTTTATGGAAATTTTGTACATGCGGTAGGCCGCAAATGCTATAAACCCAACGGCCATCGGTTGTACAAAGGTAAAAACATTCAGGCTTACGTGCGTTGTATTTATATAATGAACCAAAAAAGAAAAGCAGCCCATTAACAGGCTGGCCGGCACTATCCAAATGATAAGCGTAAGTACCGCCAACGGAACCCCCCCTCTTTTATAGCCGATTAATGTAAGGGTCTGGGTTGAAGTTGCTCCAGGCAGCAATTGGCAAAACGCAACGTATTCCATCAACTCTTCCTTAGTCACATCGCGACGCCGGTCGACAAAAGTTTTCATCATCATTCCCAAATGTCCCTGCGGGCCGCCAAATGCAGAAATAGTATAATAAAAAACCGCTTTTAAAAAAGGAAAATGCCTGAACAATACCATTTTGAAACAATGAAATAATAACTATAAAATAAACATGTGCTTTCTATTTATAAAAAACCCTTAGGCCCCTTCCTGTTTTCTTTGTTGTTGATGTTACTTTTTCAGACCTATCTCTTTAAGCCTTTCATCGAGATAATCGCCGGCTGTAATATCTTCGTAAGCTTTTTTATGCATTTCATCAACGCAACTATCCAATGTAGCAAGGCTCATAGCCGATTTCGGATGTAGAAAAAAAGGAATTGAAAAGCGAGAGGTATGCCAAAGTTCCCTTGGAGGATTTACTACGCGATGCGTTGTACTTTTTAATTTGTTGTTGGTAAGCCGCTGCAACATATCACCAACATTCACCACTATCTGATCGGGCAGTGACGTAACCCCTACCCAATCGTTGTTTTTTGTAAGGATCTGTAATCCATCTGCTGACGCTCCTACCAGTAAAGTGATCAGGTTAATATCTTCATGCTGTTCGGCACGGATGGCACTTTTTGGCTCGGAAGTGATTGGGGGATAATGTATGGCACGCACTATAGAGTTACCTTCTTCTATTGCTTCATCAAAATAATCTTCTTCAAGGTGGAGGTATAGGGCAATTGCCTTCAACAGCGATTTGCCTGATTTTTCAAAGGCCCGGTAAGCCTTATAGAAAGTTTCATTGAAGCCAGGAATATCATCGACCCTTACATTGTCAGGATATTCCGATTTTGAAGAATGGCCGTCTGGAACGACCTGCCCGTATTGAAAAAACTCCTTAAGATCAGGAGCATCGCTTCCCTTAGCGTGTTCCTTTCCAAAAGACGTATAGCCACGCTGGCCGGCAAGTTCGGGAATTTCAAATTTCTTTTTCTTCTCCGAAGGAAGCGAAAAAAACTGTTGGACATATTTATACAGATCCGCAATAAGCGCTGCCGGAATTCCATGATTTTTTACTGCAACGAAACCCACCTCTTCATATGCTTTGCCAAGTTTTTCAACAAAGTCACTTTTTTGTTTCGGGTTTCCATCTGCAAAATCAGCCAAATCAAGAACCGGGATTGTCATAGTGTAGTTTTTTTTATGTAAACTTGTAAATGCAGTTTTGAGCATGTCAAATTACAAAAGAATTTTTTTATTAGCCGCTTTAACAATTGTTTTTTTATTTCTCTTAATTCTTATTTCCGGTTGCGCTCACAAAAACTATGCGCGCTCGTTTAATTACCATTTTAAAAGCGGCAACGGGAAACCAGATTATAGCAATTTAAATTATTGGGCTGCGCATCCATTCAAAGAAGACCCTGCAGATAACGTGCCTTCTGGTCTGAAGAAAGAGCCAAAAGATTCTATGGCAGATGTTTTTTTTATCCATCCTACAACCTATACAGATACAAAAATGCCCATGGGGTGGAATGCAGACATTGACGATGAAGAACTCAATAAAAAAACGGATAAATCAACCATATTATACCAGGCAAGCGTTTTTAACAAGTACTGTCGCGTCTTTGCCCCCCGTTACCGGCAGGCCAACCTCCAGGCTTTTTTCACCGATGACAAACAAAAAGGAAGAGATGCACTTGACAGTGCTTATGAAGATATCAGGACCGCTTTTCTGTATTATTTAAACAATTATAATCAGGGCAGGCCAATAATAATTGCGGCACACAGCCAGGGAACAAGACATGCAGGGAAATTATTAAAAGAATTCTTTGAAAAAAAACCATTGAAGTCTCAACTGGTATGCGCTTACCTGGTAGGCCTCCCCGTCTTTTTAAATTATTTTCAAGGTATTAAACCATGTGAGGATTCAGCGGCTTCCGGTTGTTTTATAAGCTGGCGGACTTTTGAAGAAGGTTATATTTCCCCGTTTATAGCACAGGAAAAATTGAAAGCGTTTGTGACCAATCCGCTTACATGGATGATGGATACTGTTATGGCCTCATCCAATTTGAATATAGGGGGCATTCTCAGGAATTTCAATAAAGTAATACCGGCTCTCGTACATGCACAAATACATGAAAATATTTTATGGGTAAATAAGCCGAAATTTTTTGGTAATATTTTTCTTACCATGAAAAACTATCATATTGCAGATTACAATTTGTTTTACAATAATATCAGGGAAAACGTGGGTAGCAGGATTCGGGGGTATTTTAAGAAAAAAAATAACAGGGAATAAGAGAGGGTACCTAATGGCAGGATCTCTTCCTTATGCCTGTCGATGAATCACCTGCCCAACAGGTTCCTTTAAAAATCCGCATTCTTTGGAAACCTTGGAAACGGAATAACATCGCGGATGTTACTCATCCCGGTAACGAATTGGATCAAACGCTCAAAGCCAAGTCCAAAGCCTGCGTGAGGGCATGAACCAAACTTTCGTGTATCCAGGTACCATTGCAGTTCTTCAATAGGGATATTCATTTCCTTCATCCGTTCTTCCAGCTTGTCGAGGCGTTCTTCTCTTTGAGAGCCACCAACAATTTCGCCAATTCCGGGTACAAGAATATCCATAGCTGCGACCGTTTTTCCATCATCATTTTGACGCATGTAAAACGCTTTTATTTCCTTTGGATAGTTGGTAATAATTACCGGTTTTTTGAAATGTTTCTCCACGAGATAACGTTCATGCTCACTTTGAAGGTCTACACCCCAGCGATCAATCAAATACCGGAATTTCTTTTTCTTATTGTGATTGGATTCCTTTAAGATCTCAATCGCTTCTGTGTAAGTGAGGCGCTCGAAATTATTACTTACCACAAATTCAAGTTTTTCAAGCAGGCCCAAATCGCTTCGCTCATGCTGGGGTTTTTGCTTTTCTTCCTCTTCAAGCCGCGATGCCAGGAAGTTCAGGTCATCACGATTGTTTTCCAGGGCATACCGGATAATATTTTTAATGAATTCCTCTGCAAGATTCATGTCATCCTCAAGATCTGAAAAAGCCATTTCAGGTTCAATCATCCAAAATTCGGCAAGGTGTCGCGCAGTGTTTGAATTCTCGGCACGAAAGGTTGGCCCGAAGGTATATACATCACCCAAAGCCAGCGCGGCCAGTTCAGCTTCCAATTGGCCACTAACAGTAAGGTTCGTTGGCCTGCCAAAAAAATCTTCTTTATAATTTACAGAGCCATCTTCATTTTTTGGAGGCTGCCCAAGGTCGAAATTCGTAACGTGAAAAGTCTCGCCTGCCCCTTCCGCATCGGATGCAGTTATGATCGGGGTATTGAGGTACACGAATCCTTTATCATTAAAAAATTTATGTACAGCAAAAGCAAGAGAATGTCTAATGCGGAAAACAGCGCCGAAAGTATTGGTGCGAAAACGCAAATGAGCAATTTCCCGTAAGAATTCCAGGCTGTGCTTTTTAGGTTGCAGTGGAAATTTTTCGGGATCGCTGTCTCCCAATACCTCGATATTTTCAGCCTTTAATTCCACTTTTTGGCCCTTTCCCAAAGAGGCAATGATTTGACCACTTACTTTTAAGGCAGCACCGGTAGTGATTCTTTTTAAAAAGGTATCATCGTACCGTCCAAGCGCTGCAATTACCTGCAAATTGTTAATGGTACTGCCATCATTCAAAGCAATAAACTGGTTGTTTCTAAAAGTGCGTACCCATCCCATAACAGTAACGGTGTGGTCAACCATTTCGCTGTTTAAAACTTCCTTTATTCTTATTCTATCGTTGAACATTTCTTTATTTATTGTTGCAAATATAAAGGACCATTAAGAGTAATGGCAAGGAATCGATGTAAAACTTACGTGCAAAAACGCCCTTAAAACAAGCATCTTGTCATATTTATAACAATTTATGTTCAATAAATTTTTATTATTTTGCAAAATGGTGTATTATTGCAGTAGAAGCTGACTGGTATTCCCTTGCTACGGTCTCTACGGTATTAACAGAATCCGACCATATTAAATAAATCATCAAATTTAGATTTTCACATTTTTCAAGATTGTTTTTGAATATTAATCTACGCGTCTTTATATGTATGACATTTTACAATTGAACGAGATGCTCGTTCCCGAACTGCTGGATATAGCAGAACAACAAAGTATTTCCAATGCAAATAAATTAGAAAAACAGGAATTAATCTATAAAATTCTTGATAAACAAGCTGTAATGAACAACACTGATAAAAAAGATGGCGAAGTTGAAAAGCCAAAACGGAAGCGTATTGCCAAGGCCGTGGCGGAAGAGAGTCCGAAAGAAGCCATCCCTGCAGAAGAGCCATTAAAAGAAGTAAAACACAAAAAAACGGAAGAAAAGAAAAAGCCGGTAAAAAAGTCAAAGGAAGAAGAACCCGGATATGCAAAAGCAGGCTCTAACGACGAAATAAAACTTTCTGATCCGAAGTCAATTGCCCCGGGGTTAGTAGAGCTTCTAAATGATGACGATGATGAAGAAATTCAGCCACCGGCAAATAATGGTTATCAAAATCAGCAGAAGTCTTTTCCACAAAAAAAAGAGCCAGCCTTTAATATTGAATTTGACGGAGTTATCCTTGCCGAAGGTGTTTTAGAAATGATGCCCGATGGTTATGGATTCCTGCGAAGCAGTGATTACAATTATCTTTCATCGCCTGATGATATTTATGTTTCGCCATCGCAGATAAAATTATTTGGATTAAAGACAGGCGATACGGTTTATGGATCCGTTCGGCCACCCAAGGAAGGCGAGAAGTATTTTGCATTATTGAAAGTAGAGACGATTAATGGTAAAGGCCCTGATGAAGTACGTGACCGGGTACCCTTTGATTACCTCACGCCGCTCTTCCCTTTTGAAAAGTTGAATTTATTTCTAACGCCCAATAACCTTTCCACAAGAATTATTGATTTGTTTACCCCAATTGGGAAAGGTCAAAGAGGTCTTATCGTTGCCCAGCCTAAAACAGGTAAAACGATGCTATTGAAAGAGATCGCCAATGCGATTGCGGCAAATCATCCGGAATGTTATTTAATGATCGTGCTGGTTGATGAAAGGCCCGAAGAAGTTACCGATATGGAGCGAAGCGTAAAAGCTGAAGTGATCGCCTCAACATTCGATGAACCAGCCGAAAAGCACGTCAAGGTTAGCACCATGGCCTTGCAAAAAGCCAAAAGGCTTGTGGAATGCGGTCATGATGTTGTCATTTTATTGGATAGCATTACGCGTCTTGCACGGGCACATAATACCGTTGCTCCTGCAAGTGGAAAAGTATTATCAGGTGGTGTGGAAGCCAATGCAATGCAGAAGCCAAAACAGTTTTTTGGTGCAGCAAGAAAAATTGAATTTGGTGGTTCACTTACAATAATTGCTACCGCATTAGTTGATACAGGAAGCAAAATGGATGAGGTGATCTTTGAAGAATTTAAAGGAACCGGTAACATGGAACTCCAGCTTGACCGCAGGTTATCGAATCGCAGGATCTTCCCTGCAATTGATATTGTCGCTTCGTCAACAAGACGCGACGATCTATTGCTGGATAAGGATGTATTGCAACGCATGTGGGTTTTGCGCAATCATATGGCTGATATGAATCCCGAAGAAGCGATTAATATCTTAATGAAAAATATGAAGGGTACGAAGGATAATATGGAATTTCTTACTTCAATGAACGGGTAGAAAAACAGCAGATCCCTTTAAGATATAACTTTCGACGCCACTGTATACCGCAGTGGCTTTTTAACACATGAAATTTTTCTATTAATGGCAATTGAACAAATTGATATTGAAAAATTTTTAGCGCTCTCCGCGGAGTATGTAGTGCTTGACGTAAGAAGCCCTGGTGAATATCTGCATGCTCACATACCGGCGGCCCTGCCGCTTCCGCTATTTAGTGATGAAGAAAGAAAAATCATTGGAACTGCCTATAAAAAAGAAAGCAGGCAGGCCGCAGTTAAAATAGGATTGATTTTTTTTTCAGTAAGGATGAAGTCGATAATTCCCGAAGTAGAAAAAATATTGGATAGCCGGAAAAAAATTAAGGACAACAGCATAAACCACGAAACAAACCGGCTCCTGCTTCATTGCTGGCGCGGCGGTATGCGCAGCGGGGCAGTTGCCTGGCTCCTGGATCTCTACGGTTTTAAGGTGTACACACTTAAGGGAGGCTACAAATCATTTCGCAACTGGGCGCTTGTACAGTTTGAAAAGGAGTATCATCTAAATGTACTCGGCGGTTACACCGGGTCGGGTAAAACGCAAGTGTTGGAGGAACTAAAGAAAAACGGAAAGACTGTTATCGATCTTGAAAAGATAGCAAATCACAAAGGCTCCGCATTCGGCGCATTGGGAGAAAAACCCCAGCCCGCACAGGAAATGTTCGAAAATTTGCTGGCCTGTGAACTAAATAGCGCCACCGAAAGAGATGAAAAACAACAGGCTAACGGCATGACCTACACGAAAAAATCGGCCGTTGAAATTTGGATCGAAGATGAAAGTATGCACATCGGTACGGCAGGTATTCCCAAAAAAATCTGGGGCACGATGCGTAGAAGCAGCTTATATTTTTTGGACATACCTTTTGACCAGAGACTTAAATATATCGTGAGCTCCTATGGCGTATTCAATAAAAAAGACCTGGCGGACCCGATCTTGAGAATTCAAAAACGCCTGGGGGGCCTTGAAACCAAAAATGCCCTTAAGTACCTGGAGGAAAATGACCTTGAAGGCTGTTTTTCGATTTTACTGCGCTACTACGATAAGATGTACAACGTGAGCCTCTACAATCGCGAAAATATTGACGAATTATTACATAAAATACCCTGTGAAACCGTTGGTATAACTAATGCTCAGAAATTTTGTAGCCAAAACGCCTGAGTAGTATTATAATCAGATCCTAATGAAATTTTTATTGGTGATCTTCCTGCTGCCTTGCTGCTTTTTGCACAGGCTATAACGGGTGTTTGGACCGGCACGTTTTACAATGATACCACGAAACAATTTGTTAGCAGGAGCTGGCGATAAGCGAATAGGAAGGAAGCTCAGCCGTTATTCCCATACGATCTTTTTAATTGATGGCATAGAAAATATTGGCGTAAAATCTGTGAGGGTCCAACATAACTATAGCCGCAGTAGTCCCGGCAAAAAATAATTTATTAGCAGCTATTTTACGGGAAACGGCAGATCCGAAAATTAAAAGGCAACAAAATTCAAATGGAAGACACCTCTTTAAAATATAGGAAGCGAAAATATTGTGAAGAAGGCCAGCGAAAACATTTCCCGGGTTAATCCACCGGTTCCACCACCGGCGGCAGAAATTGCTACAAGAAAAATAGAGGCCATACGGAGTGTGGATATAAAAAACGATAGCCTTTTATTAACCTTGTATAATAATGGTGAGATTGATGGTGACACGGTGAGTGTATTGCTGAATGGAAAAGTAATCATGCCTAAAGAAGGACTGAAAGCAACTGCAAATAAAACAATTTATCTTACGCCTGAATTGGGCGACCCGGTGGTACTGAGCATGTATGCGGAAAGTCCTGGAAGTATTCCTCCCAATTCAGGGCTTCTGGTAATACCTGATGGCAATGATGTGGATGAAATTTGATTTAGCGGGGATCTTGTAAAAAATTCTTCTGTCATTTTGAAAAGCGGGAAAAAAATAACCAAATAATAAAAGCGTTTACGCATGCCAGTTATACCGCCTGATGTAAGTAAGGAAGTTGCGATAAAGCTTACTCAATATTCTCATGGCGCCGGATGTGGTTGCAAGATCTCACCTCTTATCCTTGACAAAATATTATCCGGCAACCTGGCTGCCCCCGACAAGGCAAAATTAATTGTGGGCAATCATTCCAAAGACGATGCAGCAGTATACGATCTTGATAATGGAATGGCATTGATAGCTACTACAGATTTTTTTATGCCAATAGTTGATGATCCGTATGAGTTTGGAAGGATCGCAGCAGCCAATGCTATCAGTGATGTATATGCAATGGGCGGTAAACCAATAATGGCCATCGCAATTTTGGGATGGCCGATCAACGTGATACCGGCAGAGGTGGCGCAAAAAGTTATTGAAGGCGGTAGAAGCATTTGCAGGGAGGCAGGTATTCCTTTAGCGGGCGGACACAGTATTGACAGCCCTGAACCAATTTTTGGGCTGGCAGTAAATGGATTGGTTGAGATAGACAATATAAAGCAGAACAATGCCGCAAAAGAAGGCGATGTACTTTTTTTGACGAAAGCACTCGGCGTCGGAATTTTAACAACCGCGGAAAAAAGAGGGTTGCTTCAGCAACAGCATGTAGGATTGGCCTCTGCACAAATGATGCAGTTGAACAAGGCTGGGGAATTTTTGGGTAAGATTGCCGGGGTACATGCCATGACTGATGTTACAGGGTTTGGATTATTGGGGCACCTGGTTGAAATGGCTGAAGGCAGTGGATTAAGTGCCATCATCCATTTTAAGAATGTTCCATTGATTGAGGGCATTAAAAAATATATAGATCAAAAATGTCTACCCGGTGGTACCAACCGCAATTGGGACAGCTACGGTGATAAGATCGGGGAAATCAATGAGTACCAGAAAGCAATTTTGGCAGATCCGCAAACAAGTGGCGGGTTATTGATTGCTACTGATCCCGCAGCTATTTCGCAGGTGCAGGAATTATTGGTTCAGCTGGGTATGGATACATTCACCAATCCAATTGGTAGGTTAGTTGCAAAAAAGGAAAAAGTAATCAATGTAAATAATTAATATGCTTATTAGCGATTGGATCGGCAGTATTGGAGTGGCAATATTGTTACTGGCTTTCGTGCTGATATTAACGAGCAAAATTTCAAAAGACGGAACAGTTTACCTGTTCATGAACTTTGCAGGAAGCTCCCTTGCAGCAGTTGCATCTTATCTTATTCATTACGTTCCCTTCATCATCCTGGAATTTGCATGGATGCTGGCTTCATTATTTGGCATCTGGAAATTTTATAGAGCAAAACACCATGAAGTAACGGATCTATAATTTATCGATGAGCCTGGAAAGTTTGTGATCTTTCTCCGTTACGATATCACCGGCATCGTGCGTATTCAGCCATATTTCAACTTTATTATAGACATTCGTCCAGGTTGGATGATGATCCATTTTTTCCGCTGCCAGTGCAACCCGCGCCATAAAGGCAAATGCTTCTGAGAAATCTTTGAATTCAAATTTTTTATAAAGAAAGTTATCTTGTTCCTGCCACATGTTATTTAGTTTAGATTAAAAAATGAGGTGTTGCTTATTTTTAATTTTTTCATTGGTCATCTCGGTGATCAATTGCACGGCAGGGATTGTTCTGATGGAAGAGGTTAGCATGCCCACTTCTTCATCATGCATAATGTCGTCTTTTATGAGCCATAAAAAATCAAGGTGTTTAAATTCCGGGAGAAGATATTCTCCATCATCTTCATTATTATAGAGGAAATGTTTGATGGTGCCCGACTGTTCACCGTATTCATAAATCGGAAAGAAATATTTACGTGCCTTTTTGTTTAATTGGATTTCAATACTATTATTTATCCTGAAATCAAAATTAAGCATACGGTTTAAGTGCCAGCAAAAGCGATATTGTTCAATAGGCGCTACAATGCCCAACAGCCGGGTGTCTGCAAAAAATTCATCGATCATTACGTCATTGTCGATACGGAGCTTCATGAGTTAAAAATCTTTTGTTGAAATTATTCAATCAAAAAATAATGTCAAAAGTTAATTCATCTTTTCCACGTACCACGGTAACTTTTGTTGCATCGCCTTTTTTAA
The DNA here is from genome assembly GCA_039934515.1 of Ginsengibacter sp. Lineage (GTDB taxonomy): Bacteria > Bacteroidota > Bacteroidia > Chitinophagales > Chitinophagaceae > Ginsengibacter. Next base: position 13,078 of record JBDTLZ010000255.1, read on the forward strand.
ATTTACTGAGTACGGCCATGTAAGAGTCAAGGTCGGAAAAACTATTATCACCAAGCTTTATAATAACATCACCGGCTTGTATTCCTGCTTTTTGTGCAATTTTTCCATCTACGATTGCATCGGCTCTTACGCCTTTTCCATTGAAAGCATAATCGGGCATGATGCCTAAGCTTACAGTAAAGCGAGTGCTTCCCATTTTAGGTTCCCGCGTTTTTGAAAAGACAAGCTTACCGAGTTTATTCGTTTCTTCAATTACATGGTATATGTATTTTATGACCTGTAGCTCGCCTGTGAAATTTATTTTATCGATATCATCTGTTGGCTTATGATAGTCCTTGTGTGTTCCGGTAAAAAAAAACAGCACCGGAATATTTTTAAGATAAAAAGAAGTATGATCACTGGGGCCAATGCCACTTGAATCAAATTTTATGTCGAAGGCTTTCGTCTTATCATTCATTAGAGTTCCCCATGTAGCTGAAGTACCAAATCCACCGATCGTAATGGCGTGGGTAGTATCGTTAAGCCTGCCGATCATGTCAAGGTTTATCATGTAGTCGGTCAAAGACAGATCAATGCTCGGGTTCTCGGTGAAATATTTAGATCCATACAAACCCAGTTCTTCCCCTGAAAAACACAAGAAAAGATAATTATAGTTTTTAAGTTTTGCACCGTTTATCATGCGGGCGAGTTCCAGGACAGCAGCTGTGCCACTGGCATTGTCATCGGCGCCGTTGTGGATGGCCGGAGCACCTGTCCACAAAGAATTGTGGTCTTCGCCATACCCCAGGTGATCATAATGGGCTCCAATGATAATTGTATTTTTGGCCCCGTTATCAATATAACCGGATACATTGTGCCCGCCCCTTTTCTTTCCGCCGGTCGCTACTTTAAATTTTAGCTCAAGGTTGGAAGAATTGTCGCTTAGATATTTTTTTGCGGCGTCTTTTGTAATAAATAAAACGGGGATCTGGAGGGATGCTGTTTTCTCTTTTTCTTCAAACCTCAATTCGTCTTTTTCCAATCCACTATTATATACAATTACAGATGATGCACCCTTACCGGCAAATTCAACAGCTTTATCCCTTACCGCATCTTCAAGCTGGAAGTGGGGATTGCTTTTATTTTTTTCAATAGTTTCTTTTAAATCCCAAAACCACGGCATGTTTTTTTCGAGCAATGCAGGCGATGCATAGGTGTCTGTTGCGCCATCACCGCTAAAAACAAAAGGAAAAAAATCTTTTTCCAGGATAAGTTCATTGCTGTTTATAACCAGGAACGTTGACGTTAAAATTTGCCTGCCTTCATTTATTTCAAAAGCCTGTATAAAAGTATTGCTGTCACCTTTTGGTAAAAGGCCGATTTTTTTGAACTGTTCTGCGAGGTATTCATAAGCCAGCTTTTCCCCGGCAGATCCCGTGCGTCTGCCTTCCAGTTGATCGCTCGCGAGAAAGCCGATTTCGGATTGCAGGTTATCAATAATAATTTTATCCCGTTTCTTTAGTTTTTGAGAGAAAGCGCACTGCGAAAAAAGCAATAAGGCGAATACAATGTTTTTCATATGTAGTGAAATGAATCTGAAGCAAATTTACAGGAATTAACCAGTGAAGTAAATCATAAAAAAAGCAGGCATCGCTTTCTGTTTTCTTAAATCGTAAGGTTGTCGCGTAAGATCCATCTAAATTTACAGATTATTGCATAATAAATTGAATACACAGTTACATATCGCATTGGTAGGAAATCCTAATAGTGGAAAGAGCTCGCTGTTCAATTCATTAACAGGTTTAAATCAAAAAGTCGGGAATTTTCCAGGCGTTACCGTCGATAAAAAAACCGGCAGCAGCAGCATATCCGAAAAGATTTCGGCTACAATAATAGATCTCCCGGGAACTTACAGCCTTTATCCCAAACGAAATGATGAGTGGGTATCCTATAAAGTGTTGCTTGATGAAGATCCTTCGGTAAAAGCCGGTATTATTATATTGGTGGCAGACGCGTCCAATCTCAAAAGGAACCTGCTTTTTTGTTCGCAGATAATTGATCTTAAAAGGCCGGTGATCGTTGCCCTCACCATGATGGATATTGCAAAAAAGAACAATATCCAGGTGGATATTCCGGGATTGGAAAGAGAATTGGGGATTTTAGTGATTCCCGTTAACCCCAGGAAAAACAAAGGGATTTCACAACTGAAAAAAGCGATCAGCCAAACGCTTGAAAATATCCACAATATTCCGGAACGTGATTTTATCAATGCGGTATCTCTTGCGCCCGCAGCCATTAAAGGGGTACAGCAGCTTTTCCCGGAAATCAGTAATTACAGGGCGATACACTACCTGATCAATCATGAAAATTTCGCATTGGAACAGCCAGTACAGGAAGCTATAGAAAAGATCGAAGCGAGTTGCAACTTTAGCCCCTCAAAAACACAAGCCGAAGAGATATTACTGCGTTATTCGAAAATTAAGACCATAATGCAGCAAACAGTCGTGGAAACCGATCCACTGCAGAAGGCGTTATTCACCCAGCGGCTGGATGACATCCTGCTCCATCGCACCTGGGGCTACGTGATTTTGCTGTTAGTGCTTTTTTTATTGTTCCAGAGCATTTTTGTGATTGCACAATACCCGATGACCGCAATTGAGTGGAGTTTTGCACAGATCGGGGGCTGGCTTGGACATGTTTTACCGGAAACCTGGTTCAGCAATCTTTTAATAAACGGGGTGCTTGCAGGGCTCAGCGGCATCCTTGTTTTCGTTCCGCAGATCATGATATTATTTGGATTGATCACCCTGCTCGAAGACTCGGGGTATATGGCGCGTATAAGCTTTCTAACGGACAGGGTTATGCGAAAAGCAGGCCTGAACGGAAAAAGCGTAATGCCCATGATAAGCGGCCTGGCGTGTGCTGTGCCGGCTATAATGAGCGCAAGGAACATTGAAAATAAAAAGGAAAGGCTCCTTACGATCATGTGCACACCACTCATGAGTTGCAGTGCCAGGTTACCCGTTTATACCATTCTTATTGCGCTGATCATACCCGGTAAATTATTCCTGGGCTTTATAAGTTTGCAGGGAATGGTAATGATGCTGATGTACCTGTTGGGCACTTTAATGGCGTTTCTTACAGCATATGTGATGAAATGGTTCATCAAGAGTACAGAACGGAGTTTTTTTATATTGGAACTTCCGATATACAGGGAACCAAGATGGAAAAACATGCTGTATACGATGATCGAAAAGGCGAAGGTCTTTGTGTTCCAGGCCGGGAAAGTCATTATGGTCATCAGTCTTTTGCTTTGGGTATTAAGTACTTTCGGCCCTCCCCAAAGAATGAAAAACATTACTGAAAAATATACTTCGCTTGATTTGCAACAACCTTCCAGGCATAAAGAGATCGATAAAATGAAACGGACGGAGCTACTTGAAAATTCTTTTGCAGGGATTTTGGGCAAATCCATCGAGCCGCTTATACGGCCGTTGGGGTATGACTGGAAAATTGGTATTGCCTTGATAACTTCTTTTGCCGCCCGCGAAGTTTTTGTAGGCACTATGGCCACTTTGTATAGTGTTGGTGAAGACCACGATGAAAATAATGCCACGCTTCGCCAGAAAATGGGAGCCGCCGTGCGGCCTGATGGCACAAAAGTGTACGACCTGGGCACAGGGTTGTCTCTGCTTATCTTTTATGTGCTGGCCATGCAGTGCATGAGCACACTGGCAGTGGTAAAGCGCGAAACGCGCAGTTGGAAATGGCCGGCGATACAGCTGGGGTATATGACATGCCTTGCATACGTAATGAGCCTTATAGTATATACGATATTTAAATAATGCCCATAGTACAAAATACCAGTGCTAAGTAAACCATGTTTTGTCGCACTATTTATTACACGTATTTATAAGGCAGCGAAGTAATTCGTGCAATCCGATGGTCATCGGTTCGTGTATAAAATTCGTATCATTATTTTAGTTATGTTAAGCGTAACGTAACACTAGTTACCTGGTCGCGGTAATTTGTTCACATCCACCAACGCAGGCAGAGTGGATACCTCAATGCAAACACCCGGTTCGAAATGTACTTTGTAATCGGCCAATCATGACCGTTCTGACCACCCGGATAACTGGCCATACCGGTTCTATTCTGCCGGAAACACGATATCAATTATTTGGTCACACCTATTCAATCGCAACCTTACTTTAGCCAACAATATTAAATTTAACCGCCCATCCTTCCTGGTTCCCATTGGTAAAATCTTTAAAGATTTCCGGAATGTTATTTTAAATCACGAAAGCCTTATTGCTACTGCATTTCAGGAAAAAAGTGGAAACAGTTTATGTCTGCTACCTTAAAAAAGCAGGTATTATGTATTGCATAGTATTATAAAACTATTATCTTTGTGTCATAATGGGAAATAAGATTTTCATCAGATTAAAATTTTAAAAATGAACATTGATAATACTGCAAGCCAAATGCGTAAGGGAGTTTTGGAATTCTGCATTTTATCGGTAATAAAATTAGGGGAGGCCTACCCCAGTGATATTATTGATAAGATGAAAGCAGCCAATCTCAATATCCTGGAAGGAACGCTTTACCCGCTGCTTACCCGGCTTAAGAATGCAGAGTTCCTTACTTACAGGTGGGTTGAAAGTAATAGCGGGCCTCCAAGGAAATATTTTTCCCTGACAGAAAAGGGAGCTGACTTTTATAAGGAGCTGGAAGCTACCTGGCTTGAACTTGCAAATGCAGTAGAAGCAATAACCGGTGAAAAGAAATAACCCTTTCAACTTCAACAAAACTAAAAAAGAACAGAAATGAAAAAAGTAATTAATATTAATTTCCAGGGTACTGTGGTTCCCATCGAGGAAACATCGTATGAGTTGCTAAAACAATATACTGAAAGTCTGCGCAATTATTTTGCAAATGAAGAAGGCCGCGATGAAATTATCAATGATATTGAGAGCCGTATCAGTGAATTGTTCCAGGAGCGCCTGAAAAAAGGGTCAACCTGTATCACAGATGATGATGTAAACGCTATTATAGCCAATATGGGCCGCCCGGTTGATTTTGAAGCCGCTGAAGGCGGAGAACAGCCATCATCAGCCACAAACACGCAATCAGGCAACTATCAATACAGCAGTTTTGATACCAAAGGAAAAAAATTATACCGTGATGAGAATCACAAGATCCTCGGCGGTGTATGTAGTGGAATAGCGGCATACCTGGGAATTGAGCCAATCATAATAAGGCTGGTTTTCATTTTTTCCGGGATCGGGTTTCTGGCTTATATAATATTATGGGCTTTTGTTCCGGGAAGTAATGTATTGGTAAATGGCGTTCGTAAAAGATTGTACCGCAACCCCGATGAAAAGATCATTGGCGGCGTGTGCAGTGGACTGGGTAGCTATTTCAATGTAAATGCATGGATTCCAAGGATACTATTCCTGGTGCCGTTTATATCTTTCTTTTTCAGATGGGGGCACATAGGGCCGCTTACTTTTCCGAATTTTTTGAGTTTTTCCTTTAGCCCGGGCTCCATCATTGTTTATATAATCTTATGGCTCGTGATACCCGAAGCAAGTTCTACCAGTGAAAAACTGGAAATGAAAGGCGAAAAGGTGGATCTTAATTCGATCAAGAATTCGGTGGTGGAAGAAATGAAAGGGGTAAAAGAGAGGGTGACCAAGTTAAGTAAGGAAGCCGGGACCGCTGCCAAAGAAAGAGGACGGGATATGGGATTGGAAATGCATTATGCAGCCAGGAGAACGGGGGGTGCATTGGGTAACATAATCGTTACGATCTTCAAAATTTTTGCTTACTTCATCCTTGGTTGTATTGCGTTTTCCCTTATTGTTGCCCTGTTTGCCCTGGCAATAGTTTCAATGGGTTTATTTCCTTTAAAAGATTTTGTACTTACCGACGGATGGCAAAGCGTACTTGCCTGGGGAACACTTATATGTTTTATCGGGGTACCTGTTATTGGAGTCATAACGTTCATCATCAGGAGAATTGCAAAAGTAAAAAGCCGTAACAGGCTGATGCGCTATTCATTTTTGGGGTTTTGGATTTTGGGAATTATTTGTTTTGTAGCGTTGCTAAGTTCGGTAGGCAGTGATTTTAGAAGAAGCAATTCTGCCAATGAAGAAAAAGTAGCCCTGTCAAATCCCGGTGTGAGAAACCTTGAAGTCAACTCATTTAACAACAGCCGGTACCACCGCGGAAACAGCTGGTTCAGGCTTGAGCCATTTGCTACATTCGATGATGATACGGCCTATATAGGTAATGTTAGAATAAAAATTGAAAAATCAACGACCGATAGTTTCCAGGTAGGTATTATAAAAATGTGCAATGGCAGCACCAGGAGAACCGCCGACACACTGGCATCGCTTATTAACTTCAATGTTTCTCAAAACGATTCTTTGCTTTTCGTGGACCGGGCTATCGCGATTAATACCAATGATAAATTTCGCAACCAAAGCGTGGAAGTCATCATCTATGTTCCTGTAGGCCACAACATCAAGATCAACAGGAACCTGGGTTATAATAGCCATATCCGGGTAAACGGCCCATGGAACCACGATGAATGGTTTAACTGGGATGATGATGATTTCTCTTACAAATATGGCGAGGAATATATAATGAAAGAAGATGGACTGTATACCTTAAATGGAGTTCCATCTGGAAAAGAAGATGACTGGCGCTCTGATGATGATAACGACGATAATTCGGCGCGCGATGGTGACCAGCAAAATTACCGCTATAATCAAAAAGTGGATTCGCTAAAAGACGTGAAGGAAAAAGAAATAAAAAAAATGGAACAGTCGGTAGACTCTTTAAAAGCAGCGAAAGAAAGGCAGGTTAATAAACTGAAAGATTCCCTGCGGGATGCAAAAGATAAAGAGAACCAGAAGCTTCAAAAAACTACTGAAAAAAGCAGCGCATCTGCCGAAGTATATATCAGGTCAGGAATTGACCGCTATGATTTCATAACACATATTTAAATAACGGGTAAAGCCTGGGGGAAAGTGAAAAATATTACCTCTTTTGTTTAAGGTTGAAGTTGAATAATAAAGGCTTCATGCATCTGCATGGGGCCTTACTTTTTTTTGTGAGTGACGTAATAGGTAGGTGGCATTGTATCCATATAAAACAGGTAATAAAAATGTCCCTGGTTAAGTTATACGACAATAACTCAACAGGAATGCCCGCATAAGATCCAACACTACAGAGATACCTGCTGCGTTTTCTTTGACCTTTATGATAAAACAATTGGCCTCCTTGTAAACTTAAATCAGCTACGGGCCTGCATAACCTATTTTCGCCTAAATTTGCACCTCCTCAAAAGCATATATGAAGAATACTCCCTTTACTCAAAAACACCTGGACCTTGGGGCAAAGATGGCTGAATTCGCTGGCTATAACATGCCTATAAGTTATACAGGCATCAACGATGAGCATACTGCTGTAAGAAAAAATGCAGGCATTTTTGATGTGAGCCATATGGGAGAATTTATTCTTAAAGGGGATAATGCGCTTGATCTTATACAAAGGGTAACGAGTAATGATGCGGCAAAGCTTGTTGCGGGTAAAGCACAGTACAGCTGCCTTACCAATGAAAAAGGTGGAATCGTTGATGACCTCATTGTCTATTGCCTGGAAGAAAATAAGGTGTATATGCTGGTGGTCAACGCATCGAATATCGAAAAAGACTGGAAATGGATAATGGCACAGAACAAGCAGGCAGTGGAGATGCACAATGTATCTGATAAGACTTGTCTTCTTGCAATACAAGGGCCCAATGCAACAAAAATATTGCAGCCCCTCACCGATATCGATATTATGAATTTAAAATATTACACGTTTGTAAAGGGAAAATTTGCGGGGGTCGATAACGTGTTGATCAGCGCAACCGGTTACACAGGTTCAGGAGGGGTAGAAATCTATTTTGAAGATAAAGATGGTGCTGCGGAAATAATCTGGAATAAAATTTTTGAAGAAGGAATTCCTGCAGGCCTGAAGCCAATTGGCCTGGCAGCACGGGACACCCTGAGGCTCGAAATGGGTTACTGCCTCTATGGGAACGATATCGACGATACCACGACTCCACTGGAAGCGGGCCTGGGGTGGATTACGAAATTTACCAAAGAATTTACCGCAAAAGATATACTGGAAAATCAAAAAGCGAAGGGAATTCATAGAAAACTTGTTGGCCTCGAAATGATTGAAAAGGGAATTCCCCGTCATAACTATGAAATTAAAGAAAGCCAGGGTGCACTGATTGGCCATGTGACCAGTGGAACGCAATCGCCCTCCCTGAGTAAGGGAATTGCAATGGGTTATGTAGACACTATTTATTCGAAAATTGATACCCAGGTATATATCAAAGTAAGGGATAAGCTGCTCACAGCCAGGGTAGTTAAGATGCCCTTCGAATAACACATTTGCAAAATAAGTATCGTTGCCCGTTACTTGTTACATAAAATCAGCTGAAAACTCACAGGTAATCCCTGGCACAGGGCCCGCAAAATTTTAATGGACTATAAGATTTATTTTGAATGAAATCAGAAAAAAGTAACCAGCCATCACTTTCAACGGCGCTATCTCCGTCATTACTCAATCTATATGATGTAAGCAGTAGTATTGTCGTGATAATAGACGTTTTGCGGGCAACCGCTACTATCGCAACCGCGCTTTTTAACGGCGCTAGAAGCATTATACCGGTAGATAGCGTGGCCGAATGTATAAAACTCGGGAAGCAAATGGATGTGATCACTGCCGGTGAAAGAGATGGAAAGATCGCCGATGGCCTGAAATATGGGAACACGCCTTTACAATACACCCCGGAATTTATTAAGGGTAAAACCCTGGTACTTACCACGACTAATGGAACAAGGCTTTTACATATGGCGCTTGCCGAAGGAGCGCGGGGCATTATAACCGGCTCATTCTGTAATCTTTCAGCAGTATGTGATTATTTAATTGCTCAAAACAAAAATGTAATACTGGCATGTGCAGCCTGGAAAGACCGGGTTAATATTGAAGATACATTGTTCGCCGGGGCAGTAATAAACCGCATCAAAAGTAACTTCCGCCAGGATTGCGATGCTGGGCAGATTGCTGAAACAATATACCTGCAGGCAAAAGATGACCTTTTCGGATTTTTGAAAGATCACCAGGCATCACATTACCAAAGATTAATGGGTTATGACCTGGAAGAAGATATCAGGTTTTGCCTTACAATAGATAACGCAAATCTGCCGGTAGTGTATGAGACCGGCAGGCTGGTTGCTTATAAGCAATAAAATTGATACCGGCCATACTAAAAAGAAGGATTTTAATAAACCTTTTACCTTAAAACTTCACCCACACTTTTTTTTTATTTACTTTTGCAAATTGCTCTTTTTTCAACAATAAGTTGTAGGGAGATACCCTTTTAAAACGAAAACAGAACATTTCTTGGCCCTACCACATTTAATCAAATATGTCTACAATTCCGGCACTGACGAAGTGATACGCCGGGGCAAAAAGATCCATTCTTCCGGGTATGTGGAACTGGTTGAGCATGATGACCTGCTTAATTCAGTGACATTTCGTGTGCGCGATGATAGTTATACAACTTTCTACAAGGTTAATGTTCAAAAATATGACGACCCCAAAACGCTTTTAATAAGATGCAGTTGTCCTTATAATTTGGGCGACATATGCCGCCATGAAGCCGCTACGCTATTTCAATTGCAGGACCTTGTAGATAAAAATCTGCTCACAGCAAATAGTGCGATTCATTACAACCAGAAACACACGGTTATTAAAATGAAATTTATCGATCTGAAAATGATCCGGATGCTCGCAGGGATGGAAAACTACAACGAAGCTGAGGACCTACTGCGGATTAATAAAGCAAATATTGTAAGTGCCGGCAATGAAAAAGTGGAAGCTGTTCTCGACCTGGATGAGCATAAATTCAAGTTGATCCTTCAAAAGAATGAAGAGAGGAATTTTGACACCTCCTGCTTGTGTGATGAAACTGAACATCCCTTATGTAAGCATAAAACGGTTTTGTTCCTGCAATTACTAAACGCGTATGGCCCGAATTATTTTGACACGATCCGGAACTGGGATAAAGAAAAAAACAAGTTGCTGGAATTGTACGGCTACAGCCTGAATGAAGAGCTGTCGGGAAAATTTGAATTTATTTATAAAGAAGGCAAGCCTTTCCTCAAGGTTCTTGACCCTTCAATAAAAAGAGTGGTACCTGCGGTGGTTGCAGTTCCGGTTGCGATACCTTTCGATCGCGGGCCGGCAAATATTGAGACAGCTTTAAAGACAAAGAAAGTTGCTATTGTTTTTAATGCCAATGAAAATGCTTTTCCGTTTTTTACCATAGATGTTGTACAGGGCGAGTTTGATGACCAACAGGAAAAGTTCATCGGGCGGGTAGAAAAACTTGACCTGGGCAAATTTATCAATACCGATCACCTTTCAGAAAGTGATAAACTTCTTATACAACAAGCCAGGAAATTACAACCTGTTGAAATAAATAAATACTTAAACCGCAATTCACCATTCAGTGGTTTTTGGGAAAACATCATTCATCATGAAAATGAAGAACTTCCCGAAGAAACCAAGATGCTGATGGCCGAATTTCTGTATCCCAAGATAAAAAAAATATTCGCAGAGACAAATGTAACCCTGTATTTGCCTGGTGGAAAGAAGTTTAATACAGATAACCTTGAGCCATTAACGACTTCGGGCCAATCACCGGTTCTCCAATTTAAAGTATCCACAGATAAAGATGGGTTCCTGCTACAAAGTTTTGTTGTCATCAATAACGAGGTGCTAAAGATTACCGATAATCAATGGAATAGTAATTTATTGTTTTTATACGATGAAATATTCCTATGGGAGAAACCCGAAGATGCACTGGTAGCAGAAAAATTCAGTAAAGCATTGCGGGTTCCTGTTGAAGACTGGCCGGCATTTCTCAAGGAAGTTGTGATGCCGCTTACCAGTGAATATGCCGTTTCATTTGATAAATCCCTGGTTAAAGAAACAAGGGAGGGAGAACCGGACATAAAAGTTATGCTGGTTGAAAGAGGTGATTACCTTCTTTTTCAACCCGTTTTTAATTACAAAGGATTTACGGTCAGGCAAGGTGATAAAGAAACCATCATCGTTCCTGACGGGGATAAGGTGCTGATAGTGTACCGCAACAAAGAAAAAGAACAGGATTTTTTTGATAAGCTATCAGGACTGCATTCACAATTCATAATTCAAAAGCAGCACAACAGTCTTGTTTTAAAAGGTACCGATGTTCTTAAAAACAACTGGTTCTTTTTATTTGTGGACGCTATGAAGGAAATGAAAATTCCCGTTTTCGGTTTTGATGCTTTGAAAAATTTTCGCTTCAATACAGCCAAGCCATCCACCCAGATCCATCTTAGCAGCGGTCTCGATTGGTTTGATGCAAAAGTTGAGCTTTCTTTCGGAGAGCAGCGGATTGGCATTCCTGAAATCAAAAAGGCGTTGGCAAATAAGCAATCATTCGTACAGCTAAGTGATGGTTCATTGGGTATACTGCCCGATGAATGGATAAATAAATATGCGCTTCTTTTTAAAGTTGGTGAAGGCAAAAATAACAAATTAAGGCTCTCCAGGTTTCATTTAAGTGTTATTGACGATCTGTATGAAAAGAGAGATGAGACCGAGCTTTCGTTTGAACTGGATGAAAAATATGAAAAATTAAGAAATTACAAAAGCATACCCGAAGTCGACATACCGATAGAACTTGCAGACAGGCTCAGGCCTTACCAGGTTTCCGGGTATCATTGGCTTAATTATTTAAATACCGTTGGATGGGGAGGTATACTTGCAGATGATATGGGCCTCGGTAAGACCGTTCAGGCACTCAGCATGCTCAGTCATTATGCGAAGCACGAAGGAAGCCTGAAAGCTTTGGTAGTGTGCCCCACTACCCTGATATACAACTGGGAAAACGAAATTAAAAAATTCACCCCCTCGCTCACCTGGTGTATCCACCATGGCAGCATGCGTACGAGAAATCCAGGAGATTTGGAAAAAAGCAATATCATCATCACAACTTATGGCACTTTAAGAAGTGACATACAGTTAATGATGAAGATCCTGTTTGATTACGTTGTCCTTGATGAATCGCAGGCTATAAAAAATCCTTCATCAAAAGTTACCAAGGCCGCGTGCCTGCTGGTTTCGAAAAACAGGTTGTGCATGAGCGGTACGCCGTTGCAAAACAATACGTTTGATGTGTATGCACAAATGAATTTTTTAAATCCGGGTCTGCTGGGTTCTGTCGAATTCTTTAGAAATGAATTCTCAACACCTATTGATAAATTTGGCGAACAGGAACAGAAAGATCATTTGCGCAAACTTCTCTACCCGTTTATCTTAAGGCGAACAAAAGAGCAGGTTGCAAAAGACCTTCCCGACAAAACGGAGACCATTCTTTTTTGTGAAATGGAAGATGAACAGAGAACTGTATATGAAGCTTACCGTAACATTTACCGGGATAAGATCATGGGGGTTATTGAAGGACAGGGAATTGATAAGTCGCAGCTCACGATCTTGCAGGGATTAATGAAACTAAGACAGATATGCGATAGCCCGGCGATATTAAATGAAGAAGAAAAATATCCCAATCATTCCATAAAACTCGATGAGCTTACCAGGGAAATAACTGAAAATATCGGGGAGCACAAAGCCCTGGTTTTCTCGCAATTTCTCGGGATGCTGGCATTGATAAAAGAGAAGTTGAAGGAAAATGAAATTCCGTTTGATTATTTTGACGGCAGCACACCTCCGCATGAGCGGGAACGGGCTATCCAGAATTTCCAGACCAATGAAGATTGCCGGGTATTTCTTATTTCCCTTAAAGCCGGGGGAGTAGGCCTTAATTTAACAGCCGCGGATTATGTATATATTGTTGACCCCTGGTGGAATCCAGCCGTAGAGCAACAGGCCATAGATCGCACGCACAGGATTGGGCAGACCAAGAATATTTTTGCCTACCGGATGATATGTAAAGACACAATTGAAGATAAAATTTTGCAGCTGCAGGAACGAAAGAGAATTCTTGCCAGGGAATTGATAGCTGACGACCAGACTTTTGTAAAAAGCCTTAGTAAGGAAGATGTGGAATACCTTTTCAGTTAAACTAAGAAGAAATAAAATCTTTCAGCCTTTGAAATTCTTTTTTGTCGCCTGATTCAAAAAGGGCAATGAAATTTTTGGATAGATTGCTTAGAAATACAGAGAAGACTGTTTTTTTCTGGTAAACTTGGGTTTTCATAAAACTTGATTTAAAAGGGTTTAAAAGTTCTTATGTTTTGTGAGCCTAAAGTAAAAACAAGGCTGATAATTTAACAATAGCAGAATCACTCTTTTCAGATTTACGTAAATTCCGCAAATCGCCTGTTAGTTAAGAATTCAAAAGTTTATTTGTTGGTTGCGCTTTCTTCCCCTGTTTTTAGTATAATGCTTTACATTATAAAATTCCGGGTTTTGGGTTAGTCTTTCCAGGAACTCTCTTACAAGGTTACGGAATAATGACACAGGGCTGTTATTGGTTTTCATATTCATAAGATTATATAGAAGATGATAACGCACCATATTTAAAAATTATTGTTTGTGGGATTAAAAGATGGTGATTTATATATAATCATGGGTTTACAGAGGCAAAAGGAACTCATGCGCGGGTTGTGCTAGCCACAAAAAAAGAGCAGTTTGCAGGACGGGTCCTTACAAACTGCTCTTCCAGGTTTTCCTGCAATTATTATTCGCTCTTTACCAATTTTTTTTCCACGGTGAGATTGCCGATTGCATCCGATTGAACCGTAGTCCAGCTTTTGGTATCTTCCAAAACAATATGATAGGTAAGCATGTCGCTGCTGGAGACTTCGGTTACACCAAATATTTTTTTGCCGGGAAACTTTTCATTCACTTTCGCCCTGATCGCAGGTGACAGGTTCTGCGATCCATAATATCTTATTGTACTCAGCACAATTCCTTCAGGGCTGTAATCGATACGGCAGGATGTGTTGTCAGGATTGGTAAAATAAACTTCGTAATAACCGTCAAAATTGTACCAGGTAGGTTGCGTCACTTCGGGGAACGCATCATGAAATACCTTTAAAACTTTTTCTGTTACATCAGAAGCAGGCACCGCGAAAGCAGATGTGGCAGCAATAAGTGCTGCGAGGAAAACGAAGATGATTTTTTTCATAATTTTTAATTTTGACTGGTTAAGGAATGACTATAAAGCTAATAGTGTTTTCACTTCATCTCTACCGGATTATTATCGGCGGTAATGCAGTAGGGAAGCGGGTTTAGTTAATATAACGTTAACGAAACCGGCGAAGCATTGAATTATAAACTTAAAGACAATTTTTTATGAGCGAAGCCGCATCCCACTTAACTCAATAAGGAAAAAAGAATGCTTGCTTTTTGAAGAAATTAGGATAAATGGCATATTAATAAAGGGAAGCCAAACCCTGCGGGGAAATAAAAAAAATAGAATTGTTTTTTTAACTGTGAAATAATAACCTGCCTGCTTTATGGGTAATCTTTGTGTGTAAAAAACCTTCGGGGTTGCGTAACTTTGTGCCATGCAGGAATATTTACTGGGATTAAATGAGCCACAGCGGGAGGCAGTGTTGCATCGTGACGGCCCGATTATGATTGTCGCAGGTGCCGGGAGCGGAAAAACAAAAGTGCTTACCACGCGTATTGCCCATTTACTTGCAACAGGTGTAGACCCGTTCAATATACTTGCCCTCACATTTACCAACAAAGCGGCTGCTGAAATGAAGGAGCGTGTTGAGCGCATACTGGGCAATAATGAAGCAAGAAATATTTATATCGGAACATTTCACTCGGTCTTCGCAAGGATTTTAAGGGCCGAAGCTGATAAACTTGGCTACCCGCGAAACTTTACTATTTATGACACAGACGATGCCAAAAGCGTTGTTAAAACTGTCGTGAATGAATTGAACCTCGACGATAAGCACTATAAACCCAATACTGTTTATAACAGGATTTCATCGGCCAAAAATGCCTTGATAACTCCGGGAGAATACATCATTGACTATGGATTGCAACAGGAAGATATGCGGGCAAACAGGCCGATGACCGGGCAGATATATGATGCCTATTGTAAGCGTTGTTTTAAAAACGGGGCGATGGACTTTGACGATCTGCTGCTGAAATTTTATTTATTACTCACCGCGCATCCTGAGAGCCTGAGCAAGTACCAGCGCAAGTTCCGTTATATAATGATCGACGAATACCAGGATACCAACACCGCCCAATATCAAATTATTAAACTGATGGGGGCGATGCACGAGAATGTGGCGGTAGTAGGCGATGATGCGCAAAGCATTTACAGTTTCCGGGGAGCTACCATCGAAAACATCCTGCAATTTCAAAAAGATTACGATGATGTAAAGGTTGTGGTGCTGGAACAAAACTACAGGAGCTCGCAAAGCATACTTCATGTTGCCAATAGTGTCATCGCTAATAACAAAAGCCAGTTGCCAAAAAAACTATGGACCAGTAACGAAGAAGGAGAAAAAATTAAGCTGGTGCGCACCGCAACAGATAATGACGAAGGCAAGTATGTTGCAGATGCCATACAGGAATTAAAATTGCGCAACCATTATCGCAATAATGATGTTGCTATTTTATACAGAACGAACGCACAAAGCCGCAGTTTTGAAGAAAGCCTCCGGCGAATGAATATCGCTTACCGGATATATGGAGGTATAAGTTTTTACCAGAGAAAAGAGATCAAAGATTTTCTAAGTTACCTGAGGGTAATATTGAACCCCGGCGATGAGGAAGCCCTAAAGCGCATCATAAATTTCCCCGCCAGGGGCATTGGAAAAACCACCATAGAGAAGGCCATTCTTTATGCCAATCAGAATGATATTTCGATGTGGAATGTGCTTGAACGTGCTTCAGCGTTTGGCTATAAGGCTACAACCCTGGAGGTGATCACCAACTTTGTCATCATGATAAAGATGTTTCAAAGTGAGCTGGCGAAGAAAAATGCTTATGACCTTTCAGTGCTGGTGGGTAAAAATACAGGCATAATAAAAGAACTTTTTAATGATAAGACCACAGAAGGGCTCGCCAGGTATGAGAACATCCAGGAGTTGCTCAACTCGATAAAAGAATTCACTGAAACACCCACAGAAGATGGCGAATTGCTTGACAAGAGCCTCGGAAGCTATCTTCAGCAAATAACACTTTTAACAGACGCAGATGATGATAAAGGTGCAAGCGATGTCGTGAAGCTTATGACCATCCATGCCGCAAAGGGTCTTGAATTCCCGGCTGTTTTTGTAGGCGGTCTTGAGGAAACATTGTTTCCCAATGCCATGGCCATTAATACCAGGGAAGAGCTGGAAGAGGAAAGAAGATTATTTTATGTTGCAGTGACCCGTGCCAAGCAAAGATTGTGGCTTACCTATGCAAATACCCGCTACCGTTTCGGAAACCTTACCCAAAATGATCCAAGCCGGTTTATAGACGAACTGCCGGAAGAGCGCCTGGATCGTGCATTTGCAGGAGGCAACATGCGCAATAACCAGGGAGGCCATTGGGACCCATTTGACAAGCCCAAAAGCTTTTTTGACCGTCCGCAAAACGCCGGCGGAGGCAAACACGGCGAAAAACCTGCCTATCTTACAACGCCTGTCATTAAAATAAAGGAACATACACCTTCGCCCGGTTTTGTACCCAGCGATACCAGCAATTTAAAAGAGGGACAGAAAATTGAGCACCAGAAATTTGGTTTTGGAGAAGTTATCCGAATGGAGGGTGCAGCACACAATCCCGTCGCGACTGTAAAATTCGAGCACAATGGCGAAAAGAAGATCATGTTGAATTATGCGAAGTTGAGGATTGTGGACTAGAAACTTACCTTTTCAAACAGCCCAAAAGATGGCCCCAAAAAAATCGCTTTCCAAAGCCTATTGTTAATCCCATCTATAAGGAATAAGGTTTCCACAATTCTTGTTAACTTTGTGGCTTAATTTTTTAGTATGATAAAAACAGGCAACCCGGTCATCAGCATTTATACTGAAATGACGCCCAACCCCGAAACCATGAAGTTTGTGGCCAACAAACTTTTATACCCGGGTAAAAGCATTGATTTCCAGGACGAATCGGGCGCGTTACCCTCCCCGCTTGCAATGGAGCTATTTAGTTTTCCTTTTATAAAATCTGTTTTTATTGCCAGTAATTTTGTTACGCTCACAAAAACAAATGAAACTGAAGACTGGCAGGATGTGATTCCTTCTATAAAACAATTTTTAAAAGAGTACCTGGAAGAAGGAAAACCGGTTGTAAACGAAGACGAAATTGCGGCCAGAAAATCAGAAAGTTCGAATGAAGTTAGTGCAGATGATGACGATGTTGTGAAACGGATAAAAGAATTATTGGAGAATTATGTAAAGCCTGCCGTAGAAATGGATGGCGGGGCCATACAATTCAGAAGCTATGAACATGGCAAGGTCAATTTGATGTTGCAGGGCAGTTGTAGCGGATGTCCTTCTTCAATGATCACCCTGAAGGCCGGAATCGAAGGGATGATGAAACGCATGATACCCGAGGTAAAAGAAGTGGTTGCAGAAGCGGAATAAGATGATGATAAAATTCATGTAATGCCTGAACAAAATATTTAAGAGAGATTAATTACTACAATCAGGAAAGTAACAGGTACGTCTATCCTTGAAGAGTTGCTGATATTTTGAATTCCGTGAAAACGGGGGTATTTATCAATTGAGTACTGAAGCAGAAGAATTAATTGATGAAACACAGCGCCAGATTGCAAAGAATCAAACATTGACTAACGAAGAAGCCAACACTAAAACTGATGAGTGACTAAACGGACAATATGGACACACCTGGCGCACAGTAAACGCCTTTCTATAACTGAGTGTTGGATTATTCATGAGGAATCAGTCACCTACAATAAAAAGCCGGATGCACTTTTAAAAAAGACAAACACTTTAATTTCGCTATGGCTCCTATTGGCCGTCGAACAAATGTTGACGGGGTTAGGGTAAAACTTGTGAAAACAAATCTCTTTTTTTATAAGTATTTGGCATAGAACGAAAATTATCTTATAAATGTAGGGTACAAGCACCACCATTCCTACGGAACGGGAACATTCATTGTATCGTTATTCTACCAACCAGATGCCTATGGAACAAATAATAGCAACATTCGTTCGTAATAAGTTCATCCTGATTTATTTTTCTTTGGAAGACGGTACCTACTTTAAAAATAATGCAGGACACCCGATTTGGAAACTCAAGTCAATACCATAGAGGTTTCACGCGAGTTCAAATCCTGTGATGAAAACAGTCAAATAATAAATGTCCGGTTTAATTGGATTTTTCCGGGTCTGATGGGCTAAAACCTGTCAACGGCATCTTCACAGTGCCTTTTTTATTTTATCTAAACTACTTTTGATCCTCAACTGAATATTTGGGCCTTTCAGAAATTTACCACCAGTTTGTATTGGATATGCAGCGTACTTCGTTGCTGGAATACATAGCTGTTTTCTTTGGTATAGCAAGTGTATGGTACAGCCGCAAAGAAAATATCCTCGTCTACCCGGTAGGGTTAGCCAATACGATACCCTATGTATTTATCAGTATAAAAGGCAGTTTGTTTGGTGAAGCTTCTGTAAATCTTTATTATACAATTATGAGCATTTATGGCTGGATATTGTGGTCGAAAAAGAATCAGCAACGCCAGCATATTGTTGTTATCACCTGGTCTGATAAAAAAGATTGGTTGCAGGAATTGCTTTTCTTTACGGCATTTTACATAGCCATTTTCGGTGCGCTGACTTATCTGAAAAAAGACTTTTCACCGGGCGCTATACCCTGGGCTGATGCTTTTGCCAGTGCTACGGCATTTACAGCTATGTGGCTGATGGCCCGTAAAAAAGTTGAAAGCTGGTATTGGTGGATCGCTACCAACATAGCTTCCATCCCGTTATATTTTGTAAAGCATTATGTTTTCACGAGTGTTTATTATTTGATCCTTTTAATAATGGCTTTTTCAGGATTGCATGAGTGGGCAAAAAAAGCCGGCAGGCGCATTCCTGGGAACAAAGAATTACCCGAATGGAAACAGTAAAAAAATATGTGATAATTGGCCCCGAGTCAACCGGCAAAAGCACTTTATCGAAGCAACTGGCCAAACATTTTCATACCCGTTGGGTCCCGGAATATGCCCGGGATTACCTTGAAAAAAACGGTATGGATTATACCTATGAA
>JBDTLZ010000256.1:0-5729 GCA_039934515.1 Ginsengibacter sp.
ATCTTAAATGGAATGAAGAAAAAAATCACTATGATTTTGGAGAAATAAACTGGGATGAATTTTGGAATGTGGTCAAAGGAAACGGCCCTTGTAATAAAGAACGCCTGGCAGCAAGGGTCAGTGCACATGAAAATGGGGAATGGGTGCGACAAGCCGCTATTGCACATGCGGCTAAGAAAATGGTACATGCAGTTAAAGAATAATCAGCAAAACAACCGATCATGAAAAGCGACGAACCCCTCTGGGAAATTTTTATCAGAAGCAAGCAGGGCCTTGATCATAAACACGTGGGGAGCCTTCATGCAGCAGATGCGCAAATGGCAATAGAAAATGCAAGAGATGTTTATACCCGGCGTATGGAAGGCGTAAGCATATGGGTGGTTGAGTCAAAAAATATCCATTCATCCAACCCGGATGATGCATCAAGCCTTTTCGACCCGGCAAATGACAAAATTTACCGGCATCCCACATTTTACGATTTGCCCGATGAAGTGAAGCATATATAGACAGATGAGTGGCAAATAAAAAAATCAACAGGTATAAAAACTTAAGAAATAACGCATGAATTCATCCATACTCAATTAGAGAATGACAGAATCACACAGCCACCTGGCGACCGATCCCATCATCAACTTTTGCCTGCATCTTGCAGACAATTCCCTGATAATGGGACACAGGCTCAGTGAATGGACCGGACATGGGCCAATGCTCGAACAGGATATTGCCATCAGCAATATTGCATTGGATCTAATCGGCCAGTCAAGAAATTTTTACCAGTATGCCGCGGGCATTATCAATACTTCTAAAAATCATACCACCGCCTATGGTGTAGACGATGTTTCAGAAGATACGCTGGCTTACTTCAGGGATGCGCGGGAGTTTCGTAATTTCTTAATTACTGAATTACCGAATGGTGACTGGGCAAAAACAACGTTGAAATTATTTCTATTCAGCACATACCAGTACTTTTTGTATCAAAAAATGGTGGCGTCGGCCGATAAGCAACTGCGTGCGATTGCAGAAAAATCTTTGAAGGAAGTTACCTATCACTTAAAATGGAGCAGTGAATGGGTGATACGCCTGGGAGATGGCACAGACGAAAGTAGCAGCCGGTTAAAGCAGGCGCTCGAAGAAGTTTGGCCCTATACCGGTGAAATGTTCGAACCGGCTGTTTTTGAAAACGAGCCTGGTAAAAAGCGCATAAGCGTTCCCGTTAGTGATATAAAAGGCGTATGGCAACACAAAGTGCAGGAAGTATTTAGTGAAGCAATGCTGGCTTACCCGGAAGATAAAAAAACCTGGATGCAGTCTGGAGGAAAGAACGGAATCCATTCAGAGCACCTTGGGTTTATTCTTGCTGAAATGCAGTTCCTTCAAAGAGCCTATCCCGGGTGCGAATGGTGAAATAAATTAATAATGGAAAATGTAAAGGACCATAGTAGTGCAGGTGAAGTGTGGAGGTTGCTGATGAAAATCACCGATCCGGAAATCCCCGTACTGTCTATCACAGACCTGGGCATTATAAGAGAGATAAAAATCAGCGACACTGGTATAGAAATATTTATAACGCCTACGTATAGCGGATGCCCGGCAATGGACGTAATTTCAATGAACATACGCATGGCATTGTTAAGTGAAGGGTTCACCAGCTTTACAATCATACAGCAGCTCTCACCCGCCTGGACAACCGACTGGATGACCAATGAAGGAAAAGAAAAATTAAGATCTTATGGAATAGCTCCGCCGGTGGCGAAGACATTTGATAAGAATTATTCCGCAAACCCCTTTGTACAATGCCCATTATGCAACTCAACCAATACAGCGCTTATCAGCCAGTTTGGCTCAACTTCCTGCAAGGCGTTGTATAAATGCAACGAATGCCTCGAACCTTTTGATTATTTCAAATGCCATTAGTAATTTTTGAATGCAGATTTTAGGGTATAGATTTGCAATCTCACTTACGATAATTATGTCTTCCATTCTTTTTGAATTAAAAAATGCTGTTGCTTTTATCACCTTGAACCGGCCGGAAAAATTCAATGCATTCAATCGTGGTATGGCCCTCGCATTGCAAAATGCTTTGGATGACTGTGAAAATAATAACAGTATAAGGTGTGTCTGCATTACAGGAGCCGGTAAAGCATTTTCTGCCGGCCAGGACCTGTCGGAAGCTATCGATCCGAACGGGCGGGGTATGGAGAATATTCTATCAGAACAGTATAACCCCATCATTACAAAAATAAGAGAACTTAATAAGCCCGTAGTTGCAGCAGTGAATGGAGTAGCTGCGGGAGCCGGCGCAAATATTGCCCTGTGTTGTGATGTGGTAGTTGCTGCAGAGTCTGCCTCGTTTATCCAGGCTTTTAGTAAGATCGGGTTGATACCCGATAGCAGCGGGACCTTTTTTCTACCACGCCTGGTTGGCATACAAAAGGCTGCTGCATTCATGATGCTTGGTGATAAGATTACTGCCGGAGAAGCCGAAAGAAGCGGGATGATCTATAAAACTTTTCCCGATAATACTTTCAGCGGGGAAGCAGAGAAAATTGCCACAGTACTTTCTGAACTTCCTACGAAAGCGCTGGCCTATACAAAACAGGCTCTTAATAAATCATTGGGACAAAATCTTGAACAACAATTGAAGACAGAAGATGAACTTCAGCAAAAAGCCGCCCTTACCAATGATTTCCAGGAAGGAGTTTTGGCTTTTTTGGAGAAACGTAAAGCAAAATTTACCGGTCATTAATGCCGGGAGAAACCAGGACTGTTAACAATATGGTACGCCTTTCCTGTCTTTTGATTCCCTGTTTAATGATCGCGCTATTTTTATAATTCTTAACCCCTGAATAGGTATTTTTTAACTGCTCAATATTTACAGAAAGGATGAACAGCGACGAGCTATCCCGGCAGGTTGTAAACCACATCATGGAAACCGATCTTTTCAGCCAATGGCTTGGCATAGAGATCATAGAAATACGGGCAGGATACAGCAAAATTAAGATGGCGGTCCGCAGCGAAATGATGAATGGCCTTGGTATTGTTCACGGGGGCATCGCGTTCTCCCTCGCTGATAGTTCATTTGCATTTGCCTGCAACAGCCGCAATAACTTATCGGTTGCATTGGATACGTCGATTAACTTTTTAAAACCCGCTCACGTAGGCGATGAACTTACTGCAGAGGCCAATGAAATACACAATGGAAAATCTACCGGTCTTTACCAGGTCACCATTACGAATCAACGGGGTCACACCATTGCTGTATTCAAAGGGACCTGCTTTAGGACAAATAAAAATCTGGTGTAATATTGTTGACGGTATTTATTACCAAATCCTTCATCATTAATAAATAACATGATAAAACGTATAATATTTGGCTGCTGTTTTTCTTTTGTTGTGATACCCCAAATCTTCGCCCAGGATCTGCGACAACCTGTAACCAAAAAAGGTCCAAAAGTTTTTTCTGAACATGGCCATACAAGAACTGATGACTTCTTCTGGCTTGGCAATTCTTCAGACACAAATGTTATCAATCATTTAAAAGAAGAGAATCTTTATGTTGATAATTATATGAAGCATACAGAAGCACTGCAAAAGAAACTATATGATGAAATAGTGGCCCGTATCCCGGGAAGGGATGAATCGTTGCCTGTAAAGAGAAATGGATTCTGGTATTATTCCCGGTTCGAAGAAGGAAGTCAATACCCATTGTATGCAAGAAAAAAGGAAACCACAAATGCTCCCGAAGAAATTACACTGGACGTACCCGTATTGGCAAAAAATCACCAGATCTACATGGTACGTGGATGGAGGGTAAGCACCGACAATCAACAACTCGCTTACGGCATAGATACTTCAGGCGACAGGCGCTCAACGTTGTACATTAAAAATTTATCATCGGGCGGGCTGCATCCTGAAATCATCCCGAATACTTCAGGGAGCTATGCTTGGGCCAACGACAATAAAACCATTTATTATGTTGCAAATGACCATACTGTACGCGGGTATAAGGTAATGCGCCATACCCTGGGCGCAGGGATAAATACCGACACGGAAATTTATACCGAAAGCGACAGCACCTATGAAATCGACTTGTCAAAATCAAAAAATAACAAATATATCTTTATCAATACGGTAAGCACCAATACTACTGAAGACCGTTATCTCGACGCTGATAACAACAGTGCTTCACCGGTAATTATTCAGCCGCGCACCAACAATCTTGAATACAAGACAAATTATTTCGAAGGAAATGTTTTTCACATTTATACAAACAGGAATGCAAAGAATTTTAAATTGGTTACCGCACCAATTAACAAACCCTCTGTTGAAAACTGGAAAGATGTTATTCCTGTAAATGAACACGCGCTTCTTCAGAACGTAGATATATTGAAAGATTATTACCTCGCGCAAACAAAAGAAAACGGCTTAACGCAAATAAAAATATTCGACAGAAAAACAAGTAAGTGGAAGATGATAAATTTTGGCGAGGAAGATTATGTTGCCGATATGTACATGGCAAGCGATGATTTTGCCTCAGACAGTATACGGTATCATCTTACTTCACTTAAAACTCCCGAAAGCGAATATATGTATGATTTAAAAACAGGTATCAGGAAATTATTGAAGCAGGAAAAAACTGGTGGAAATTTCAACCCGGAATTGTATACGGCAAAGAGGGTTTGGTCAACGTCAGGTGATGGCACCAAAGTTCCGGTTTCTATAATATACAGAAACGATAAATTCAAAAAAGACGGTAAAAATCCTTTGCTTTTATATGCTTATGGCTCGTATGGGAATGATTCAGATCCTTTTTTTGATCCGGCTGTTGTGAGCTTGCTTGACAGGGGAATATCTTTTGCTATTGCCCACATACGGGGCGGGCAGGAGATGGGGCGTGATTGGTTTGAGCAGGGGAGGCTATTCCATAAAAAAAATACATTTTCCGATTTTACCGATGCTGCACAATTCCTGGTAAATGAAAAATATACTACCCCCGACAGGCTGTTTGCGAATGGCCTAAGTGCTGGTGGAATGCTGATGGGCGCGATTACGAATATGCGCCCGGATCTTTTCCGCGGCGTTCTTGCCGAAGTTCCGTGGATGGATGTAATAACCGACATGTATAATGCTGACCTTCCACTCACAAGTGTCGAATATGATCAATGGGGCGATCCTAATAAAAAAGAATTTTATGATTATATGCTTAGCTGGTCGCCGTTAGACAATGTGAAACCTGCGAAGTATCCGGCAATTTTTGCAACTGGTGGATTAAATGATACACAGGTCCCGTTTTTCTCTCCGGCAAAATGGGTGGCCAAAGTGCGTGAGAATAACCTCGGCACCAACCCTGTATTATTTAAAGTAAATATGGGTGCGGGGCATGGTGGTGAATCGGGCAGGTATGAAAGTCAGAAATTAACCGCTTTGAAATATGCATTCATCATAGACCAGCTGGGCTGGAAGAATTAAACCCTTACCATGGCATGTTACGAGTTTAAAGGCATAAAACCTGTTGTACATGAGTCTGCATTTATTCATCCGCTTTGTGCCGTAACAGGCAATGTGATCATTGGAAAAAATGTATATGTAGGCCCCGGGGCAGCCCTTCGCGGCGATTTTGGAAAAATAATAATTGAAGACGGTTGTAATGTACAGGAGAATTGTACCATCCATATGTTCCCCGGTGCTACCGTTGTTTTGAAAGAAAATGCACATATAGGCCACGGAGC
>JBDTLZ010000257.1:0-14036 GCA_039934515.1 Ginsengibacter sp.
GAGAATCATGCCTGCCTGCAAAGAGATTTATAATGAAAGAAATCCGGCATGTTCGCGGCAATCTCCCAACTACCGTTATTGAGATTGCCACGAAATTTCGGCAAAGATCCCCGATAATTTCCCGCAATGCAGTGATCATATTAGGCAGGAATATTTTTTGCATTTACTTAACAAGGGACAGACTTAATATTGCGTTTCATTTGCTGATGCGCTATTTTCAAAACCATATTTGCCGGTTTTTTACACTGATAATTGCATTGCAGGTACTCAATATGAGTATTGACGCAACGTCCGCTCAAATGGCTACCGACAGCAAAACACCGGATAATTTTAATTATATTGACACTTATGTTGAATATGTTGCGGAAATTATTCTAAAATATACTAATGCAATTCCCGAGTCCAAAGACCGGCAGCAGAAAGAACTACAGCAACACAAGCAATTTGAAATAGCATTCCAAAAAATCATTCCAATAAATATTTCTTTTTGTGAAATTGTAATTGAGAAATATTATCCGGCCATTTCGGATAGATATGCTTACCAGTTTATAAAAGAAATAAATCCCCCACCTCCAGCGGGATAGTTTTCCTGTATCACTATTCGTGTGATAAGGTTCCCCTTTTATCTTATCTATTTTTTATTTTTTTATCATGACTCAAAACTCATGGTACCACCTGCGCTTTTTAGTAGTGGCAGTGTTGGTAGCTAATTTTTGTTGTGCGGTTGTTTCAGCACAGGATACTTTAGGCATGACTCTCCAGGATGCTCAAAAATCATTCCTGCAAAATAATTTTCAGCTACTGGCAGCTAAATATAATATTGATGCAAACCGTGCACTGATACGCCAGGCAAAGGTTTGGGATAATCCTGTTCTTTCAACCGATCAGAATATCTACGATGCGCAGGGAGGTTTCCTTAAACATAATGCTGCCTCCGGCCAGATCTATTTACAGCTTACCCAGCTTATCCGAACAGCTGGCAAACGAAATAAGCTCGCACAGGTTGCTGAAGACAATACAATCATTTCTTCCGAACAATTTGATGATCTGGTACGAACCCTTCGGTACACTTTAATAAGTGATCTTTTTGAAATTGATCACCAACTTAAATTAAAAAGCGTGTTCGACAGCGAAATAGCCCGGTTGCAAATACTTGTTACAGCGACAGACGCTCAATTAAAAGCCGGTAATGTTTCAGAAAAAGACGACATCCGTGTTAAGGCATTACTGTTCGGCCTGCAAAATGAATTGGTAAATATCAAAGCAACAATTATCCCTGTTGAAAGCGAGCTTAAATTATTGATAAAAAACAATGACAATGTTTTCATCAAGCCCCAATTAAATTACTATTTACCGGATATTATAAAAATCCAATTGCCGCCAAAACAGCAACTGATCGATTCGGCGTTGCAAAACCGCCCCGATGCAAAACTCGCCAGGTCGCAAATGGATTATCAACATCACAACCTTTCCTATCAAAAAGCATTGGTAAAACCGGACGTTAGTATCGGAAGTGAATACGATCAGCGCAGCAGCTATGCACCGAACTATATTGGTCTGGCTATTTCCCTGCCATTAAATATTTTTAATAAGAACAAGGGCAATATTTCATCTGCGCAGTTCTCCATAAAGCAGCAGGAGGTTTTAGCTGACTGGGAAAGTTCAAAAATTGCCAACGATGTTTCAACAGCTTATGATAAAACTACGTTTTACCAGCAAGTTAATAACCTGGAGCAACTTGACTTTTCACTGCATTACGACCAGCTTTTTCAAAGTATGCTGACTAGTTACCAGAAACGCCAGATAAGCCTGTTGGAATTTATTGATTTTAATGATGCTTACAAGGAATCGAAATTAAAATTACTGGACCAGCACACAGCACTAATAAAATCCATGTTGGAATTAAATTACCAGGTTGGAAATGACGTGATCACAATTAATAAATAAATTATGAAAAGTATATATCAATCAATAATAATTCTTTCTTCAATAATTTATGCAGGCTGTAGTGGCAAAACTGAAATTATTGCGGCAAAAAAAGAACCAATTATATCCGACTCTTTATTGAAAATAATTACAATAGACACGGTGAAGATGGACAACATTGAAGATCTCATTTCTTTAAGCGGTGAAGTGGATAACGACGATAATAAAGTTGTCAAAATATTTCCGAATGCAAGCGGACAGGTTGTTTCAGTAAATGTTTCTTTGGGCGATAAAGTTGCCAAAGGCCAGGCGCTGGCTGTCATTAAAAGCGCTGATGTCGCTGGAAATTATGCTGATCTTAAAATTGCCGGTAGCGATGCGGCCATTGCAGAAAAAGAATTTGTGAATGCAGGACAATTGTATAAGAGCGGTATCGGCAGTGAAAAAGAGTATATAGAAGCAAAGCTTGAATATGAAAAATCAATGAATGCGGTTTCGAAAGTGCATGCGCAAATTCAGATAAATGGTGGCGGTAAAACCAGTGCCGGCGGCACCTACGTGATCTCTTCTCCCCGCAATGGTTACGTAGTCGAAAAAAATATCAATGCAGGAAGCTTTATAAGAAATGATAATGCCCAAAATCTATTTACCATTTCTGACATGCAGGATGTTTGGGTTTGGGCAAATGTTTTTGAAACCGATATCAATAAGATAAAAGTGGGAACGGAAGCAGCGGTTACCACGCTAGCCTATCCCGATAAAATCTTTTACGGTAAAGTTGATCATATAAATGCCGTACTTGACCCATCGAGTAAAGCGATGAAGGTGAAGATCGTTTTGCCAAACAGAGATCTTTTATTAAAACCAGAGATGTTTACAAAAATCGTTATAGCAGATAAGCAGGATAAAAAGGCCCTGGAAATTCCGGGTAAAGCCCTGGTTTTCGATGGAGGGAAAAATTATGTAATTCTTTATAAAGACACCTATAACATTAGCGCAGAAGAAGTGGATATTATAAAAACTGTGGGCGACAAAACCTACATCCGGGAAGGCCTTCATGAAGGTGACAGGATCGTAAGCAGTAACCAGCTATTGCTTTACAATTCTTTGAACGGGGATTGATCCTAAACGAATACCTATTGGCTTTAAAAAACTATTACGGTGGCAAAACTTATAAAAAATATTATTCACTTTTCACTCCGTCACCGCTACCTTGTTTTTTTTCTAACGGGGATAACGGTAGTAATCGGAGTTTGGAGTTACAGGAATACGCCGGTTGAAACTTTTCCCGATGTTACCAATACGCAGATCATAATTATCGCACAGTGGCCCGGCCGCAGCGCTGAAGAGGTAGAAAAATTTATAACAGTCCCGCTGGAAGTAGCATTAAATTCAGTCCAGAAAAAAAGTAATTTAAGAACCACCTCTGCATTTGGCCTGAGTTATATAAGATTGATTTTTGATGATGATGTCGATGACGCATTTGCCCGCCAGCAGGTTATGAGTCGTCTTAGTAATGCGGATTTGCCGGAAGGCGTGGTGCCCGACGTACAGCCACCTTACGGACCAACCGGCGAGGTTTATCGCTATACGCTCACCGGAAAAAATTACTCCATCCGTGATCTTACTACCATCCAGGACTGGGTTCTGGATCGGCAGTTTAAAAGCGTGTCCGGAGTTGCAGACGTAAATAGTTTTGGCGGAGAGGAAAAGATATTTGAGGTCAGCATTAACCCCAATCACCTCATCCAGTACAATTTAAGTTCACTGGATGTTTACAACGCTGTCGCCAAAAGCAATTTAAATGTCGGTGGCGATGTGATCGAGAAGAATGGCCAGGCTTACGTAGTGAGAGGAATCGGCCAGTTAAATAATGTAGCTGAAATTGAAAATGTGATTATCACAAATATTAATGGGGTTCCAATCCTGGTAAAGAATGTAGGAAGCGTTAGGGAAAGCGCAAAGCCCAGGCTCGGGCAGGTTGCACGTGATTTTAATAAGGATGTAATCGAAGGAATCGTGGTAATGAGGAAAGGTGAAAATCCCGAACAGGTCCTTGACCTTATTCATCAGAAGGTAAAGGATCTTAACGATAATATTTTGCCCAGAGGTGTAAAGATCGATACGTTCTATGATCGTACTGACCTCATGGACTTTGCCACCGAAACTGTAATTCATAACCTTGTTGAAGGAATTATATTGGTAACGGTCATCGTGTTATTGTTCATGGCTGATTGGCGCACTACTTTCATCGTTAGTATCATCATACCGCTATCACTCTTATTTGCCTTTATCTGCATGAGGATAAAAGGCATGAGCGCGAATTTGCTGAGCATGGGGGCAATTGATTTTGGAATTATCATCGACGGGGCCGTTGTAATGGTAGAAGGTTTGTTCGTAGCTCTCGATCACAAAGCACGGGAAGTCGGTATGGAAAAATTCAACAAACTGGCAAAGCTTGGTTTGTTTAAACAGAAAGGAACAGAAATGGGAAAAGCCATTTTCTTTTCTAAATTAATAATCATCACCTGCCTGATTCCCATATTTGCTTTTCAAAAAGTAGAAGGTAAAATGTTTTCGCCGCTGGCGTATACGCTGGGTTTCGCATTGGTGGGTGCATTGCTTTTCACACTCACCCTGGTGCCTGCCCTATCCAGTGTTTTACTGAAAAAGAATGTAAGAGAAAAGCACAATCCTATAGTTATTTTTTTTGAGAAAGGAATTGCCAATTTGTTCAGGAATACTTACAAATATAAAAAGGTGAGCCTGCTGGTCGCCTTTGGAATTATGGCGCTCACTTTCTTCTCAGCAAAGTTCCTGGGTACGGAATTTTTGCCGGAATTAAACGAAGGCGCTTTGTGGGTGGAAGCCGAATTACCCATGAGCGTCAGCTTGCCCGAAGCAAATACCATCAGTAATAAAATGGTTGAAGTGTTACACAAATTTCCTGAAGTAAAACAAACACTGTCCCAAGTAGGAAGAACAAATGACGGCACCGATCCCAAAGGCTTTTTTGACGTACAAATACAGGTCGATCTTCTACCTCAAAAAGAATGGACAAGAAAAATTACCGAAGATGAACTCATAGACCAGATGGATAAAGAGTTTAAAAAATACCCGGGCATTGTATTTAATTATTCCCAGCCCATAAGAGATAATGTTGAAGAGGCAGTGGCAGGTGTAAACGCTTCTCTCGCCGTAAAAATTTTCGGAACAAATTTCAGTGATCTTGATAAGGCGGCTAAAGATGTGATGATGCAGCTAAAGACAGTGAAGGGGATTGAAGATCTCGGCATACTGAGAAACCTCGGTCAGCCGGAATTTAGAGTAGAACTGGATCAACAAAAAATGGCGATGTACGGCGTGAATATGGCCGATGCGCAAAGCGTGATCGAAATGGCTGTTGGCGGCAAGGCTGCTACCCAGTTGTATGAAGGAGAGAGGAGATTTGATATCAGGATTCGTTACGAACAACAGTACCGCAACGACCAGGAAGCGATTGAAAACCTGATGATGCCGGGCAAAGACAATATCAAAATCCCTTTAAAAGAAATTGCAGATATAAAAACGATAACAGGCCCGGCATTTATTTATCGCGATAACAACACTCGCTATATAGCAGTAAAATTTTCTGTCAGGGGAAGAGATCTTGGAAGCACCATTGCGGAAGCCCGGCAAAAAGTGAAAACAAACGTTCACTTTCCTAAAAGTTATTACACAACATGGAATGGTGAATTTGAAAACCAGGTACGGGCGTCAAATACTTTATCCCAGATCGTTCCTGTTTGTTTACTGGTAATATTTTTAATATTGTTTATAACCTTTAATAATGTAAAAGATGCACTTCTCACTTTATTGAATGTGCCTTTCGCTTTAATGGGAGGCATTCTCGCCCTGCACATTACAGGAATGAACTTCAGCATCAGCGCCGGCATAGGATTTATCGCCCTGTTCGGAGTGTGTATTCAAAACGGTGTAATTCTTATTAGCGTTTTCCGAAAAAACCTGGAAGACAAAATGCATTTGCATGAAGCAATATATGAAGGCGTGATCTCCCGGGTGAGACCGGTAATAATGACTGCATTAATGGCTGCCATCGGTTTAATGCCTGCGGCGATCTCTCATGGCATTGGAAGCGAAACCCAAAAACCTTTGGCCATTGTGGTTATTGGAGGCCTGGTAACTTCAACCATCCTTACCCTACTGTTATTACCAATCATCTACTCTATTGTATACAGGCTGATTCATGAAAGAGCCAACCGAAAGATTTTAAGAAAGGTAGGAGTAGTAAGCAAGCTGGAAAAATTGAATACGTAAATCCTGAATATAAAATTTATTAAAATGAAAAACCTTTTTTTGGTCGTTTCGTTTTCGTCTTTTTTACTCTCAAATTTAGTTGCACAGACCAGTGAAAAGATAATTGGCGTTTATGAAAATCATAACGATTTTGATTCGGGTAAGCTTTCTTACGCTATTGATTGCAACATCGGAAAAAATAAAATAATTCTTAATGACCTGCTTAATAAATCATACATAACTATAAAACGAAATGACAGTGTTTACAAAATACGAAAGAAAACATTATATGGCTACGAAACCTGCGGCACCCAGGTTTATAGATTTAATGGAAAGCGCGAACTCTTATTACTAAACCCGGGGGAAGAAATTCTAATTTATAAACTGCTTAATGCAAGGATCGCAGACGATTCAAAAATTAATGTGACGAATAAATATTTTTGCATCAATGATAGCAGCAGTCCCGAAAAATTAACTATCAAAAACCTAAAAAATGCTTTTACGGGCAACGATAAATTTCGACGACTGGTTGACGCTAATTTTAAATATAATATGGAACTTGGAACCTTTGATAATGAGAACCATATTTTCAAAATAAATTCTCTTTTAAAGGAAAGTATGCACTAAATGCGCTGGAAATATTTTGATTAAGATATCTTCACTAACATTTCCGTATTGGGCTGAAAAGAATATCGAAACGCTTGTTGGAGTTCAGTTCAGCCTAACCGTTCGTTGTTTTCCCATCCCCAAATTTACTTTTCAGATTGCCAAAGACTGAGAACATATTCACCATTACCCCCATTGTCAAACCGCTTCAGGTGTTTTTTTGAATTTATGAGTCAGCAGTTCATGATACTAAATGCATTTTGTTTTGACCGTTGTCCCAGGGTCTTGCGAATAAACGAAATCAGTGGTACACTGACCCACATTTGCCAGTGAAAAGTGATTTTTTAAAAATGTTCCTGATGAACATTGACACCCTGTTTTCAAGGGCTTTCGGTTGGTACATTTATTTTCATTTAACAACGTGCCCTTGCCCCACCCCAAAGAAAATGTCGATTCTTCTATCGGGCAAAATTTCCGCATTGACCGTAGACATGCATGCCTGTGTATTTTCAGGTACCTCTTGAAGTAGCGGTTGTAATTTATCGATTTTGCTCGTGTCCCTTCCTCCATTTACATTCCTCATCTGCAACACCCAATCCTTCTTAGACAATGCAGAATCAACAACCTGTTTAATATTTTACATCCCAATTCGGTATAGAGTACTACATTAGTGAAATATTTCTACGAATAACCAGGCTGCTCTACTACGAGGAAAAAATCAATAAATACAATTAACCCACAAAAAATCAGTTATGAAACCTGTTTTTCGTCTATGCCAATTTGTCTCCACTTACCTGTTTATTTTATACATTTTTCCCTCGTGTAACGTCGTTTCAGTTATCGTTAAAAACGGCGATACAACCACCGGAAAACTCACATTGGTAGATGCTCACGGATCTCCCGCAGATACGCTATGGGTCGATGCAGGGCAACGGATCAAATGGATAATCGATAAGGATTCTTCAAATGTCCGATCCATGGATTCAATGCCTGTAAAGCCTGGAAATAATAACATATTCAAAAGGCATCCTCATAAAAAGGTACTTTCGTCAAAGTGGAAAGGAAGAGTTGAAAAACATCTTTTGACAAGTACCTATGAAGACTATTACGTCCATTGGACAGATGTAAACGGAAATCACTATACTTGTGATCCAAGAATCCAGATCAGATAAGAATAAAACTTATGTCATTTAAAGATAAGGTCTGTTATTTATTGATGGGCTTTGTATGTTTTATCTCCCATAATATCTATGGACAGGAACAGGCAGTTGCCGACAGCCTTGCAAAGATTTACAAGGCTGATAGCTTACACGGCGGGGATAAATTAGAATTATTACTTAATTTATCATTTAACGAAGTCAGCAACCTGCGGTTGTCTTTAGATTACGCCGAAGAACTCATAAGCCTGGCCGGCAGCGAAGGCAACAATTTATACCTGCACAAAGGCTATTTTCAAAAAGGAAACAAAAAAAGGCTTTTGGGTGATTTGTATGAAGCTTTAGATGCCTACATCAAAAGCGCTGAAGCTGCCATGAAAGCTAAATTTATTTCAGGGGAAGCCAAAGCCTATGCGGCCATTGCCGACATCTACGGTATTACTAACAAACACCCCAATGCAATCATTTATTATACCAAATCGATTTCGATGTTACGGCAACAAAAAGATTCTGTGCCTTTAGCATCGGTATTGTTGAATACGGGGGAAGAATTTCGCCTTAGTGAAATTTATGATTCTGCCTTCTTATACTTCGGGGAAGCCAAAACAATATTTGAAAAACTGAATCACCCTCAGGGGATTGCATATAGCCTGGGCAACATCGGGATGGTGTATGCAAGTACCGGAAAACCCAACCTCGCAATTCAAAACTTTAATAAAGCCATTCCCATACTTCAGGAGTTAAAGGACTATTATCCTATATGTGATTACCTGATTTCCATGAGTGATATATTTTTCCAAAAAAAGGATGGGGCTACTGCTGTCAGCTATGCACAACAAAGCCTGGCATTGGCCGAGCAACATCATTTAAAAGAACAAATAAGAGATGCAAACTTTAAACTTTCAGAACTCCACGAAGCAGCCGGAAATCCTGCAGAATCACTAAAACGCTATAAAAATTATATTCTTTATAAGGATAGTATAAATGATTATGCAGCCGTGCAAAAAATAGCTGACCTGCGCACCAATTTTGAGGTATCTCAAAAGCAGGCGGAAGTGAATATACTTAACAGGCAAAAGAAAATGCAGCGGTTTTTATTGACTGTAGCGTTGGTCGTTCTTGTCGTAATTGTAGTGCTCGTTATCATATTGTTTAAAAACAACCGCCAAAGACAAAGGGCTTATATGCTCCTACGAAAAGAAAAAGACATTACTGACCAACAGCGTGACCAGACAAACAAAGCTTTGCAGGAATTGAAGCGCACACAGGCACATCTTATTCAGTCGGAGAAAATGGCGTCTTTAGGTCAATTAACTGCGGGCATTGCCCACGAAATACAAAATCCGTTGAACTTCGTGAATAATTTCTCTGAAGTAAATACAGAGTTAATCGCCGAGCTCCAGGAAGAAAACCGGAAAGGAAATGCTGATGGTGTACAAGCACTTTCAGAAGAAATTTTCAATAATGCAGAAAGGATCGGTCAGCATGGTAAAAGAGCCGGTGCAATAGTGAAAGGTATGTTGGAACATAGCCGAACCGGGGCTATGGAAAAAAAATCAACCAACATCAATGCACTGGTGGATGAATACTTCCACCTTGCTTACCTTGGATTAAAAGCAAAAGACAAAGCTTTTAACGCAGCTATTATCACAGATTATGACCCACTAGCCGGCGAAATAAATGTTGTGCCCCCGGAGATTGGCCGTGTCATCCTCAACCTGGTGAACAATGCTTTTCACGCCGTGTCGGCTAAAAGTAATGGAGCGCAGGCAGATTATACGCCAACAGTGACAGTCGGTACGAAAAAGTCAAATGGCCAGATTATAATTTCAGTAAAGGATAATGGCACCGGTATCTCCTTATTATTAAAAGAAAAGATTTTCCAGCCTTTTTTTACAACTAAAGCACCCGGGGTGGGAACGGGCCTTGGATTATCAATAAGCTATGACATAATAAAATCGCACGGCGGTGAAATTAGGTTAGAGAGTGAACAAGGGGTTGGCAGCGAATTCTTAATAATACTTCCGCTGGACAAGAGTGATTCATAATATCCAGGTGCTTATATTTTGATATAACCTGGTCGAATTTTTTGAGTATTTCAATAAGATGCAAAAATCTTATTGCCGGTTTGAATGAAAATGATCAATCACCTATTTCCTTATTACAATATCCGGTATACAAAAATTTGAATATTCCTGCTTACCTGGAATTGATCTTTTAAATTTTCGCAGTACTGAAAATCTGTTTCCGAAAAATTTATTTTAGCCATTAGTTTGGAAAGAATTGGAGTTAAGTAATGAACAGTATTTATCCTTGTCAAAAAATATAAACGTTAAAGAGTTTCATTTGCCCGTTTCAAACGGCGAAGCAGGTAATCCATCTTTATTATAAAGATTTGCGCCTTCAGGATTGTCAGCCCACGCATACCGTACAGTCACCGGATTTTTGACGGAGGTATTCCACACCACAACTGTATTGCCTTTAATCACAGCTTGCGCCCAAACATACTTTTTATTTTTGCCCGCAATGGCAAATTGCTTCAGTTGTACGTTATCCTTTATACGAAGGCCGCTCCCAGTTTGAGAAAATTTCACGACAATTTTATTTCCATGTATTTCCACTGTGTGGTATAACGGCCCTGAAGTTACACTGGTGTTATCATGATACGCTACTTTTTGTGCGAGTAATGCCAGTCGCCGGCCCACTTCCTTTTTATTAAGGGGATGAATATCGTTCCATTCTCCTAAATCTATGGCAACTGCCATAGCAGTATTTGGAACAGATAGTGTCTTCAATTGCTGCTGCCGTAATTCGGCCCAGCTACTTTCCGCTGGTGTTAGTGAAGTTTCCATAAAATTGGCAAGCTGCACATAAATAAAAGGGAAATTACCTTGCCGCCATACATCTCTCCAATTCGAGATGAGGGTTTCCATCAGTGCTTTGTAATTAGTAGGGCGGGAAGCATTGGCCTCTCCCTGGTACCAGATTGCACCTTTAATAACATACTGGCTCAATGGAGCAATCATAGCATTGAATAATCCTGCAGGTTTCCAACGTATCACAGTTTGCCCAGGCAATGCACTTACAGCTACCCCAGGTTTAAATTTCCACATGCCTTTTAAATCTATGGTATCGTTGCCTGATGTGATCCTGTAAGGCTTACCCGGAACAAAGCCTCCACGCCCGTTCTCACTGATCACACGTATGACAATTGTATTGGCCCCCGGCTTCAGGATCCCGGGTGGCACTTCGTAAATCCTCGGCGGATATTGGTAACCGGTAGTGCCCACAAATTCCTCATTTATAAATACAGAATCAGCATCTGCGATTCTTCCCAATTCAATTTTTATAGTTTTGCCGGTCATGGATTGAGGTAGTTCAAATTCTTTTCTAAACCAGGCGCTCCCATTGAAAAGTCCGGCATTCGTATCTGCCCAGTAACCCGGTAGTTGAAAAGATGTCCAGCCAGAATCATTTATGTTTGAATTTTTCCAGTTATTTTTTAATCCGTCATCTAAGTCATTCAAGCCATCATGCCATTTACTGCTTATGATCCTGTCGCGGCTTTCTATTTCTTTGACAAGATTTGTGTCTTTAAATTTTTGTAGGTCTTCGTAAAAGGCCGGAAACCTCTTCAACGCTTTTTCACTTATCCACGCTTCGGCAGGAGATCCACCCAATGCAGCATTGATAAGCCCCACCGGCACCCCGTACCTGGCATATATTTCTTTTGCAAAAAAATAGCCAACTGCCGAAAATGAAAGTATATTTTTAGCACTTACGTCTATCCATGTTCCACCTTCCAAATCGGATTGCGCAGCGTTGAAATTATATTTGTCGGGAACTGTAAATTGACGAATATTAGAATTATTGGCGTTGGTTATTTCTTCCGGATATTTATATTTTACCCTGGCCATCATTAGCTCCATATTGGACTGTCCACTGCAAACCCAAACATCGCCCACAAGGATATTTTTAAGTATAATTTCATTACTCGCGTTTATTGTCATCTGGTAAGGGCCACCGGCCCGTTGGGATTTTATCTGAACGGCCCATTTACCAACTGCATTGGTCTTTGTATAATACGAGTTGTTGTTGAATTCGACAGTCACGGGTTCACCAGGTGTAGCCCATCCCCATATCATTAATTTTGCATCGCGTTGCAAAACCATGCCATCACTTACCAGTTTAGGCAGCCTCACCTGGGCCGGTGCCGAAAACACAAATAGCGATAACAGGAAAGCGGTGCCCCGCATGCGCCTCTGTTTCTTCCATCGGGCTGCTATATACATAAAATTAAACGCTTTTAGAATCATGCCGTCATTTTTTATGGGGCTTAAAAGGAAAGTAGAAAATATACTAACCGATCGTTTTAACTATTTATACTTATACAACTTTACATGTTGGATTCCCCATTCTCCTGAAGCTATTTGCACATGTCTTCCCTGGTGGTCCTGATCACCATTCATCCGCCGCCCCCGAGTCCACTTTCCATTTATATACTCTCCTTCGTCTGTTTGTAAAATGCCTACGATCGGATTAAATTTGTCTTCGGTTGTAAATGTTACTACAATGCCTGTTCCCGCAACAATAAATTCATCATCCCCGGTTTGAATGAATATGGCGCCGGCCATTGGAAATTCCGTTTTTGTTGCCTCCGGTACCCAGCCTAGTGAATAATAATGGGACACTGACAAATGATAAGTTCCCATCCTGATATCCTGTTGTCTTACTTGCGTATCGAGCAATGCCCCGTCTATTTTACCCGTTCCTCCGAATTGTAAAATTTCAGGTGCAAGCTGCTCAAGTATTCTATAACTTTTACCCAGGGGTTCTTCTTCAGGCTTTTCTGTCGTTTCTACTGAAAACGGCGAGAAGCCAATGGCATTATAATGCCCAATTGCATAAAATACTTTAGCCTCAACGGAAGGCCCAAAAAGGATCTCAGGAATAAACAAAGGATTGTTTCTCCTTATATAAAGGTCATTGTATAACCTGAAATAAGGGTTATAAAAATCAGGTAATAACATATCTATAGCCGGCGCTGCCGCCTGCCATATATCCATCAGGTGTGGTAGTGGCCCTGCGCTTGGGTATTCACCTGGCTTAACATTTTTATAGTTCAATGCAGCATTAACAAACATGGGTACCGCGTATACTGCTTTGCCTGCCTGCGCGACTGCATTTGTATATTTGGCGTAATAATAAGCCTGAAAGATTTCATCTGTTTCAAGTCCTTTGCCAAAGGTCATTTCCCAGTTTCCTTTAATAATAGATCCCCGGGCTGCCCAACGGTCTTTGAGTTCCGGTACCAGCATTGCCTTATTTTTTTGGAGGTGGTCCATTAATTCTACGGGCACTTCCCTTTTAAAAGCAGCATTTGCTTCAGCCGTATATTCACGCGCTTCTGTAAGCATGCCGATTTCGTTTTCCACCTGTACCATTATCACAGTCTGATCATTTGAATCGATATCCCTGATATGTTTCATCAGCACTTTAAAAGCCTTTACATCGGCTGAAAGATTGTTGGCACTAAATGCTGAAAGAATTTCGACGCCGTCTCCTGTTTTTTTTTGCGCGCGTGGAAAGCGATTTTGATTTGTTTTAACCCAGGCGGGCGCATAGCAGCTCATGCTGTTTTTCCACGATCCAAACCAAAGCACGATTATTTTTAAGTTGTTTTTCCTGGCGTTTAATATAGAGCCGTCAATGAGTGTAAAATCAAACTTACCTTCCTCCGGTTCCATCAATTCCCAATAAACTGGTGACAATATAGTATTTACATGCATTTGTTTAAGCTTTGGCCATATCGGTAGCATGTATTCTAAACTTGATGCTGAAGAATTACCAAGCTCTCCTCCCAATACCAGGAAAGGTTTTCCGTTTACAATAAGCTGGGCAGAATTCCCTTTCCTGGTTAGTACGGGTTGCGCCCAGGATGAAAAAAAAGTTGCAAACGGTATAAGCAGGGCAACAAAAAACGTAACCGCTTTACTCCAAATTCTTGCCATAATATATTTTCAAATTTGATTTTTGTGTTTTGAAGTTAAG
>JBDTLZ010000258.1:0-8690 GCA_039934515.1 Ginsengibacter sp.
ATTACATGAGTAGGTAACCGGCATTTTCCAGGCAAATAAGCATAAAATTCTGCAATTTAATAGTATGCCTGACCATATCCATATTTTTATTGGAATGAAGCCACACCAATCAATACCTGCTTTAATACCAAATGTAAAAATGGAAATATATCTTTAAAGAACCGGTGTAGCACCATGCGTTCCCATGGAACGCTTATGAACTTTGTGCTATTTCTACCAACCAAATGTTCCTATGGAACAAAAGCGAATTTTCAATGACACCTAAATATCAAAAATAAATTCTCATGGCTGCCCGGATCGTAGTGCTGTTTCCAAGAAAATATCTCCTGGCGAAACAACCCACCTGAATTTTATTTTGTTTAACCATATATAGATAATTACCCTCTACCACAAAATCATCTTTGCCAGCATTGCTGTAGCTGTTTTTCATAAATATAGGCGTACAATCTATATAACTGTTTTTGTCAATTTTATAAACACAAATAGATTGGACAATATATCCATGTAAGGCTTTTTTACCGGCGGCTGGTATTTTATCACTCATCACTTCACTGCTATAGAGGTAATAGATATAGGGAAATGTCGAAAACCTGCCAAACACCAGGGCAGTTGACAATCCAGTTGCAACAATCCACCGTCCTCTCCCGAGCCCGTTATCGATATTGCCGGTTGGGACATAGGTATCTATTGCAAACCCAAAGGCGCCAGGTTTTTTAATATAATTTTTATAAGGTACCCAATAGTACCGGAACCGCGTATCGCCAATGCCAAATTTTTTAGAAGAAGTAGCATATAGAAGGGGTAACTCCATATACATTGAATGATGTTGCCTGCCCGAAGCCCAGACGAAATTGGCACGGTATCCATAAGTCTTTTGCCCGGATTTAAGAAAATTACATTCAAGATTATTGCTAAGCCGCGTGTACTGATTTGTTGGCCTGGAAGGATCAATATGGCCTTTAGGAGTGGCCGTTTGAGCTACGGCTATTAATGTACCTAACAACATGCTAACAGTAAACAAACCCCTGGGGGCTAAATCTAGCTTCATCGATTGAAGATACAACCTCGTCGATATAAAATAACGCCCGGGCTTTATTTTAATTCTTAAAATACAGACCGGGATTAAATTTAGGAGGTAATCGTACGGTTTCTTATAAATCCCACGAATCGTTCTGGTTATTTGGGGCTTGTGGTTACCGAACCCGCACCATTCTTATTTTTTTCCCAGGTATCATATTGTTTGGTACTACTTCCCAGTCTTGTATCCATATAAGGTGGTGGTGGAGGCTGGGTTTGGACTTTTTGGGCAGGTGCCTGAACTGTAACGAGAGTAGTCTTGTTTATCGAGATTGTCGTAGTAATAACTGGAGTGGTTATTGACGGTTCTGTAGCTACGCCATTGACGGTTTCTGTGGGAACAGCCTGGCCCGGAGTCATAGCAGGCGCAGTCGTTAAGGCAGGCACCATTGCCGAGGTGATGGCAGGCGTTGTGGTAGCAGGGGTAGTTGTAACGCCAGATACAGTGGTAGTAGCAGGAGGTTCTTCAGCAATAACGGGGGGTGGGGTAACCGCACCCGAAACAACAGGCGTAACGGCTACCGGTTTATTTGCCGGCGCAGGTTTTATTTGTGTGGTTACTGCTTTATTTGTATCCGCACGGGGATAATATTTATCCAGCAAGGGATGTAACGATTTGTCTGCTTCCGGAGAAGATTTGTCTATAGTCTGGGAAAATCCTTGTAAAGAAAATAATAGAATGAACAGCACCCACAATTTTATATATTTATTTCGCATGCATCCTCTTTTCCTTAAAGTTATTTAATATTAACCCACCAAATTAATTTTTGGAAAAGTTTAAATAAATTTTATTACATCGTGCGCACCGGATTGGTAGGTGGCATACAGGTCAGCGCTAAACAGCTAATTTTTTGGGATCTCAGAAGTTCCTGGCTTTCGACGCATTTTAAAAAAGTACTTAATTGACGGCATGAGCCTGGTGTTACCGGGATATCTATTCGACCGGTTGCAGATCCTTTTTGTTTAACCAACCCTTGGTGGTTTGGCCTTTTTTATTAACATACACCACGTATTCAAAACCATTCTGTTCGTTTGTAGAAGTTAATACGAGGTCTTTGCGTGCATCCAGGAAGAGACTTCTGCGTTTGGCAGTGTCGGGGGCACTGTAGAAATAAGCTTTGCTGATCACAGTATAAGCTGTTGAAAATACCGGCGGGTCTTGCGAAATATTTAATTTATTATTCTTTATGGTAGCTTTTGTAATATCCTTTCGCCCGGTTGCAGGTTTATTTTCATTCCCTGGCTCAGAAATAGATCGCTTCGATGTATCGCGCAGGCTCGTATTTGAAACAGAATCGACGATTTTTTTCGGATCATTCATGAAATTAAAATTCGTAGGATAAAAAAAATAGAAGCTGGCGGCACCTGAAATTATGATCAAAATTGGAATAACAGCCCGGAGCACTTTGCTTCTCCGCTTCTTTTTTTGCAGAGGAACACTATCTTCAAAAAAATGATGGAGGTGCTCTTTTTTAATTGATACAACAGGATTCTTTTTATCGTCAGCAATGCCAGGCGTTTTATTTATTTCCCGGTTCTTTTGAATGATTTTATAGTCGCTAAAATTTAATTTATAGTCATTATCTTTTATATCATAGGCAGTTATACAAAAACAATTTTCAAGATCTCCAGGCTGTATTTCTGCCCTGTTTTTCCATTGGTTCAAGATGTCATTTACTTCAAATAACTCAGAAGATGACAACAAGCCATTTTGAACTTTGCTGCGCAAGGTTTTGTCATTTTCCAGTCTTTCATTACTTGCTTTCATTTTCCAGAACCAGACATTGCTGGTCGTAACAGTTTCGTGCTTGTTAAAAATGAGAATGCCTGCACGGGAAAATAGTGAGCTATTTTTTTGAGGTAGATAAATCACACCTTCGAGGTTATAATTATTAATAATATCCTGGCGGATCTTTTTAATTTCAGGAGCAATATTATTTAGTACATATTCGGGCACGATTACCACGGCGCGGCCTCCGGGGTGCATGTTGTCGAGGATGAGGTTAAGCAGAACAATTTCCTTCCCCGAACGTCCCGATTTTAAAGTGTCGCCCTCAACCTGGATATTGCTTGCTCCTTCAACGGAAAACAGGTTGGAAATTATCAAGGCTGTTTGTTCGGGTAGTTTTGTTGACCCCTCCGGTAAAATATCGAGGATCTCCAATCCAGGATCTTTAATACCATGCAGCATGATATTCATGGCGGCGAGGCGCAAAAGGAGTAAATCTGACTCCATACTTTTTAGCATGCCACGTGAGCCGAAACTTTCATTTTTAGAAGATTCATTATTCCTGTTGGAAATATACCTCGCAGCATTAATTACAAGTGAGCCATTTCCCGCTGAGGGGTCGCAGGTCATATCGTCAATGCCGGGTTCCGCAATAGCTACCATCAGCCATGCTATATTTTCGGGAATAAACACCTGGCCGTCCTGCCCGGTAATTCCTGCTTTGTCAAAAAGATAGTCGCCGATACCAGACTGTATGGCACTGTCACTGGATTCGATTACATTGATAAGTTCTATTACTTTCAATAATAATTTAGGTGTAGGTGTCAAAATTAACGGTGCTTTAAAGAAGTCACTGTATAAAGAATTTGAACGGGAATAATGGGTCATGAGGTTTATCATCCCATGTTCGCCTGTAAAAAGGTCATGAATACTTTGCACGTCCATATTCTGCAGCCTGCTCCAGGAAAATTCATCCACTTCTTTAGTGTAAACAAAACCTTCATCCTGTATGCCCTGCAATCGTTTATTGATTAATTCACGGTCATCCAATTTTTTGATAAAATAGATATAACTCATAAGATCAAGGATCGCTAATGGCCTCAAAGAACTAATTGGCCAGCACTCGTCCCATTTCTCATCTATATCCCTTTGTAAATTTTGAAGAAGCATAATCCTAATATGAAAATTGGTTAATCCTATAATCAAAAACTCTGCTAAAGATTTCTTTTGACATTTTAGTTATGAACTTATGTGTTGATAACCTCAATACCAGGCGTTTAGTTATTTGTTTTATAAAAAATTTAATAAATGGTTAACGAATACTAAAAATGAAGTTTTCAAACGTTTTATTAGATAATCTTGAAAAAATCCATTTTATTACCGGGAAATTAATCCTTGTGCAGGTTACTGTATGTCAGTCTTTTCATAGACACCGCAATTTGCAATTGAGAGGCTATAGAAATAAATTTACCATCAAAAGCCATACTTGTTAAGCCATAAAAGAGTGGATTCAGCTACCTGCATCCACCCATGGTCGACAATCAATGAATGTCCACGATTTTGAAACATTTTGAATTCTGTAATTACCGAAGAATTATATTTTTTAAGGGATGCTTTACCGAGTATCGGAGGTGCGATATGATCTTTTTCGCCTCCAGTAATAAGCAAAGGCCCTCGCTCGGTATTGGAAGTGTTTACCTTTGTTTCCGATCCGGCGAAAGTAGCCGTTGCAGCCTGGAATAACGGGCGGGCGGGAGCAGGTATCGTCCAGCGTTCGTAAAGATCCCTCGCTTCCTTTTCAGGCACGGCATTGGCAAATCCATATCGAAATTGATTAAAACTCAGAGAGATGGCTTTATTAAGGTTGAATGGGTTACTTAGAACAGGAAAAGAAGCCTTGAGCGCTGAAAATGGAAGTTGCCACACCCCTTTCAT
Organism: Ginsengibacter sp.; assembly: GCA_039934515.1. Classification (GTDB taxonomy): domain Bacteria; phylum Bacteroidota; class Bacteroidia; order Chitinophagales; family Chitinophagaceae; genus Ginsengibacter. Next base: position 4,742 of record JBDTLZ010000258.1, read on the forward strand.
AGGGGCGGGGTCAAGGGCGATTCCTGCTGAAGCAATTCCACGCCCTAATATAACCTGTGCAATAAGGCCTCCAAAAGAATGGCCAATAACGATAGGTGGTTCGGAAAGAGAAGCAATAACCCTGGCATAGCTGTCGGCGATTTCCGTAACGCCCCTGTTGGCAATGGACTCGGGATTCGCACGGCATTCGGCAATTGTTGGAAGATCGCCAGGCCAGGCAGGGTTAAGGGTTTTGTAACCATGCTGATTAAAAAAATCCATCCAGGGCTGCCATGAGCTGGTATGAATCCACAATCCATGTATAAAAACGATCGTTCTTTTTGCCATATTTGACTGTTTAAGGGAATAATATTAGGTGCACCAAGATAGTAGATTTTTTGCAATGCAGTTCGAAGTCCAAGTGGTGGGGTGTATATATAATTGTCGCATCGGCGGATTGATTGCGGTTGGTGGAGACACCGCCCACGGCGTGCCACCCCGGTTGGTGTCTCCACCAACCGGCGACAATTTGGAATGCTAAATTGGTATGTTATATAAACAACAATTCTTAACTTATTTAAACAATTATTATCTTCAAAAAATGAAAAAACGTGCTGTATCATTAAAAATCGCCGGCTCAATTGGTTCAGTTTCCGGGGAGTATTTTATCCCGGAAAATTGCAGTTGCGTGATTACGGTGGCACATGGGGCTGGTGCTGGCATGAACCATCCATTCATGACAACCCTGTCAACCTTACTGGCCGATCGTGGTATCGGGACACTGCGCTTCAATTTCCCGTTTATGGAGAATAAAAAAGGAAGGCCAGATACGCCGGATGTTGCCCATAAAACCATTGAAGCCGCGATTAATAATGCGCATAAAAAATTTCCAGCACTCCCTCTATTTGCTGCCGGCAAATCTTTTGGTGGCAGAATGACTTCGCAATATTTATCGGCAAACTCAACCAATGTAGTGAGGGGAATAATTTTTTATGGATTTCCTCTACATCCTCCCGGCAAACCTTCAATAGAAAGGGCCGACCACTTAAAAACTGTGAAGATTCCCATGCTTTTTTTACAAGGCACACGCGATGAATTCGCCACATTAAATTTGATAGAGAACGTGTGCTCTTCACTCACAAAGGCAACCCTTATAAAGATCGAAGGAGCCAATCATGGCTTCACATCACGAAAACAAGACGTAATTCCTATGCTTGCCGATTTTACAAAATCCTGGGTTGAAAAGTTTATGAAATGAGTTGGCATAAACCGAGGTTAAGATAAGTGTATTATGGCAAAATACGGGTACACGAATTTTAAATACGATCCGATGGCTATCGGATTACACGAAATTATGAGAAACCTCTTATAGGTTTCGTCATGTGTACTTTGTTATTCGAATGATAAAATAGATAGAGCGCCATTTTATATTTAACACAGCACTGGTCTTTGATATTTTATTGAAACAAATTTTTGTAACCAATATGATAAGTTGAAGACTTTACTCCACAACTTAATGGAATATCAGACGAAAAAAAGAGCCGTAATATTATAATACAAAATGGCACAAATTTTTGGTTGGTGACCAGCCGGAGTTTTAAACTGGCTAACTCCTTACCTTAAATTTTGCATTCCACCAATAGGTGAGTTTTATCATCAATGCCCTGTTTCTTACTGAAAAAGGTGCCGGGAGATAATTATCAGTATAAACAATAAAAAGATCGGAAGCGGGTTTATAACGCCATTGAAAACGGGTATTCAGGTTGATGTTATTAAGCTGTTCGTTATATTGAATAAAAGTAGTGAAGAACAGTTTATTGGTCATGGTAACATCAATCCTTGGACCAATCAGCCAAAACTTTGTAAGATTCCAGGGAGCAGGTAATTTGATATTATTATACGCGGCATTTATTGTAATGCTTACATAGGGCTGAAAACGATAGCCCAGGTTTGCAGTGATGTTATACCTTGAACCATTTTCATAGTAGCCGCCGAAGCGTGTTGAAAGGCCATAAGTTAAAAGGCTTTGCGGCTTCGATACGAAATCTGTACCCCATGCATACCAGTAATGCCTGGTACCACGGGCAAGCGTATCCTTATTGAAGTTGGTGGGGTCAAATGGCTGTAGCAATTCGACATAATCATGCGCGAACCACGGCGCAAAAGTTGCCTTGTTACGGAAGGCGACATTGTACATAAACATCCACTCATCGTCAGTGCGGCGGAATGATTCATTTGTATACAGTGTGTAAATGAATTTCGGGCCATGTGATAATATGTTTCCGGCTTTTGGGAAAAAGCTATAGCCCGCCTGTGGATTTATTTTGACGTATTCATTGCGGGGAACATACCCCACTTCTGCATTGTAGTTCCTGCCAACATATTCATGTTGCCAATAGAGTAACCAGCGCCTGCTGAAATACTGGAGATGTGCGGCGTGCACAAGGTCGTTGTTACGCTTGCCGGGAGTAAAGGATTTCAGAAACATTACCTTACCAGTCCACACATTATTGGAGGAAGCGAGGTTGTATTCAATCCCTATGTTTCTATTGTAAGCTGAATAAACGGGTTTGCCTGAATCAGCCCCGTCTCTGTAATTCACCGACTGTTTGTTGATGAAGATGACGGCAATATTAGAGCGCGAAAACAATCTTCTCTGCACTGAGGCAACTGTAAAATTTTGTGCCGGCAATCCTGTTGAATTTACACTTGCTGTCTGCATGTCCATTGCGCCTATTCTCCAGTTCTTATCTGGTTTGCCGCTAAACCTTGCTCCAAAATCTATTGGCACTCCCAACCCGATCCTTCTTGAAAAAAACGGGCGTATTGAAGCGTATCCGAAATTAGCAAAGAGGTCACCATTCTCTAAAAAGAACTGTCGTTTTTCCGGAAAGAACAGTTCGTAGCGATTGAGATTCGTCACTTGCTGGTCAATGTCGACTTGTGAAAAGTCCGGATGTACGGTGAGATCCAGGTTGAGTGACGAACTCACTGCGATCTTGGCATCAATTCCAATATCTCTGCGGTAAGTTGTTGGGGTGTGATTTTCATGATCCTTGCTTGCACCACCCAATACATATGGGATCAGCGAAATATTGGCTCCGGTAGGAGGTGGGGGCTCGTCCCATATAAGATTGCCGGTATATGCCAGCGATGCGGTAGGAAATTGCCGGGGAATTGGTGTCCACGAACTTTTCTCGGTTGTTCTGAGATCGTTCCGGCTAAAATTAATACCCCATTTTTTAATACCGTTTTTGTAACGGATACTGGAAAATGGAATGGCCATTTCGAGTATCCACTTATCGGGATAATTTTTTACTGTTGATACCCATTTATTATCCCAGTTAAGATCTACTTTTCCACCTTCATACATGGTGCCATCCCATTGTGCACCTGCGGCGTTCGCTCCAAACGAATAGCCATTGGTAAGATCATTAAATGTATCCATGAAGAGCAGGAAGTTGTCATTTTTCAAGAAGGCAAAATCCCGCCGGAGCGATTCAACAAAATAACGGCCGGGCACACTTTTGAAACATACCGCTACAAGGTACACGTTGTGTTCGTCGTAGCACATCCTGATCTCAGTTTTCACCGCTGCGAGGGAAGTGTCCATTGGAAGGACCATAAAAAATTGAGAGGTCACTTCGGCATCCAGCCATGCCGGTTCATCTATTATTCCATCAATCTTTACCGGGGAACTGGCTTTATGAATATGAAGCTGGAATGATTCATTCTTTTTTTGAGAAAAAACTGAAAACGCACTTAAAAGCTGGCAGCTTAATAAAAAAAATAATGTTCTATAGATTCTCTTTTGACATTTTTTCAATACTAAAATTTTATAGATCTAAAAGCAGGGCACTTTGCAAACAATAACTTAATATTTCGAATCTATCGGGCCAGCCGACAGATACGAAGTGCACAAATTAACACAGATTATTTGTTCTCAGTAAAATCGGATACATTCCAAATT
>JBDTLZ010000259.1:0-7331 GCA_039934515.1 Ginsengibacter sp.
GAAATGATCATACTCCCGTGTTAAGTTACTAACGCCAAAAAGAAGTATTTATATTTAATAGTCAAATCAGATTTCCATTCCGATTTCGTACAAGAAATTTGCATGTCGTTGATTTAGATATTTCTAAAGCCTCATCTTAAAACTTTTACCCTAACTAGTTCTTAATTACATAAGGTCATTAAGACGAAATTTGTTCGTAATTAAAATAACGCGTTTTAAAGGAAAATGATGCAATGGACGGAATCCAGCCTAGTAACCCTGGTAATGACGGTTATTTACACCGCGATTATGCATTGAGCGTGTAGTACTACAACCGGATAACAGGAAAAGAAACAAGATGAAAAGTGTAAAAAGTTTGAGGTTGTTTTTCATAAGCGGTGGTTAAAAGGAGGAACCAAATGATTGGCTCCAGCCGGGTCGTTGAATTATGAAACGTTGAGGCGGTACTTGATATTGTCTCTTAAAAACCTGCATTTTATACCGCTTTGTTTGTTTTCTCGCAACGGAATCACACTAATCTTCCTCTCAACAATATCTATAAGTTATCACAATCCATATCAATAAATTGAAGCACAAGGCTTTACAACCCAAATAAAACGTTTTATACATTCATGTTCACCCATCACGCAGAGATGTTATCCTGGTGTAATATTAAGATCTTTAAGCAAACGAATGGCTGCATTATGCCCCGCACAACCTATTACCGAGCCGCCAGGATGCGTTCCGGCACTTGCGGAATACACCCCTTGTACAGGAGTAACGTACGGCAAACGGTCAGAAAAACCAAACGAATTATCAACATGATGGATATGCCCAAGCGTTATACCAAAATGACTTTCAATTTTCTTTGGATGAAGGGGAAATGTATCAGCAACAAGATCACTGGTGCCGGGCGCAAAACGATCACAAATGGAAAGGAGCTGTTGCACATAACGCTCCTCTTCGACATCCCAGGTTGTACCCTTTAGTTCGTAGGGAACCCATTGAACAAACAACGCTGAATTATGGTGCCCTTCTGCATCCCTGAGTGATGGATCAACGGTTGTATGTATGTACCATTCTATTGTTGGGAATGGATATAGCCTGCCTTCTTTAACAGCACTGAATGCTTCGGCAAGACTTTGCATCACATCCTGCTCATCGGGTAAAAGATGTATGGTAGATCCATACTGCCCCCGGTCTTCGGGAAGGCAGGTGAATTTGGGAAGCCCCTTTAATGCGAGATTAACCTTAAATGTAGAACCGGGACGTTTGTAATTTTCAATCCTTGCATTATATGATGCAGGCAAATGACCGGCGCCAATCAGCAACTGCATGCGGAATGGGTCCGCATTTACAACCACCGCTTTTGCCTGGATCTGTGATCCGTTAGTCAAAGTAACGCCGGTTGCAACGCCGCCCTGAACATCAATCGAGCTTACTTTTTTCCCGGTAATGATCTTTGCCCCGGCTTTGAGGGCAGTATCTGAAAGTATTTTGGTAAGGGTGCCCATACCTCCCTTTACAATCATCCAGGTACCATCGCTCTTGGGAAGACGACACATATTATGGACGAGAAAATTCATACCCGAGCCGGGCGTATCCCAGCCTCCAAAAAGACCGGAAAAACCATCTGTTACAGCATACATCGCCTTCACGAGGTTGCTCTTAAATCCAAAACGGTCAATATATACACCCACAGGCTTCCGGCATAGATCTATAAATACCTGCCTGAGCCCCGGCCGAACATAACGCCCGGCTGTTTCTTCGATGCTGTAGGGTTCTTCCAGCCAGGTGGGTGCAATGTCATCCCTGATCTTTTCAATTTCTTCGGATAACATCTCGTTGGCACGCCAATCCTCTCCGGAAAAAAAAGAAGTAAACTGGTTTCGCATAGCCTCACGATCAGAGCCAAATAAAAGGTATCGTTTTCCGGTGGTGGGCAGGAAGTAATGAGGGTCGCGCCGAAGTAACGGGAATTCAACTCCAAGAGTTTTTATCAGCTCAGGAGGCATTACGCCAAGCAGGTAAGCGCCGGTACTGGTGCCAAGTTTTGGTATTTTTGTAAACGGAAATTCTGTCTTTGCAGCTCCACCAACCATATCTTTTTCTTCAAGGACCATCACCTTCAAGCCCGCACGGGCAAGAAGAATCGCTGATACAAGCCCGTTATGGCCTGCACCTACAATAATTACATCCACCGTTTTCTCCATTAAGTCAATATTTTGCTGATTCATAATTTCCAATACCCTGTTGGTAACCGAAGCTAACAAAAAAAACTTATGAGAAAATTAAACCGGTGTTATTGTTAGTTATAGAAAAAAAAGCTGCAATTTAATTCTTAGCCCCGTCTTTATTTTAAGGCTAAAGCAAGGGAGTACAACTTTTGGTACAAGCTATTATTTATAGGTGTGAAGCTATTGGATTGTTTTCTGTATAACGCCGCCTGTGCTGTTGTAAGTAATTACTGAACACGCAACCCGCGGCATGAATACCAAAGGAGCTGGCCCGTTAAATGGTGCCCTTAATTATAATGAACAACCATAACCGGTATTACGGCAGCGCCCTTAATCCTCGTTTTGCATTATCATCATTGGCATCTAATTGCAAAGTCCGCTCCCAGCATTGCCGGGCTTCTTCGAATCGATGATTGGTGTAATAAGCACCCCCGAGATTGGTCCAGTAAACAGGATTCAACGGAGTCACCTCCGTAGCACCTTTTATAAAATAAATAGCGGTATCGGTATGGTGTCTTAATGCAGCTTCCAGTCCTTTATCGTATAAGAATTGCGCATCCGCTTTTACCTGGGGACTGGACGGTAATAAAGCATATGCCCGTTTCCAATGTGCGATACAACTATCATACTGGCCCAAATAAAATAAGATAAGTCCATAATTAATGTGTGCGTTTGTAAAGGCCGGATGGAGTTTAAGTGCTTTCGATGCATAACCGCCTGCTTTTTCAAACAAGGTCCTCTTTTCGTTACCGTCTTTAGCCTCCAGCGCCATGAATATATAACCGTGTGCTGCATTTGAATTTGCCAGCACACTATTAGGCACAACATCTACATCGTGTATAAATAAGGTATCGGAATTCTTCCAGTCATTGTTACGAGGTATGATAATATACATAGAAAATGCCAACAACATTACAATTACAGCAGCCATAGCAGCCTTGATGCGGTATGTCTTTTTTTGAAAAATGGGTTCAAATAAAAGCCCCACTGCCAGGCAAAATCCGAGTGAAGAGTGATAGATCAGTCTTTCGCCCATAGTAGCACCGATGCTGAAAATGAAGTTTGAAACCAGGGCAAGATTCAGCAGGTAGATGAGGCAGGCTATCGCTATTTTTTTCCTTTTATACAAACCATAAATGGTACCTGCGATAAGAGCACTATGAATAATTATAGATAATAAAACCCCCGGGTCTGAAAATGACCTGTACGATATCTGGCTAAATGAATAATCGGCACTTAAAGAAACCGGGAACAGCAGTAAACCCAGGTATTTCAAAATAATATAAAAAGATGTTGCTGTACGCTCAATACCGGACGCAAAAAGGTAAGGATCATTTAAAGGATCTATTTGCGTAACTGATCCAATACCTACGACCTTGTAGCGCAATAAGGCATACACTGTAAAGGGCAGTAATAACCATATAGCAGGCGTTAGAGATTGTAAAATATTTTTGCCCCGAAAAATAAACGCTACTGCCGGTAAAATTACAAACAGGGTAACTGAATATTCTTTAGATAACAAAGCAAGAAAGAATACCCCCAGCATGGCCAGTAGAAAAACCTTCCTGCCGGTATCCTTCCATTGCAAAAAATAGATAATGGTGAGAACATAAAATAATAGTGATAATATTTCATCCCTGCTTTTGATATTAGCTACTACTTCCGTATGAATAGGGTGTATAGCAAATAACAATGTGCTAAAAAAGGAAACAGCCAATGACAATCGCAACGACCGGCGAAAGCAAAAGAAAAACACAACTATACTAAGTGCGTACAATAATGCATTTACCAGGTGTTTCGCGCCCGGGTCATCCCCAAAAAGCTGTTTGTCGATCGCAAAAGTTACCAGTGATAAAGGGCGGTAGCGTCCGCCCGACAATTGCTGCTGGGCATTGTTTTGCCTGTAAAAACTTTCGTAAATATCGGTTGATAAAATTTGAGGGATACCGCTCACTCCCTGTTGCACATATTCATTGTAGGAAATTACCATATCATCATCAAGTGCATACTCATTATGCACAGTGTTCACATAAAGAAAAAAAGACAAAAGAAATAGCACCAGGCTAAAGTGAACAAATTTCAACCTGCTAAATAAAGTGAAAGGTTTCATGGTTTCTAATAAAACTTGAAATATTTGCTATTTGTATGTTCCGAAACAGTTCAAAGTCAGCGTTGTCAGTTTATCATTTCTCCCGCATAATTATCATTCACAACATTTGGCAAGGTCTGGCTAGACGGCGTATCGGGGTCCGGCAATTATTTTCTTTTATATTTGTAGCACACAATGATGGCCAGCCCTTTCATATAACAGTTCTGAACTACGAGCCAGAATTGTGTTCGCCGAATGTGAAGCGTAGATATGCACAACCGGCAATTGTACTTCCATCGACCCTATTGCATAGAACTTCCAAAGTATATTCTACAAATTACAATAAAAGCATGCCATATATTCTCCCGTTATTTCGCTCTTATTTTTGCCCTTTTATTTATCCTTACTACCGCTTTGGTCTTATTAAGTCTGCAAAGAATTTCAGCTTTCGTGAAATATAGTTTAGCATAATCGGTATCTGTTTCGATTGCCTTATTTAACTCGGTCACAGCTCCGTATAGCTTTTGTTTTGAAGTTCAATCGGGTTTTTTAAATCAAATGTATAAGAATCATTTGGTTTTGGAAATATTGCTTTTTTATAATCTTTACGTACTGACATGTACATTGAATTCCATTATTTAAGTAACCCGCTTCTTTGATATAAAATGTAATTTGATGAAGTGAGATTTATTGCTTTCTTATAAAATTTTATAGCTGATGTGCCTGGAAATAATTGTTGGTCTGCAATATAGTAATAAGCTTGCCAATAATTACTATCGGGAGCAAGCGCAATACTTTTATAAAGATCTTTTACTTCCGGAATATAGCAATCCGATAAGGCACCTTTTACATAGGTTAGTCCACGATAGTTGTAAGCGGCTGTAAAATTTGAATACAATTTAATAGCCTCCGCTATTAGCTGTGAAGCTTTGTTCTCCTAATAATATGTTATTCGCAAATTATTTTAGCAGGAACATAAATTACTGCATCCGGTGTCTCCTTACCATTTAGCAGGCCATACTTTCTTAGTGATTTATCTACACTTCTTTCGATTACATTTTTAATAAATCTAAATATGACCAGAAAATTTCTTAATTCAGCAACTTGATCAAAAGTCTCTTTTAAGCCTGTTTTGATTTTTAGTGTCTGTTCGTATTTTTTAAGCTTTGCCATTAATTTCTCTCAATCTGATAATGGTAATTGAACAGACTGAGTTTTTCCATTACTACCGCTCACTTATTACGGTGCAATTTTGATAGGTCAAATTTAAAAGATTTTTCAGCCAAAAAGTGAGCGTTGACAGCGGGAAGTTTAAAGAACTTACCCTTATATAATCAGAGAAGAACAAGCCCTCTATCCAGGGAAATTGATTTCCGGCATCTATTTTCTCCCTTTATTATGTAATGTTTGCTCAACTCCTTTCCTATGGTAGTTTTAAATGCAGCTTTAATTTTTGAGATTTTTTCACTAGTTGAATTAGAGGTCACATCAACCAGTCCGTTTACACGATTCTCGATTTCTGCCAGCAAACCACTGGTGGATATTTTGGAATAGATAGCTCTTAGTTCATCTTTATGGTCTACCAGGTCATGAAGCATAACTCCACCAGGATGCTGCAGGAAAAACAGGTACAAGGTTTTTTCAAGTGGCCTGAGCTTAATTTCCATATTACCATAATCGCACAAAATAATCTTATTCTGATTCGTAATTTTTAGCTTGCTTAACCTAACTTCTTTTTTAAGATCCTGGTGAAATAAAAGACGTCGGCGAACTCCTTCAAAAATATCCAATACCTGTTGGATGGCGATACGATTTAAATTTTGTTCTAACAAATGCATGCAACCAGGGCAAATATATCCGGTCAGCATCTTTAATGCAATTTCTTTTTTGTTTTCGCAGAAGTCATTGATGCAACCAATAGCCGTTTGGTGGATCACCTTATGAAACTCATTCAAATCAGGGAACATATGTTTTTGTAATACCAACGAAGCAACCAGGTATGCAACCGGGAATGCTGCCGACGCATTCACATAATGTTCCCAATCATCAGTATGAACAAAACCATCAGCAGGATGAGCAGGATTAAGAGCGCAAAACCAGTTATGCTCATTAGCTGTGTTTGTTAAGAGTAGCACCATATCATCTTTAGCAATAATATTTTCTTCCCTATACCTGCTGCATCTCATAAACAGGCTTGCCCATTTGGCAACCGGCCTCTCTTCAGGAATATTCATAGAAAGAAGGCTTGCCTCCAACATCTCAAAAACCTTTTCCTTCTTAAAGAATCTTTCTTTATCAACTTTTTTAACCGGGGGGCCGGGCGCTCCATATCCAGGCATAACGCCATCCGCAATGAATCGTACCGGGCCTTCAAACAGGCGAAGGAAATCAACTACCTGTTCAAATTCATCAACTGCATATTCTTCGCTACGTAATAAATGAATGTTCATAGCTGTTTTTATTTCATTTTAAAATCAGACTAAGGATTATCGTCTGTTAAAAAATCCGTTGTGCTTACTCCTTTACTCCTTAAGTCGACATACCGGTTTATAGAATTTTTTAATTTGCTATAAGTTTCTTTCATTTCTGCTTTTTCGAAAGACATGCTGTTTTTGACCTTTATATTCAGGTTAACTGCTATATCTACTGCGTCTATGGTGGCGCCAAGGTAGCTAAAGGTCCATTTTCCGGTACCTTCGAGCTCTTTGATCAGGTTCCTGATACCATTGAAAGAAAATAACCTGGATGAATTTTCATGTCCATCCGTTATAATGACGATTACAACAGCCGAAATATCAGCATCCAGTTCCGGCTGTATATCATCTTTTAATTTTAATACGGTGGTACCAATAGCATCATATAGCGCGGTACAGCCATTTGGAATATAAATCTTTTTGTCCAGTTTCATTACACTAAACGCATTTTCTTTATAATACGTATGCATTACTTCATTGTTAAATCTTGTAAGCCCAACATAAAGTTCATGGTCAGCAAAACGTTCCTTAAGTGACTGGATTACCTGTAAT
>JBDTLZ010000260.1:0-4126 GCA_039934515.1 Ginsengibacter sp.
AAGAGTTGTTCCCCTTTAGGGGTTAGGGGCAAGAGCGACAAATTGGAATACACCCTTAATAAAGGCAGCAAAATAATTCGTGCAATTTCGTGTATAAAATTGATGTCGGTATTTTAGTCATTTTACGCTATAACACTAGTTAGTTAATTTATTTCTCTAATTATTTAATTGTTTAATTGCTAAGGCTACAACAATAAAAGGAATTAAAAAACGTATTTTCCAATAGAAATCTTAAGTAAAAATTTTATGAGAAAAACGTCTTTTTACACAACCACAGTTTCAATTATATCCCTCTTTTCTTTTATAATGCTCACTGGGTGTTCAAAAAATCATCAGGATACTGAAATTTCAGCAACTATTACCTCAATTTTTCCCACAAGTGCCGGTTATGGTGAAATAATAACCGTATATGGCAAAAACCTGTTAAAAGATTCTGCGGGATTTTCAATAACCATCAATAAAATTACAGCCCTATCCACCAATATACCAATGACAGCTTAAAAGCTACTGTACCAGAAAAAGCCGGTTCCGGAACGGTAGCTATCACTTATGGAAACAGGACCATTACCGGACCCGAATTTTCTTACCAATACGAAGTTGTAGTCACAACGGTTGCGGGTACTGGTAATATTGGAAGTGCCGATGGCCAGGGAGGTGCAGCCAGTTTCAATTGCCCATGGGGCATTGCGGCAGATGATAATGGTGATCTGTTTATCGCCGATACCTACAACCGGCTCATCAGAAAAATTACAGCGTCAAATACCATGGTCTCTACCATATCAATTCCAACCTATGTTGGAACATCAACTTTTTATTCGCCATACAATATTGCCCTTGATAGAAATTCAAAATCATTATATGTTACAGATTTTAATGAGCACCTCATGAAAATTACATCGGCAGGAGATATGTCGGTAATACTTACAGATTCTATGCCGTTAGCAGGAATCGCAGTTGGCCCGAATAACAAATTGTATCTCGGTAATAATACTAGGGGCGAAATTTTTGAACTGGATACCACGGGCGAAAATAAAACTACGTATGTATCAGGAATAGTAACGCCGCGCAATATCATCTTCGGTAACGATAACCTGATGTATGTTGCGGGTTACGGTATTTATAAAGTTAGCGGGCCTGGCAGCTATACTTATGAGGTTGCTGGCAGTCAATTTAACGGTTGGGAAATAGCCATGGATTCAGCGGGCAATTTCTATGAAGCGGACCATTTTAATAACCGGGTAAGGAAAATCGAAAGAGACGGCACCATAACCAATATAGCCGGAAATGGCGAGGCTGCTGACATTGACGGAATAGGATTAAATGCTTCATTTGATGGCCCGCAGGGAATAACCATTGATAAGGATGGTAATTTATATGTAACTACTTTTAATTACTCAACAAATACCGGCAATAAAGTTAGAAAAATAACATTCAGGTAAATACACTCATACACCAATAGCCTGGCCTGCTTTTAATAACCGCCTATTCATGTACCTTGATTTTCCCAAAAACTTCTATAGTTGTTTTATTAATTGATTTCCAAAATTTTCATAGTCGGCGTTCTTTGCTACTTTGGCTAATTCAATTGTTTTCAATGCGCTCTCTTTTGCACCTGCCTTGTCGCCCATATCGCGTTGAATTCTCGCCTTTTGTAAAAAAAGGAAATAGGCCTGCGGGTTTTCAGCGGTTGCCTTGTTGATATTTTCAAGAGCCTTTGCATAATTCTTATCATATTCATAATAAAAATTGGCAGCCTGCGAATAAGGCTTTTTATCACCTTGTAAAGCTGCTTCCAGCTGCGCGCGAATGCGTTCCCTGATATTGGTAGTTATCGGAACCGCTACATCTGTATTTCCCCACCTCAAATGTAGTTCGCAGCTTTCATTTTTTACATTGGTGAACTGCATCGTAAATGTTTCGATCTTGTCTTTTATAGTTACAACAGCAGCTTTATAGTGTAAAACATCATCACTTTCTTTAAAGCCATCGGAGCCTGGATAACTATTTCCTTTACTTAGTACTACATCCCACTGGGCCTGTCCGGGAACGGTGTAAATAACATAACTCCCGGAATCAAGGTTTTTGCCACCAATTGATACATTGTCAGAGAAATGAATTTTAGTTGCAGCGTTGGCTCCTGTTCTCCAGGGTTTCCCCAACGGAACGAGCTCGCTGTTGTCCCCAAAAAGCTGGCGCCCTTTGATTCCGGGCCTGCTATACGTTAATTCTATTTTACCCAGGCCAAAATCCTGTATGATAGTTTGGGTAGAGCTTGGTGCCGGCATGTGAACCTGCGCTTCAGCGGCCACAACCAGGTTACAAACGAAGAAAACAGCGATCAAAAAATTTTTCATAATCATAATTTGTGCAAACGTGATGAATGTAGATAAATTCCCGGGGCAAATATAATTATTCACACCAAAGAAGAGCACATTTAAAAAACTCATTAACATTATTGATTTTGCAACTTAAAAGTTATTTTTCTTACCTCAACTGAATGCCATTATTTAATATGGTGCTATTACGCGGGTTATGCATATCGCAGCCAGAATTTACCGCCTGTGTAAATGTCCATATAATATAGTTTTCAACCGTTACTAAAACCGTTCTTTAGAATAGTAAATATTCTTCTTTTGTAATGGGTAATACATTTAATTAAAAAAATGACATCATTCTTAATAAATAGGGCAATATTATTTGCTATCAATAATATCTATGCACAATCAACCGACGGCACGCCAAAAGTGAAACGTGGCCCTACTTTTATATGACGATGTCGAACTCCTTGATTTTGCAGGCCCCCCGAAGTTTTGCAACTGGCAGGATATGCCGAAAAAAAGCCTTTAATGTTTATACAGTTGGCGCGACCAAAAATAAAATCAAGAGTCAAAAATTTTCGAAGCTTCCGCCTCAATATTCCATAGATCACTGCCCGCAACCGGATATACTTGTTTTGCCCGGTGGAGACACAAGGAAAGCGGTATTAATCGAAAAACTAATTGCACGGGTAAACGCAGTTAATATTAAAGCGGAGTATATGTTATCTGCCTGTTCGGGGGGGTCTTCTTTGCAAAGGCCGGCATACAGGATGGTAAGATGGCAACCAGGCATTACCTGGCAATGGATAATTTAATTACCAAAAATCCAAAAATAACTGCCCTAAAAGGAAAACGATTTGTAGATAATGGCAGGACCATCACTACGGGGGTGTTTCCGCTGGTAGTGATGGCGCCTTACACCTTGTTGAAAAAATGCTCGGCAAAGACGCTTCAAAGAATATTGCAGAATATCTGGTGTATAACCGGCAACCAGCGTCGCCTGATGTGTACATTAAATAATGACGCTGCTCATGCTATTCAGCCTCTTCAGGCGGTTTGCGATTGATGGTTGCCATTTTCCAAAGTTCAAATGATAAATGGCCTTTTCTATAGAAACTTCTTTTTAAGCGCGTTTTAATTCTGTAATTTTAGGCAAGTCATACATCTTATTCATAATGGCCCTTAAAGAGACTGATAATTTTCAAGATGGAGGTATAACAACTTCGATAGTCCCATGGCTTTCAGTCCCGAATGGTACACAAGCCGTTGACTTTTACAAGTCAGCATTCGGCGCAACAGAAGTCTATCACCTGGATACGCCCGATGGCGGTGTCGTTGCAAGGCTTTCGATTAAAGGTGCAGAATTCTGGCTTAGTGCTGAACCTCCAAAAGACGATGTTGCAAGCGTGCAAATTTCACATGACATACCCGTTCGCATGATATTTACAGTCGCCGATCCCGATACGATTTTTAACCAGGCTTTGAAAGCTGGCGCATCTGAAATTTTTGCAGTAGGCGAAGGACATGGTTGGAGATTGGGACGTTTGGTGGATCCATTTGGACATCACTGGGAAATTGGCCATCCGCTTGCTTCTTAACTTTTGATTGCCTTTATTCATAATTAATGGCGGCACCTTAAGAGCGTAATTTTTGCAAACCGGTCTCTATGGTTTGAGTAAATGCAACATGAACGTAAAAAATAAACGTTATACAGGTAAAGGTGGATCTCTGGCGGCTGCGCATAATTTATAAATAGTGTCAGGAAGAAAACAGTTTAAACAGCCACTGATAAGAGTTATAGAAGAAAA
>JBDTLZ010000261.1:0-3942 GCA_039934515.1 Ginsengibacter sp.
AATTTCTCGCAATGACGGGCCCTGGGGGTTCGCTGTGTTGGAGAGTTTGTTGGTCACGTTTAAGAGCCAATCGACTCCTCCACGCGACGTCTTTGCGAGAATCATGCCTGCCTGCAAAGAGATTTATAATGAAAGGAATCCGGCATGTTCGTGGCAATCTCCCAACTACCGTTACTGAGATTGCCACGAAATTTCGGCAAAGATCCCCGACAATTTCCCGCAGTGACGGGACTCGGGGGTTCGACTCCTCCACGCGACGTCTTTGCGAGAATCATTCCTGCCTGCAAAGAGATCTGCAATGAAAGGAATCCCGCATGTTCGCGGCAATCTCCCAACTACCGTTACTGAGAATGCCACGAAATTTCGGCAAAGATCCCCGACAATTTCTCGCAATAACTGCCTTTCAGGTAATAAAAAATCTTTTAAAAAATTATCATATAAGTTTTACTTTCATGGTGTTGTAATGTTTAACTTTTCAGAACAATTCACAGTAATATGGGCAACTTCCAGATTAAAATCCAACCTAAAGTTTATGATGCCATAATTATAGGTTCCGGCGCCGGCGGAGGAATGGCTACTTATGTTTTGGCAAATGCCGGTTTGAAAGTTTGTTTAATAGAAGCAGGCCCGATGTATGATCCGGCAAAGGATTCCAACCAGTTGAAAAATCCGTGGGAATCACCCCGGAGAGGCGCCAGCACAAAGTTTCGCCCCTTTGGCGATTTTGATGGCTGCTATTGGGGATGGGAAATTGATGGCGAACCTTATACACAATCAGAAGGAACAAAATGGGAATGGTGGAGGGCACGCATGCTTGGTGGCCGCACCAATCATTGGGGCAGGATCTCTCTTAGGTTTGGCCCAAAAGATTTTAAAAGAAAAAGTATTGATGGACTTGGTGATGACTGGCCTATCAGCTATGATGATGTAAAACCTTACTACGATAAAATTGATAGCCTGCTCGGAGTGTTTGGCACCAATGAAGGGTTGATCGATGACCCGGATGGTATTTTCCTCCCCCCACCGAAACCGCGCCTTCACGAACTCTTTATTAAAAAAGGTGCAACGAGCATCGGCATTCCTGTAATTCCTTCACGTCTTTCCATACTGACCAAACAAATTAATAAGGACCGCGGACAATGTTTTTATTGTGCTCAATGTGGCCGGAGTTGTAAAGTGTACGCAGATTTTTCATCGTCGTCAGCCCTGATCATTCCTGCATTAAAAACCGGCAACGTTGATTTGGTTACCAATTCAATGGCCCGTGAAATATTAACCAACAAAGAAGGTTTGGCAACCGGTGTTTCCTATGTAAATAAAGAAGACATGCAGGAATACCAGGTCACCGGTAAAACAGTGATCCTCGGTGCCAGTACGTGCGAATCTGCAAGGTTGTTATTGAATTCAAAATCTCAACGCCATCCAAATGGCCTGGCTAACTCAAGTAATGCAGTTGGTAAATATTTGCATGATTCTACCGGTGCCGATATGGGTGGAATTGTCCCTGCTCTTTTCGACCGGAAACGTTACAATGAAGATGGCGTTGGTGGCATGCACGTCTACACGCCCTGGTGGCTTGATAATAAAAAACTTGATTTTCCACGTGGCTATCATATTGAATATGGAGGTGGTTTTGGAATGCCTTTATATGGTTTTAACTGGGGCATCGAAAATTTGAATGGGACTTATAAAATCAAAGGCAAGCAAAAAGAAGCTGGCGGTTATGGAGCTTCTTTAAAAGAAGACTACCGCTATTTCTTTGGTGCCCACGTTGGTATGGCAGGTCGTGGCGAGGCTATCGCCAGGGAAGATAGTTATTGCGAGATCGACCCTAGCGTCGTAGATAAATATGGGATACCGGTATTAAGATTTCATACAACTTATACTGATTATGAAATAAAACAGGCCAAGCATATGAAGGAAACATTTGCCGAAATTTTGCATTCACTGGGCGCAGAAGGTATTTGGGGTGGTGATGATGGTCCGGAAAATAATTATGGACTGCATGCGCCCGGTAATATCATACACGAAGCCGGTACAATTCGTATGGGTGACGACGCAAAAGGATCACCCTTAAATAAATGGGCACAGGCGCATGATTGCAAAAATCTATTCAATGTCGATGGCGGAATGTTTGTGTCCCAGGGCGATAAAAATATTACCTGGACTATCCTGGCATTGTCGATGCGCACATCGGAATATATTGTCGACCAGTTAAAAAAGAATAACATCTGATAATAACATGTACGCTACGCGTTTTTCGATATATAATAGAAACAAAATGAATGGCTTTCCAATTGAACAGTGGTTTTTTAGTAATGATAAATTAAAATACGAGCAATGGACAGAAGAAAATCTTTAAAAGCGATTGCACTGGGAACTGTATCAACAGGCCTGTTGCTGGACGCCTGTAAACTTGCCGATAAAAAGGACGCCGCTAAAGTTGACGCCGCGACTGCCAGTACCGACAATGCCAATGAGGGTGGTATCAATCGCATGAAAGAAGAAGCGGCACACGAGAAGGAACTAACGTCAACTACTTTTTTTACTCCGCAGGAAATGGCTACTATTACCATCCTTGCAGATATTATTATTCCCAAAGATGAGGTTAGCGGGAGTGCCTCAGATGCAAAAGTGCCTGACTTTATTGAGTTTATTGTAAAGGATATGCCGGAGCACCAGGTCCCAATGAGGGGAGGCCTGCGCTGGCTGGATATGCAATGTTTCAAACGTTTTAATAATGCCTTTTCCGATTGCAACCAACAACAGCAAATGGAAATAGTGGATGCTATAGCCTGGCCCAAAAAAGCAAAGACTGACATGCAGGCCGGAGTATCATTTTTTAGCCTGGTCCGCAATTTAACAGCAACCGGTTTTTACACATCGGAAATCGGCGGTAAGGATGTCGGTTATATCGGGAATGTACCTAATCAATGGAATGGAGTACCGGAAGATGTATTAAAACAATATAACCTGGCTTATACCGAAAAGGAATTAAAAGAATGTGTGAGCTTTTCATAATTCAATATCTCCCTGGTTGACTTCTTTCATCATTCTTAAATCAATGAATCGTTAATGACTTGAAATGATTGCTTTGTAATTTTCCGCCTTTGAATATATTTCAGACTTAGAAAAATCACTACTTAAATTATTAATCAGTATGAAAAAACGATTGCTCATAATACCTGTTCTTGCTCTATCTGTAACTTTAACAGCACATGCCCAGCAAAAAAAAATGAAGCATGAGGATACCGAATTATATACGCCTGTACCACCCGTGGTGACACCCGGTAAATCGTATGGCGTTCCACCATCGGATGCTATTATTTTATTTGATGGGAAAAACCTTGACCAATGGGTACTCGTAGGTGACACCTCAAAACCACCCGGCTGGAGTGAACCGGCCGACTGGATTGTTAAAAAGGGGATTATGACGGTTAAAAAGTCGTCAGGCAACATTCAAACAAGACAATTATTTACAGATTATCAATTGCATATGGAGTGGCGTATACCAAAAGGTATTGAAGGAGAAGGACAGTCCCGTGGCAACAGTGGTCTGTTCCTGGCTTCCACAGGCAAAGGAGATGATGGCTACGAAATGCAAATATTGGATAATTACAATAATTCAACTTATACAAACGGGCAAGCCGGAAGTATCTATAAACAAAATGCCCCATTGGTAAATCCTAATTTACCCCCGGGCGTATGGCAATCTTATGATGTAATATGGACTGCCCCACGCTTTAATGACGATGGCACTTTAAAAACACCTGCCCGTGTAACAGCTTTCTTTAACGGTGTATTAACCCAGAATAATTTTGAGTTGAAAGGTGGCACTGTGTATATAGGAATACCTTCCTATAAAAAGCACGGGCCGTTGCCTATTAAAATACAGGCTCATGGTGATAAAAGTAAACCCATCAGTTTTAGAAATATATGGGT
>JBDTLZ010000262.1:0-4073 GCA_039934515.1 Ginsengibacter sp.
GCCTGGGAGGTTTTTGCCAGTTGGACAGCACGGCGCCTGCGTACCTGAGATTTCCGGTAATACCACAGTTCACTGTTTTTAAAGCCCCCGATAGCACCGCATTTTCACGGGATAACTTGCAAAAAAAGAAACCGGTGGTGTTCATGATCTTTAGTCCCGAATGCGAGCATTGTCAGCGTGAAACCGATACATTGCTTGCCCACATTGATAAAATGAAGGACGCGCAAATCGTAATGATAACCTACCTGCCGTATGAAGAAATGATCCAATTCTATAAAAAGTATAAAATTGCTGATTACCCGCAGATTACGATGGCCAGGGATACAAAATTTTTCTTTCCCGTATTTTTTAAAGTCAGGAACCTTCCCTCGATCTACGTCTATGATAAGAAAGGCGATTTCAGGAAGAATTTTGAAGGAAGCGTGAAAATCGATTCGGTCTCCGAACTGTTGTGATTATTGTTTTATGAATTTTTCATTAAGCTGAATTTCATTGCCTACGTTTATCTTTATGAAATACAAGCCTGCATGCAAATTAGCTGTGGGGATGTGTAACTGCCTGTTATTCGATGCCGCCCGGAAACGTCCCACGATCTTTCCACTGGTGTTTTCGATGATTACATTAATAATACCCTTTATGGTTTTGCTTTCACGGTAATACAGGTTGAGTATATCGCTTACCGGATCCGGATATATCTGCCATGCATTGCTGCTGTTCGAACCAGGGTCTGTCACCGTTCGGTTTTTTTGCGGTAAGGTTTCAACGGTAGAATATCTTTTTGGATTCTCTGCCACTGCAGTGTTTGACAAGTCCACAATATTTTTTTCGATATCATATATTTTCACGCGGTAATATAATTTTTGTTGGTTGGAAAAATTATCCCGGTAGGCTAAAATTGTTGAGGATGTGTAATTTCTGAAAACCGGGTTTGCGGCTGAAATTTCCCAAACGACCCCATCGGCACTTTTAAATAAAGTGTAGGCGGTAGATCCGGGGTAGTCAGCCATATTCCATTGAAGGGTTACTGCCGTATTCCCCGGATGGGTTATTGCTGTGAGGAGGATACTTCCGGATGTCTCATGAAATGAAAAAAGACACACTATATAAAACAAAACGGGTAACTTTTTCATAAAGGCATTTATGATCATGACCCTTAAATTAAGTCAAAGTATAAAGTAGCGTAGTTAAAGAACCTCTAAAAAAGAGGTTACTATGCGTCAACTTTTTTTTTGGCTGGATTTTTATAAAACCTTTATTCAATTATCTTTGGCTCAAATATTTTTTCAAAAGATAAATAGATTATAATGAAAGTAACCGTAGTAGGTGCAGGTGCGGTAGGCGCTACCTGTGCTGACAACATCGCCCGGAAAGAACTTTGTGAAGAGCTTGTCCTGCTTGATATCAAAGAAGGGATCTCAGAAGGAAAGGCCATAGACTTTATGCAGAGTGCTGCATTGCTCGGTAGTGATACCAGGATCACCGGCTGCACCAATGATTATAAGAAGACTGCCGGCAGCAAGGTCGTGGTCATCACATCCGGAATACCCCGCAAGCCGGGAATGACAAGGGAGGAGTTGATAGGGATTAATGCCGGTATTGTAAAGGGAGTGACTCAAAATATTTTAGAACATTCTCCGGATGCCATAATTATCGTGATAAGCAACCCGATGGATACAATGACCTATCTCGCATTGAAATCAAGCGGTCTTCCAAAGAATCGTATCATAGGGATGGGTGGAATACTCGACAGCAGCCGTTTCAAATATTATCTTTCAACCGCAATAGGCTGCTCTGCCCAGGACCTGCAGGCTGTGGTCGTCGGTGGTCATGGCGACACAACAATGATCCCGCTCACGAGGCTGGCAACCTATAATGGAATTCCGGTTTCAAATGTCTTAGATGAGGCGACGCTTAAAAAAATTGCTGCGGACACAATGGTGGGCGGTGCAACACTTACCGGTTTATTGGGTACCAGCGCATGGTATGCACCCGGCGCCGCAGGCGCCACACTGGTGGAATCAATTGTGCGTGACGAAAAAAGGTTAATACCCTGCTGCGTGATGCTTGATGGTGAGTATGGCCAAAATGATATCTGTATCGGTGTGCCTGTTGTAATTGGAAAAGATGGTTGGGAAAAAATTATTGATTTTAAACTAAATGAAGAAGAACAGGCAGCATTTAAAAAAAGTGCGGATGCAGTTAGAAACATGAATGCAGCATTACAGCTATAGATTGATTTAAAGACGAATTTTAAACACCGCTTGTACATAGCTGCAATCACCTATTCTTTTTTTTAACCGCTGTCGCTGCTGCCATAAGCTCAGCCATACGCTTTGCCTTTGTTTCCGGGAGTTTTGCATTGTGTAACCGGTACAGCCATATTTTCTGGCTGGATTTCGCCAGTGCTTCAAAATATTTTAATACTTTTTTATTTTTTGCAAATAGATTTTTGAGATCGGCAGGCACGACGAAATTTTCTACGTGATCCAGTTGCTCCCAGGAGCCATTTTTTTTACCGGCATCAATAATTGCCAGCCCGGCTGGGCTCATCAGTTTTTGTTCTGAAAGTTTTTCAACACGTTTTTTATTTAACGCACTCCACACGCTTTTAATTTTCCGGGGCGTGAATCTTTGAGCATACTTATGTTCATCTATAGGTTTCGAAATACTGTCTATCCATCCAAAGCATAAAGCCTCCTCCACCGCATCTTCCCAGGAGACCCGGGTTTTGCCGCTATCTTTTTTATAATAGATAAGCCATACCCCCGGTTCCTTTAGATGGTTCTTCTGCAGCCAGTTTCTCCATGCCTTCCTGTCTTTTGCATAATATTGTTTTCCCGTTATTTCCATATATCAAAGTTACCATAGTAAATAGTTTCTTTTCGCCGGGGTGACGAAACAAAATACTTAACAGGAAAGATAAGCCTGTAAGAAGAATCCAGGTATTATTTTTCATTATTTTTTCTTAGTCCCATTTTTATAAATCCCCGGTAAATCAGCTCTTTATGGCAAGGTTATTTTATAATAAACAGAAGCCAATTACGGAAGATATTTATCCAGTTTGTTGGGGATAAGGTATAAAATGGGAGTAATAAAATAAATACCAAGGCTTGCGATTGGTGCAAAAAAAGAAATTATAATCGCTACAATATACATAGCTGGTGAAATTAAAAACAATACCCGGGCTTCCTTTTTTACCTCTTTGGGGAGCGTTCGTGCGTGTAATGAAGGCCGGTGTATGCCATATAACCATTGTGCATATAAGGTAAGATTGCATATGCTCAGGTTTAGTCCGTACATAAGGATGGCATACCATTGTAATGAATTAGCCGCCAAAAACCTGGTGCTGAAAGGAACGAGGCACACCACCATATAAAACAAGACTCCCAGGAAAATAAAATAGCGGTTGGTCTTTGAAATGTATTCAAAAACCATCCTGTGGCCAAACCACATAATCCCCAAAACTATAAAGCTTATGAAGTAACAAAATAATTCCTCCCTTATCTCGAATAGAGCATGAAGTAAGTCTTTTAATGAGTTTCCTTCAACCTTAGGAAGTTTTAACTCGATCACAAGGAACGTCATTGCAACACTGAAAATACCGTCTCCCAGCGCTTCCAGCCTGCCCGATGCCATTTCCAGCCTCTGCGGATTTGTATTCATATCCCTAAGCTAAAAATTCTGAAGGATAAATAAAAGCAAATGAATACAATTTTGTTGCGTTTGGGTTTTTCTGTAGCATATTATCAAGCCACGCCGGATCGTGTGACGCGACCTCAGGAGAGGATAAGCTCGTTTGTTTTTTGTTATTAGACAAACTTTTTTTATGGTGGTTCGTGAGACACGAACCATGGGGAGTTTTTTCTGTAGCATATTATCAAGCCACGCCGGATCGTGTGACACGACCACAGGAAAGGATAAGCTCGTTTGTTTTTTGTTATTAGACAAACCTTTTTTATGGTGGTTTGTGAGACACGAATCATGGCAACTTCGCGGAGTTCGAACCTAAACGGAGCGGTTGTGGGTTCTTCGTAAACCTGTAGAAAGAGCAAAGCCAGTGGAGACGAGAAATC
>JBDTLZ010000263.1:0-9948 GCA_039934515.1 Ginsengibacter sp.
AGCTTATCCATTTCCAAAATAGATGATGATGGGGAAAAGTCATTTAAGTGGATGATATTCTTTCCCTTTGCATCCCCAAGAGCTAATTGAAAAAAACAAAAGTTATTATATTTTTCAAGATTTTCTTTTAGTAAATTAAACACCCCAGGGATCGGCTCAAAACAAAAAAAACCTGCAGTGGGAAAAACTTTATAGATACCAGACGCAAACTGGCCCTCGTTAGCGCCGATATCCACAATTTTATTAATAGAATATTTCGATAGCCATTGAAACTTTTGTTTTGCAATATTAATTTCCTTTTCTTCAATATCCGCGATCGCTTTTGAACGGCCAGGTATTTTTGTTACATTGATATTTAACAGCCCGAATATGTATTTTATTATTTTTTTCATACTGATTTTATACGCATATAATACCTATGATTTCTGTTTTATGTGATTCCACATAGCAGAGCAATTCTTTTTATAAACTGGGAAAAATAGTATAATTATAAAAATCCATTTCCAGTTTAATACAGCATCTAATAAATCAACGCTAATTGCCTTTAACCAATACGGTGGTTGCACGTTTTATTCTAAACAGAATCTTCTCAGCAGCGTTCTTCTTTTTGACTAAAGCCATTTTATTTTCGGTTGTCGCAAGCCTGTCAAATGAAATAAAATCTTCAAACAATCCACTGATATGAACGGTGTAGGTTTTAAAAACGCGGTTAAGTAGTTCAAACCTATCTTTTTGAGGAAGATCGGCACTAGCGTATATAAGCAGTGTCCTTTTAAAATAAGTAACGAAATTGTCAATAAGAATCTCGTTTGAGGGAAGTGAGCCATTTGGTGTATATAATATTTTTGCCTCTTTTACATATTTTGCTGGGCCGGTCAAAAATAATTTATGGAGAAAAGTACCTTCTGAATAATATGCAAGATCAGTATCAAACTCGAATTTTAAATTATGCTGATTAAAGAGGTTAAGATTATATAAGCCATAAAAAGGATACCCCCAGCCCATAGAGCAAAAAGTTTTTACATAATCCAATTTACTTTTGCAGTTTTCATAGGATGTTAGAAGGCATAATTCAGGATCATCAAATGTTGCGGCATCTGGAAAAGTTAAAATGTTCTCATGTGCATACTTAACCAGTAAAGCTAAAAAATCCTTACCCTGCCACTCATCATCATCTGCAGCCCAAATAAAATAGTTGCCCGATGCTTTAGAAAGAACAAAATTTAAATTTCCAATAGCTCCAAGATTACTGGACTGACTATAAGTGGTGATCCTATGATCTTTAGTTGCAAATTCTTCTATTATTTTTTGTACTTCTGGATTTGTCGAGCAGTTATCTGATATTATGATCTCAAGGTTAGAATAAGTTTGATTAATTATAGATTTTAAAGTAATAGATAACGATTCAGGACGGTTAAATGTAGGAACTCCGATTGTTACTAATGGCTCGTCTATCATCTTATTTTTTTAATAAAAGCACAAGGCCAATAGGTTACTCTTTCGGAAATTGAGCCTTCATTAAATGGAAGTACAGGTTCCTGAATTAAGAAATTCTTATTTTCTTTTACAAACTGCTCCGCTGCTTTTTTAGGATTGTTGGTAAGCCAGTCAGGTTTAGTTCTGGGTGCTCCGACAACGTATTCCATAATTCCATCCGTTGCTACTATATATGAATCCAAAGAAACCATTTTGGAATATGCCCTCAATTCTTCTAACACATGCGTATAAGTATGATTTGAATCAAGTAAAATCAATACCTTCTCACCGCTTTTTACCTTCTGTTGAACATTTGAAACAATTATTGGATCTATAGAACTACCCTCTATTAAGGTAATATAAGAAGATAAAAAATGTTCTTCAATTGCCTTTCTGTTATGTGGTCTTATTTCAATATCTATCCCTATAATTCTGCCTTTACCGATTGCTTTGCAAAGCGTTGCGTAAAATACTAAAGAGCCTCCATGAGCAACCCCGGTTTCTATAATTAGATCCGGCTGGAGATTAAAAATCACTTCCTGTATTCTTATCAAATCTTCAGGAAGTTGGATAATAGGTCGGCCCATCCAGGCAAACGAATACACATATTTGGCATCCCATCCGGAACGCAACCAAAGATCACTTATAATTCTAAAACCGTCAGCAGATCCTATAGGAAATTTAGTTTCTTTCTCATCCTTTACAATTTTTATAATGTCATTTTCAATTATAATCATTCTCTTAAATTTTCTGAAATTTTATATAAATCTTTTACATCATCCTGGTGAAGTAGACTCGCCACTTCCTCTTTTACGATGGTAGGAATTATCTCTAATTTAATTCCGTTGTGGATGACAAAAGCGCAACCATACGGTGGATACCAGAACGCTCTTGCATATTTTTGTTTAGTTATTTCATCAGCATCCATGGGTATTTCTTTTAATTTTTCGAATTCCGACTGATTCAGGTACCTAACCTTTGCCGGATCCTGCGCTACCTGAGGCAAAGTGCCACCCATTTCTGCCATTTGACAAAACTCAACAAAAAGTTTAATCATTTCCTGCTGGGCTTTTCGCTCAAGGCTATAGGCGGTTTCTTCATTGGCATTAATCGGAAACCGATTGACTTTTAGTAGAGGCCCTGTATCAAATCCCTCGTCCATAAAATGACAGGTGCACCCATATTCTTTTGCATTTTCCAGAATTGCTAAATTGTAAAAAGCCCAACCACCATATTCCGGTAATGGTCCTGCGTGAAAATTAAGAGCTCCCTTTTTTCCCAATTTAATCACATCTAATTTTACTCTATACCTAAACATGTAACTAACAATAAAATCAACTGAAATATTTTTTGGCAATTCAGATTGAGTAAGGACGTGGATATTACTTTTATTCGCTTCTTCTTCCAGTGTGGGTCCTTCAAGCCAAGTATAGTTGCTTTTTCTAGAAACTACTACAAATTTTACATCCCATCCTCTATTCAGCAAAATATTTAATGCTACAACAGAACCGGGCTTTGAACCCATTAAAACTATGCTTGGCTTCATAAAAGCTATGATTTGAAAAACGTTTTTATCGCATTAATTACCTCTTTCGTGTCAGACTTTTTCATGCAGGAATGCAAGGGCAAGGATAAGATTTCTTTCCCTACAATGTTGGTGACAGAAAGATCACCGCATTTTGCTTTTTTAAAGAGGCTAAAACAGTGAGCAGGTTGCCAATGAATACCAGTATCAATTCCATTTTCTTTTAAAAATTTAATTAATTCTTCTCTTTTCCCCCCTAATATTCTAATATAATATAAGAAAGGGACGATATTTTTAAAGTCAGATTTAGGAGTAATGATTTGTCTTATTCCTTTCAGTTCCTTACTGTAGAGAATTGCAGTTTCTCTTCTGCTCTTTGAAATAATTTCCATTTTTGCCAGTTGGGCTAATCCCAAGGCTCCATGTAGGTTGGCCATGTGATACCTGAAGCCCAAACGCTTCACATCATAAGTCCACGCTCTTTTATTTTCATACATCATAGCGGCAGGTTGCCCCATTCCAATAAGCCTTAGCTCATGTATTATTTCTAACTCCTCCTTTGTATTTACAATTAAAGCTCCTCCATCAATGCATGTTATTGTTTTTACAGGATCAAAACTAAACATAGTAATGTCTGAAAAACTTCCTATCATTTTGCCCTTATATTTTGAACCAAAGGAATGGGCGGCGTCGTGAATAATCCTAAGGCCATATTTTTTTGAGATTTCCTTTACCTTTTGATGATCGCAAAGAATACAATCATAATCCATCACAATAATAGCTTTCGTTTTGTTTGTGATAAGTTTTTCAGCTTTATTAAGATCGATACAAAGACTATCCTCATCAATATCACAAAAAACGGGCTCCCCTCCTGTTGCAAGAATTGCTTGTAAATCTGCTATATTGTTAAAAGATGGCGTAATTACTTCGTCTCCGGGGCCTATTCCAGCAATTATTAACCCCAGATGAAGTGCAGCATGTCCTGTACTTACTGCAGCAACATATTTGTGTTCACTTTGTGTAAACGTTTGTAGTGCTTTTTCAAATTCATTTACAAAGCTTCCCATGCCTAACCATCCTAATTCTAAGGCATTAGTTGATGCCGCTAATTCTTCTTTTTCAATTAAAGGTTTAAATACTGGAATCATTAATTCAAATTTTAGTTAACACGTTAAAAGCAGGAATAGCAACAACAAATTTACCATCCCATTCATATATGTATTCCAATTGATTAATTATTTCATCTTTAATGTTCCATGGAAGAATAATAATATAATCCGGCTTGACGTCTTTTAGATATTGCTCATTTTCAACAGGAATATGGCTGCCAGGTAAATATTTTCCCTGTTTATGCGGCGATGCATCTACCACAAAACTAACCAGGTCGTTTTTGATGCCACAATAATTCAACATAGCATTCCCTTTTGCAGCAGCACCATAAGCAACAACTTTTTTATTTGCCCTTTTTTGTTGAATAAGAAAATCCACCAGGTCTAATTTTACTTTTAAAGCCTTCTGCTGAAAGTCGTCGTAGTAGGCCAGTGTATTTAACCCAATATCCAGTTCTTTCTCTAAAAGTGTAGTAACACTTTCAGATATTGGTTTGCTTTTATCTTCCATGTGCTTTGCATAAATACGCAATGAGCCTCCATGTGTTGGTATCTCGTCTACATCAAATATTTCCAATCCCTGTGATTCAAAAATTTGCTTAACTGTATAAAGTGAGAGGTAAGAAAAATGCTCATGATAAATAGTATCAAACTGGTTATTATCCACGAGCTGCTTCAAGTGAGGGAATTCCATTGTTATAACACCATTATATTTCAGAATTATTTTCGCCCCTAAAACAAAATCCCTAATATCGGGTACATGCGCCAATACATTATTACCAAGGAGTAGGTCTGCATGCACATTCCAGGTATTGGCAAAACGATCAGCCAGTTCCGCGCCAAAAAATTCGATAACCGTCTTGATTCCTTTACCGATCGCCACTTCCGCAGTATTCGCAGTTGGCTCAATACCCATTACCGGAATATTTTTCTCTTTAAAATACTGCAGGAGGTATCCGTCATTTGAGGCAAGCTCAATAATTAATGACTCGCCGGTATAGCCAAAACGCTTCGTCATCATATCAGTATATGATTTGGCGTGTTGCAGCCAGGTGCTGCTATAAGAGGAGAAATAAGCATAGTTATTATCAAAAATAGCATCAGACTTTTTATACTCATCTACCTGTACTAAAAAACAATTTTCACACACAAATACTTTTAAAGGATAAAAAATTTCAGGTTCATTTAATTGTTCCTTTGAAAGAAAAGAATTTGAGGCCGGAGAATTGAGCAGATCAATAAATACCTTTTTAAGTTCCGTTTTACAAAATCGGCATTGCATAATTAAAGACCTTTGAAGTTTGCATGTAATTCCGGATGTGTATTATCTCTCATTGAAATATTTGCAGGAGGCAGCGCCCAATTAATATTGATCAAAGACTCATTATATCTTATTCCGCCCTCTGCAGCCGGTATATACATTGCTGTGTGATGATAAATAACCTCACTATCACTTGTCAATGTTTGAAAGCCATGGGCAAAGCCTTCGGGGATATAGATCATCTTTCTATTTTCAGCCGATAACTCAACTCCAAAATAATCTAAAAAGGTGGATGATCCCTTTCTTAAATCAATGATCACATCATAAACAGAACCCGCGATACAGCGGACTAATTTTATTTCACTGAATGGAGGCATTTGATAATGCATCCCCCTGATAACTCCCTGTTGTTGGGTGTATGAATGATTAAGCTGAAGCCATTCTTTGTTATGGCCGATCTTACTGAATTCATCTTTACAAAAGGTACGGGCAAACCAGCCTCTCTCATCAACAAGAGGTTCTAATTCTATTACATAACTACCCTTCAATGATGTTTCATTAAATATCATTGTTGCTGATAGTTTTTAATTTGCTGCAAAGTATATTCAAACTTATTTTCATCAGCCTGTTTATACCATTCTACCGTCCATTCGATTGCTTCCTTGCTATTTAATTTCGGTTTCCAGCTTAATTCATTTTTGGCCTTACCTATATCCAGAAGAAGCAAGCCTGCTTCATGCGGTTGCGTATCATCTGATGCATCAACCCATGTTCCTTCACCCCAACATGATATTGCGATTTCAACCAATTGTTTTACCGGCAAATGATCATCTGCCCCGGGACCGAAATTATAAGCGCCTGAAAATTGCCTTGTATTTTCGTGTAGTAAAGCCCCCAATAAAAGATAGCCGCTCAATGGCTCTAATACATGTTGCCAGGGCCTCACGGAATGTTGGTTTCGTAGACCAACCGGGTTACCTTTTGATAATGAACGAATGATGTCTGGAATGATCCTGTCTGTGTTCCAATCTCCGCCCCCGATTACATTACCAGCTCTTGCAGTTGCTATTGTCTTTTGGTGGATGTCGTAATTGTCAGTAGTAAAGAAAGAATTGCGAAAAGAATTTACTATTATTTCGGAACATGCTTTACTGGCGCTGTACGGATCGTATCCTCCTAAAACATCTGTTTCTTTATAATGCCGGTAGGTTTCTTTGTTTTCGTAAACCTTATCGGTGGTAACAACAATTACAGCGCATTTTTTTTTTAAGCTTACTACAGCTTCCAGCAGGTTCGCTGTACCTGTTGCATTTACTTCAAAAGTTTCAGCAGGGATTTCATAGGACCGCCTTACCAATGATTGTGCAGCGAAATGAAAAATAAGATCGGGTTGAAAATTCAATATTTCAGTTTGCAGTTTTTCTTTGTCTCTTATATCGCCAGTAACATTCTCAAAATTTAGATAAGAAGAAACGGTGTTAAATAAACTTTTCTCATCTGCTTCCAACGCATAGCCTTTTACTTTGGCGCCCAATAAATGTAACCATGTAATAAACCATGATCCTTTAAAACCGGTATGGCCGGTAACAAAAACTTTCCTGTTGTGGTAATGCCGGCCTATGTTATGAAGCATCACCAAACCTTCCATTTTGCCTGGTCTGATTCCCAAAGTTCTTCTAATTCAATTTTATCACGCATTGCATCCATGCATTTCCAAAAGCCATAATGCCTGTAAGCTATTAATTCACCTCTATTACTAAGTGTTTCCAGGGGGCTATCTTCCCACATAATATCATCGGGATTGTTGCCGAGATAATTAAAAACTTCGGGTGATAAAACAAAGTAGCCACCATTGATCCATCTTCCGTCACCGGGAGGCTTTTCTTTAAATATGTGAACTTCTCCGTTTTCCTTTAGCTGCATTCCACCAAACCGGGCCTCAGGTTGAATTGCAGTTATTGTCGCAATTTTTCCATGTTGCTTGTGAAAATTTACAAGATTATCAATATTCACATTGCAAACACCATCACCATAAGTAAGCATAAAAGGTTCATCGTTAATATAACTTTGAATTCTTTTCAACCTGCCGGCAGTTTTAGTAACCGCTCCTGTATCTACCAATGTTACCGTAAATGATTCCGCCTGCGTATAATGAATATCAATTGTATTGCTGTGCAATTTTATGGTCATATCCGAATTATGCATATAATAATTCATAAAATACTCTTTTATAAAAATGCCCTTATACCCCAGGCAGATAATAAAATCGTTATATCCATAATGGCTATAGGTTTTCATAATATGCCATAGGATGGGCCTGCCCCCAATTTCCACCATTGGTTTGGGTCGTACATCTGTTTCTTCTGCTAACCGGGTTCCCAAACCACCGGCAAATATTACCACCTTCATTTACTTATATTTATTTGTTTGCCATTCCAGTTTAGGTCGCACCACTCCCGGAATTTTACCAGTGAAATCAATTTGCCTTGTGTCCATGCTTTCAATTACATCAAATATTAAAGCCTCTTTTACAAAAAAATGAATTTTAAGTGGAATAAAAGTTGTTGTGGCCAATCCGATTATGTACCTACCATCGTTCAGCAAATCAGGGGGGATCCACATGACTGTTTGATAACAACCTTTTTCCGATAGTTTGGCATCTGAATTTTCACTACTTACAAAAACGCAGTCTCCCTGCATATTAAATATATGGAGATTAGGGGTGGGTTGATACCCTTCTTCCTTTACCTCATAAAAAAATTCAACACCTACTTCCTCATCGATATGAACGATTTCCATGCATTGGTTATTCCGGTTAATAAGCCTGGCGCTTATAATACGGGCAATATCATCACCCGCATTATCACTATCCTGCCAGTTTTTTTCATAAGCCATTTCACTTTCTGAACTAAGATACTGCGCAAGTATATATTTTGTTTCTCCCGATTCTATTACGATTCCATTCCTAAGATAGATACATTTAGTGCACAGGGAATTAACTGCTGTCATATTATGGCTAACGAACAATACTGTTCTGCCTTCTTTCGTACTCACATCTTTCATTTTTCCCAAAGCTTTTTTCTGGAATTCTGCATCGCCAACAGCGAGCACTTCATCAACAATTAAAATTTCAGGTTCCAGGTGTGCAGCTACTCCAAAAGCTAAACGCACATACATACCCGATGAGTATCTTTTTACAGGGGTATCTATGTAACGTTCCACTCCTGCAAAATCAACGATCTCATCAAACTTACTTTTTATTTCCCGTTTGGTCATACCTAGAATGGCGCCGTTTAAAAAAATATTTTCACGGCCTGTAAGTTCCGGATGGAAGCCTGTGCCAACTTCTAATAAACTGGCCACGCGTCCTTTTATTTTTACAATGCCTGTTGTGGGTGATGTAGTACGGCTGAGTATTTTTAAAAGTGTTGATTTACCAGCTCCATTGCGGCCAATAATGCCCAGCACTTCGCCGTGCTTTACTTCAAAGTTAATATCTTTTAACGCCCATGCATATTCATCCATGCCTTTTTTTGCACGGTCATTTTCTTCGCCAATTTTTAAATAAGGATCTTCCTTTCCTCTTACACCATACCACCAACGGTTAAGGTCATGGCTAAGGGTACCCATACTTACATTTCCAAGCCGGTATTGTTTAGAAAGGTTTTCTACTTTTATTACCACATTACTCATTTGTAAATTGCCCTTTCAAAATATGACACCATTTCATAAATTTTCACATGTATCAAATTATACTGTATCCATGAATGACCGCTCTACCTTGCTAAAAGTAAGCAGGCCAATAAATAAAACAATAACTATAAATCCTGCACTATATAATAAACTTGTTGCATCAAAAGTTCCATGTCCAAATAATGCATACCGGAAGGCTTCCACTATAGGTGTCAGCGGGATCCATTGTATCCAGGATGCATAGGAATTGTGTTGCAGGTATGATATCGGATAGGCTATAGGTGTTGCATACATGAGCAATTGTACGGCAAAGCCGACCAATATATTCAAATCGCGGTATTTGGTAGTAAGTGATGAAATAATAATACCCAAACCAAGGCCCATTCCTGCCATCATCAATACCAGAACAGGAATCAACAACATAGAAAAATCAATATGTACAGGCACACCCCTGATTGCGTAATAAACTATCATCGCAACTAACAATAACAATTGGATTCCTAATTTCACTATGTTTGAAATTACTACTGATAGTGGTATTACCAATCTTGGAAAATAAACCTTACCAAAAATAGCGGCGTTGGCAACAAAAGTATTGGAAGTAGTAGTAAGACAACCGGCAAAGTAATTCCAGATAGTGATACCACTCATATAAAACAAGATTGGATGTATACCGTCGGTAGATATATTGGCAATCTTTCCAAATACCAGCAGGAAAATGAGGGTTGTGAATATTGGCTGAATAAAATGCCAGAGGGGCCCAAGGATAGTTTGTTTATATTGGGCGGCAAAATCCCTCTTTACAAATAGGAACAACAAGTCGCGGTATCGCCAAACTTCTTTTAAGTTCAGGTCGAGCATCTTTGCTTTTGGCTGTATGACCT
>JBDTLZ010000264.1:0-9314 GCA_039934515.1 Ginsengibacter sp.
ATCAAGTCAATACCACAGCGGCTTTCGCACAATTTCAAAACTCTGTGACGAAAACGGGAAGGAATGCACCGATTGTATAATGAGATATCCGGGTATTGATCGTGCAACTTTCAAAATAATATTTTGCCCTTTAAAACAAGCCACCCCGATGAGTTTAGTGAAATTGATTTATATCGTTTTAGCAGAAAAAAAGCCTGATAAATTACCATAAGTACCACCCCACCCCGCTGGTTCATTTTAAATAATTATATTAGTTTTTTATTTATCACTACCACAAAGCCATTTATGGGTTTTACCTGGAAATCATAAAATTCAAGTAATACAATTCTTCATGTTCAAAAATGACCGGGCTATGATTAAAAAACTTCTACCATTTTGCCTCATTATTCTCATTTTTCTAACTAGCTGTAACAGCAAGCCATCCAATGCAGATATTGAGAAAAAAATTTTATTGGAATATACCTGCGCTGAAACGGCAAAAGTAAATTCATTACAAATTGTAAAGAGCTCGCCAACCACTTCCATATTGGGCTTCAAAGGTTTTGAATACCTGGTATCAGGCGTAGTTGAATGGCCTTCCGGCTGTACAGAGTTCGGCACAGCATTGCCTTCAGGCTTTAAAGAAAAGTTTGAAAATAAAACGGTTACGCTGATTAAAAGTAATGAAGGATGGCAATAGGCTGGTCCCTTTACCAGTTTGATGATTTATCCCGGGAATTTTTTTCACCGGGAAGATGAAGTGACAAATTTCAATAGTGTTGCCTTAGGATCTAGCCTATTGGTGGGTAATAAAAACCGGTATCCTATGGGCGTCAATAATGTTTATAACAAGACCTTTAATGAATTGGGATGAAAAACCCACCCGGGCAAATGAACCACATACCAGCAGGGGATTTTCATGTTTCAAAACCCATTCCCTGAAATTCTCTTTATCCGCGGTATTTAAAACGGTTGTAGCCAGGTTGCTAAAATGGCTTGCCACCAATTCTTCAATATTTTCTTCGGCAGGAATTTCAGCAACTTCCTGTAAAGCATATGCAAGGATTGTCTTGTTTTCACACAGTTCCGGGAACAGGTAAGCAAACTGTTTTATTGCAAAGACCGAAGACGTTGAACCGTCGTATGCCAATATGTTAAGTGAAGGGAAATAAAATTTTTCAGGAACAACCATTACCGGGCATTCAGTGTGCTGAAGTGTATGTTTTAAAAATATATTGTATTCATCTTCCGAAATATTTTTAAAAATAATTTCACTGCCAATTATTAATAAATCAGCAAACCGGGTTTCTTTTGTCAATTCCGGCAACGCGAAATCGTCAATGTCTTTATGTATTCTGAATGCAATATTATTTTCATAACATAAAGATGTAAACACTTCAATATTTTTCTGAATATTTTCCGCTTCGGCATCTTTCTCTGCAAATGAAGCGTTATCAGTAAACGATGGCGGAAATAAAAAGAAACTTAAAAAATCAAGCCTGGATAGAAAAATTCCACTGAGCAGTATGGGTTGGGAATGATTAAGATGAATGGCAAATGAAATTGCACCTTCTGATAGTCTTGCTCCGTCAAAAGGTATAATGACTTTTTTCATACCTCGTTTTAGATAACTGTATAAATATATACATAAGAAATCTAATTCCTATGATCTTTATCAATCATTATAACTGCCAGGCACAGGATTACTATTAAATTAACAGATTGGCTAATTCATTTGCCGGGAAAGGATTTCCTGATTTTCCTGAATCCCCGTTCAAAAAAGAGACCGAAAGGCTTTTGGGGCTTCATGTATTTTAAACCGAAAGCCACAATACTTTTTTCTTTAATATACGAAATGGTTTCCTGTATGGAGTCTGTAACAAAATAAAGATTGCTGTCAGTTACCGAGATGGTGCCCTCGTGCAACATACGCAGGTTGTGTTCGAGGATCCTCTGGTAGAAATCTCTATCAAAAATTATTATTGGAAACGTGTTAATTTTTTCAGACTGCACCAGGGTTACTGCTTCATAAAATTCATCCAGGGTGCCGAAACCTCCAGGCATGACAATAAATGCATAGGAATATTTGATCAGCAATGTTTTTCTCAGGAAAAAATATTTAATATCAACCCATTTATCGAGGTACACATTCCGATGCTGTTCGTGAAGCAGTATGATGTTGCATCCCACACTTTTACCACCCACATCTTTAGCACCGCGATTAGCGGCTTCCATAATTCCCGGGCCTCCCCCAGTCATGATCGTAAAGCCCAATTTTGCAATTTCACCCGCAAGTTCCCTCGCCTGCCTGTAATAAGGATGGTCCTCTTTAAAACGTGCAGAGCCAAATACAGTAACGCATGGGCCAACAAAATGTAACGCCCTGAATCCTTTTATAAATTCAAAAAAAACACTTACGGAATATTTGAAATCTTTCCAACGGCTTTGAGGGCCTTCTAAGAATTGTATTTCTGTTTTTGATCGTTGCTCTGCCAATGAATGCCGGTTTTAGAAATTAAATTAAAACGATATTGCTGATTGCTTAAGATTGAAATACACAGCATGTATTGCCTGGCAATATTTTTCCCGATATAACACAAAGCCTGTTGCCACTTATTTTTATCAAAAAGCCAGTAGTTCCGCCAGCAGCTTAGCCACTTTTTCAGCATTAGGCAACATGGCTTTTTCGAGACCAATATTGAGGGGAACGACTGGTATGTTTAATGATCCTAACACTTGTACCGGTGCATCCAGGAATTTGAAACTTTCCTTTGAAATCCTGCCGCCCAAAGCTTCAGCGAATGAATTGTTTTGTTGTTCTTCAGTTAGCACGAGACATCTTCCATGTTTTTTTACCGTTGAATATATGAGGGCTTCATCCAGTGGATATAGCGTTCTAAGATCAATAATTTCTACCTGACCTGGAAAATGCTGTGCCGCCGCCTTGGCCCAATACACACCCATCCCATACGTGATGATGCAACAACTTTCTCCGTTCTGTACTTTCTTTTCTGCGGCTTTTAAGACAACATTCCCTTTACCTAACGGTATGATGTAGCCCCGCGAAGGCTCAATCGTTTTTGCTTCTTCGGTTCCGGGAACCTTACTCCAGTAAAGCCCTTTGTGTTCTAGCATAATTACCGGGTTAGTATCCAGGAAAGCGGCCTTCATCAAACCCTTCATATCCGCTGCGTTAGACGGATATACTATTTTTAGCCCCTTGATTGAAAGCAATAATGTTTCAACAGATCCACTATGATAAGGCCCCCCGCCACCGTAAGCTCCCACAGGTACACGAATAATCGTTTGAACAGGAAACTTGCCACAACTGAGGTAACAGCTTTTGGCCACTTCTGTAGCTAATTGATTAATACCCGGATAAATGTAATCGCCAAACTGGATTTCGACAATCGGCTTCACCCCCGTTGCCGCCATCCCCACTGTGGAGCCAATTATATAAGCTTCCTGGATGGCCGTGTTAAACACGCGGTGATCACCAAACTGTTCAGCAAGAGTCGCGGCCTCCCTGAAAACACCGCCAAGGCGGCGTCCCACATCCTGCCCGTATAACACCGCTTCAGGAAACTCTTCCATAATCTCGCGGATAGCAAAAAGTGCAGCATCAACCATGATCACTTTTTCATTCCCTTGCGGACTACGCTCTCCTTTTTCTTCTTTTACAGGTGTGGGTGCAAAAATATATTCTTCGATTTTCAAAGGATCCGGATCGGGTGAAGCAACAGCTTCCGCGAAATGCTGTTTCACGCCTTCGTTCACCAGCACCTCAATTTCATCAAGGTCACTTTCCGCGATACCAAGACTTACCAGTCTCTTTTTTAATTTTGGAATAGGATCGTTTTTTTGATGCAGCTCAAGATCTTCTTTCGAGCGATAAAATTCTTTCCGCACACCGCTTGTATGATGATTCAACAACGGCACTTTTGCATGTATTAAAAACGGCTGACTGGTTTTACGTACCTGCGAGATTATCTTTTGCATGACGTCATAACTTTGAAAAAAATCACTTCCATCAACCTGTATATGCTGCAAACCCTTAAATCCTTCTGCGAATTCAGAAGCGTTCATGGTACGCGCCTCCTCCGCCGTTACACTTATTCCCCAATCGTTATCCTGCACCAGGTAAATTATGGGCAGTCTTTTAAGCGCAGCAACCTGCAGTGCTTCGCTCACTTCGCCCTCGGTAAGACTTGCATCGCCAAGCGAACAAATTACTACAGGGTCCTCGCCACTCCCACTTTTTTTAAACATCGGGGAATCTATCGATTTTAAATACCGGAGTGCCTGTGCTATACCTGTAGAAGGAATCGCCTGCATGCCTGTTGCGCTACTTTGGTGCGTAATTGTCGGCTTATCTAATCCCCTGTAATTCGGGTGCGCATAATATTCCCTTCCACCTGTAAAAATATCGCCTGCTTTTGCAAGCAATTGAAGCATTAGTGTATACGGAGAAAAGCCAAGGCCAAGAAGCATACATTCATCACGGTAATAAGGGTTGACGTAATCACATGGCAATAAATGAAATGCTGTGGCAAGCTGGATGGCTTCGTGACCACGCGACGTTGCATGAACATATTTACATAATTGCCTGTTGGCCTCATAGGTCTCAGCCATTGACCTGGCAGTGCACATCAAACGATATGCATTAAGCAGTATCTCCTTACCAATCATTAAGGCGAAAATAAACTAATTGCTTAATTGTTGAATTGATAAATTGATCAGTGATCACCAAATTAAAAATTATACTTGGGCGACGGCAGCGGGTGCAGCCTTCTGCATGTAGGAAACTCCTTCTTCAGCGGTATCCCGGGAATCTTTAAATGCTTCCCTGGGTTTTAGCCCCAATAGCTGAAACATAGCCTGGTCCTCATTAAATCCAGGATTGGGTGTAGTGAGCAATTTATCGCCGGAAAAAATTGAATTAGCGCCTGCCATAAAACACAACGCCTGTTCTGAAATGTTCATTTCTGCACGGCCTGCACTCAACCTTACCATTGCAGCAGGCATAATAATTCTTGCTGTTGCAATCATTCTTATCATTTCCCATATATCGACCTTAGGATTGTCCTGCAGTGGAGTGCCTTGTACCCGCACCAACGCATTGATGGGAACAGATCCCGGATGGGCAGGCAATGTAGCGAGGGTAAGTAACATACCGATCCTGTCTTCATGTGTTTCACCCAATCCTATAATTCCGCCGCTGCATACACTTATGCCGGCTTTTCTAACATTACCCAATGTTTTCAGCCGGTCACCATACTTACGTGTAGTAATAATATCGCTATAATGCTCTTCTGAAGTATCTACATTATGGTTGTAAGCATATAGGCCAGCATCGTATAATTTCGCCGCCTGTGCTTCGGTAAGCATTCCCATGGTGCAGCATACCTCCATACCCATTTCATTTACACCCTGCACCATTTCAAGCACGCGGTCAAAATCCCGGTTATCCCTTACTTCCCTCCATGCAGCGCCCATGCAGAATCTTGTGGAGCCTGCATTTTTTGCCTTCTCTGCATAAGCGAGTACTTCTTCCGTTTTCATAAGCGCCTGTACATCGAGGCCCGTATTGTAACGTGCGGCCTGCGGGCAATAGGCACAATCTTCAGGGCATCCGCCGGTTTTTATCGAAAGAAGTGTACATACCTGCACCTCACCTGTTTCATGATACTCACGGTGAACCGTAGCCGCTTTAAAAACGAGTTCCAGAAGCGGGGAATGATAAATGTCCGATATTTCGTCTTTCGTCCAGGTGTTACGTAGTTCCATTATATAAAATTAATAATGATTAAGTAGTGGTACTATGGTTATCAGTCTGCAAAATAACTCAAATTTGTTTTAGGTGTCAGCGCCAGCACGCTTTCATAAATAAGCCTTATGGTATTGTTGATATCATCCCGATGCAACATTTCAACAGTAGTATGCATATAACGTAAGGGCATTGAAATTAATACAGAAGGACAGCCGTCATTGGCGTAAGCAAAAGAATCAGTATCTGTACCCGTGCTGCGGCTTACAGCCCTTAACTGCAATGGGATCTTATTTTTTTCCGCAACTTTTTCAATAATAGCTAAAAGCTTGTTATGCACGGCGGGGCCATAAACAAGGGCAGGGCCTTTACCACAGGCGCAATCACCTTCTATCAATTTATTGATCATTGGTGTTGTGGAATCATGGGTTACATCGGTAATAATTGCAATATCAGGCTTAATTTTCCTGGCAATCATCTCTGCACCGCGTAAACCAATTTCCTCCTGTACTGCATTTACAATATATAAGGCGAAGGGAAGCGTTTTCTTATTTTCTTTCAGCAACCGCGCGACTTCTGCAATCATAAAACCGCCAATGCGGTTATCAAATGCCCTGCCGATGAAATTTCCATAGGCCAATTCATCAAAACCTTCAGCGTAGGTCACCGCTGCGCCCACATGAATACCTAAATCTTCGACCTCTTTTTTGTTCCTGGCGCCGCAATCAAGAAAAAGATTTTCAACTTTGGGTTGTTGTTCCTTGTTGTCATTATTACTTAACCGGGTATGTATAGCCGGCCAGCCAAATACAGCTTTTACCGGCCCCTTTTTGCCATGAATCATAACTCTTTGAGAAGGTGCGATCTGGTGATCAACTCCGCCATTCCTTTTCAAATAAATTAAGCCTTCCCCGGAAACATAATTTACAAACCAGCTTATTTCGTCAGCATGGGCTTCAATAACAACTTTAAAAGGTTTCTGAGGGTTTATAACACCTACCGCAGTTCCATACGAATCGGTGAAGGTACTGTCTACGTAGCTTTTAATGTAATCGAGCCATAATTTCTGGCCGGCTGTTTCAAAACCTACCGGTGACGGCGTGTTGATATAACTCCTTAAAAATTCCAGCGATTTTTCATTTATTACTGAAACGGTCTTTTTACTTTTAGCCATAATATGTATAAATACTTTTTGTAGTGAAAGTGCAAATTAAAACTTTAAACCGACAAGATAAACCAGCATAGCCTGCAGCAACATCATTCCGTCAATTCCGGCAAGATAAATGAAATCTGAATTTGTCTTTTTAGTAAGTTCTATGGTAAAAAAAGTTGCAGCAGCAGAAAGCAACATCGCAATTAATATTCCTTTATCATCAAAATAAAAAAACTGTAGCAGCGATAAAATTACAAAGCCAATAAGAAGGATATAAGCGGTAAAATAAGATTTTCCCTTACCCAGCAATACAGGGAGTGTTCTTATATTTTCATTTCTATCAACGTCAATATCGCGTATGTCAAACACCAGGCACAGCACAAAAAGGAATACGAATCTTTTGAGGAAAACAAATATAAAAATATTATTTTCAAACTGGAAGCCGTTCGCGGGAAACCATACGGTAACTAACGTCCACAATAGAGCGAGCGTAATAATTTTTAGAAAACCATAATCCTTTATACGTTTTTTCCCAGAAAAAGGAATTCCCGGGTAAGAATACAGGAAAGCAACTGCTCCCAGTATTGCGAGGATAATAAAATGATGCAGCCTGAAGCTTAAAAAGCTAAAAATAATCAGGGCAATACCTAAAAATAAAAGAGCCTTGTGTACCGTCTTATTCCCTGATGACCATTGCAGCCTGTACGAGTTTTTTACGGCGGTTGTTTTTACAAGATAATGCAGGTTGTATTGAACAAGTGTTGCACCAAAAACGAAACAATAAAAACTGAAAGTATTTAGCGGCAGGTGTAATAAAAGATTGGTTTGAATACACATGGCTACCGCACACGCAGCAATGAAAATACTGCTGAATAAAATGAAGGCTGTGATCTTCCTGATCAATATGAATTATTGATGAATAATGACAATAGATGGCGAAGAGGCCGTATCGCTGTAATGTTGCGCTTTATCTTTGAGCACAAATTTATAAACCACGGTGTCATTCTGTGGCTGGCATTGCGGCGATCCTATCGTATTAATTCCGCCAACATTATAAAACAGCGTAACAACTATTTCTCCCTTTTGATTTTTTGTGGTAGGAAATAATGGCAAAGGATATAACTGCACACCACTGCTTGCAGGGCAGTTTCCAACTTCCTTGTTCAAAATCAGGCTATCTGTAAGATCGCCTTCTGCATCAGTGAAAGAGAGCGTAAACCTGAGTTGCTGCCCCGACTGAACAACCCGGGTATTTTCTGACTCATATTTTAACGAAGGGGTTGTAGAAAATTTATCCTTATTGCAAGCGGTGAAGAAAATTAAAAGGGGTATGGAAAATAAACTGGTGTAGCGCATCTTTGTATTTTAATATATTTCAAAATTAAATATTTAAAACTGAATAACATTTTAGAAATATCTAAATGGGAAGATAAAGTTTTCCAGGCCACTGATGATGATTTCGTGCAAACGGCTTTACATATATTTCATATTCAACATAATTATAACAAAATTTATAGAAAATATGCGGATACGCTGGGTGTAAATGCCGATGCCGTGGATTCTATTGAAAAGATCCCTTTTTTACCTGTTCAGTTTTTTAAAACCGATGCGATTGTTACCACGCAATTTACCCCTGAGGTTATTTTTGAAAGTAGTGGAACTACCGGTGAAAACACAAGCCGCCATTATGTAAAAAAATTATCCCTTTACTATGAAAGCTTTATGAGAGGATTTAGCTTACTATATGGACACCCGCACACCTGGTGCATTATGGCATTACTTCCCGGCTATAGCAACAGGCAAAATTCCTCATTGATAACAATGGCTGATCATCTTATAAAAGAAAGTAGTAATTCCTATAGCGGGTATTATTTAAAAAATACTGCCAGTCTTTACCAGGCGCTGATACATAATGAGAACAATAAACAACCGACTTTATTGTTGGGAGTTACTTTTGCCCTACTTGATTTTGCGGAACAATATTCGATGAAACTCCATTACACAACCGTAATGGAAACAGGTGGAATGAAGGGAAGGCGGGAAGAAATCACCCGCGGCGAAATTCATAAAATTTTAAAGGCTAAACTGGGTGTTCAACATATTCACTCCGAATATGGAATGACCGAGTTGCTCTCACAGGCCTATTCAAGCCAAAAAGGGTTGTTTGCATGTCCTCCGTGGATGCAGGTATTAGTGCGGGAAGAAAATGACCCGTTTGCAATAACCTGCGGGATTCATTTAGAAAAGGCTTCACAGGGATTGTTAAATATTATCGATCTTGCCAATCTCTATTCATGCTCCTTTATAGCTACAGATGATACCGGCAGGCTATATCGGGATGGCTCTTTTGAAGTATTGGGCCGTCGTGACACAAGTGACATCAGGGGATGCAGCCTGCTTTCATTGGGGGACTAA
>JBDTLZ010000265.1:0-10343 GCA_039934515.1 Ginsengibacter sp.
TTTTGAAGGCTTTAAAGTGTAGTGTATAAAATTGACACTAAATTTGGGTAATTAATTTTAAGATCTTAATAAACTACCATGATAGTACTTCAAATAGAACACCAGGTACCGGATTTCCAGGGATGGAAACGGGCATTTGACAGTGATCCTGTAAATCGAAAACAATCCGGGGTGACACGTTATAGAATATTCAGGAAGATCGATGCTCCCAACCTGGTAATCCTTGAACTTGAATTCAATGGTTTGCCTGAAGCCCGGATTTTACTGGCTTCACTGGAAAAATTATGGAACAAAGTTGAAGGCAGTGTAATTATGAAACCCCAAACCAGGATCGTTGAGATAGTGGAAAGTAAGGAATACTAAAACTTCAATAACTATTCATAAATAATTTTGCGATAGTTTTCAGGCATATGACCCACGTATCAATATCCGCCAGATGAAATTATCTGACCTTGAAATGCTTCACAAACTTTTTTGCTACGTGTACAGTCAAAACTTTTTTGAACATGGGGAGTAAGGCGGATTAGAAGCGTATCTCCGGAAAGTATTTGGGATTGATTTCCTTTCAAATGAACTATCTGGTAATAACACCAGGTATCATATGGCCTTCATCGATAAGGAGCCGGTAGCATTTATGAAATTAAATTTATCTTCAAATCTTCCAGGCCTGGACGTCGAAAAAGGCATGAAACTTGACAAGATCTATATTTTACGACATTTTAAGGGTTTGAGAATCGGGAAGAGATTACTTGACGTGGCATTTGAGATAGCCCTGCAGCAAAAAAAAGAAATATGCTGGCTTGCTGTAATTGATACCAACAGGGAAGCGATATCATTTTATGAAAAAGCAGGATTTTAGTTTCATAGCCGAACCAGGCTGGGATATCCAAAATTTAAAGAAGAACTACAAGGCATGTGGAGGATGTACTTTGATTTACAAGGCGCGGGTACCAGAGAGGTTCGGGACGTAAAGTGAGCACAAAGAAATTTAGGATTATCGATGAATAAATATGAACGGGGCAATTCATGCACGATCATAAAACACAGAGTCTTGTTTTTAATATACGCAACCATCCCCGAAAAATAGTCAATTATGGAAGACTTCAATGAAATTGTTGGTGAAATAGAATTGCATTCGGTTGAAGGCATAAAAAAATGCTTTTCAAAGGGTGTAAACCCGAACAGCTTTTATAGAAATGTACCGCTTATTTACGAGTTAACGAGCGAATATACCC
The DNA here is from genome assembly GCA_039934515.1 of Ginsengibacter sp. Lineage (GTDB taxonomy): Bacteria > Bacteroidota > Bacteroidia > Chitinophagales > Chitinophagaceae > Ginsengibacter. Next base: position 1,236 of record JBDTLZ010000265.1, read on the forward strand.
GTACACCGCGTTTCAGGGATTGTGTAAAGGCTTTTGCGGATCATGGGCTTATATTTAACGATGACGCTCTTTTATCGGTGCTATTGGATGATGCAGGTTTGCTGGAGATACAAATAATTAAGAACCCGCAACTCATTTCAAAAAAATATTCGCTTCGTTGTGCCTACACTCCGTTATATGAAGCAACATTACTGCATATCTGTGCCGAATTTAACCATCGATCCTGCGCCGAATTGTTGGTAGCGCATGGTGCCGATATTAACGCCAGGGCTGGTATTGATGACTATGGATTTGGGGGCCAAACTCCGGTTTTCCATACTGTGAATCAAAATGGCAACCAATCATCAGGTATGATGGATTTTCTTCTTTCTAAATCAGCCGATCTTACAACAACAATCAAGGGCATTACCTGGGGGAAAGGTTATGATTGGGAAACTTTCATTCCTTCGATAAATCCAATTAGTTATGCCATGATGGGCTTGCTTCCTCAAATGCACCGCAACGAAAGCGTTATATCACAAGTTGTATCTGCCTTATTACAACGAGCTTATGGAATAACTTACATTCCTCACAATATACCATGTAGGTACCTGGCTGGTTAGGAAAGAATGATGCCGTATATTGATATTTTATTTTTATAGTTTAAGTTATTTTGAAAAATGATTAAATATTTTCTTATATGTGCTTCCAAAGACCACGTTGAAGTTGGTGCCAGGCTTGGAGTTGCGCAGGCGGGCCATGGCCGTAAAGATTTTATGAGCAAACCCGCCAAAGGCGATTGGATTGTATACTATTCATCAAAAGATACATTCCAGGGTGGGAGTATATACCAGAAATTTACAGCTATAGGCAAGATCACAGATAGTAAGCCTTACCAACCAGACACGCAAACACACTTCAAGCCATACAGGCGGAACGTGGCTTATAAATCGTCTCATGACGCTGGCATACGACCCCTGATCGAAAAACTTAGCTTCATAAAAAACAAAAAGAAATGGGGCTTTTATTTGATCAGTGGCTTCAGGGAAATATCAAAAGATGATTTTGAAATTATCAGGAACGCGATGAAATAATGTATGATGAACCTGGTATTTAAAATTTATTTACTTGCCAGTAAAAGAAAATCATTACAAATTTACAACTACAACCATCCCGATTTCCTGAAAAGAAAATACAGGAGAATGCAACTGGCGATTGTAAATAATATTACGGTATAAAAGCCGTATTCCCATTCCGATTCGGGCATGAATTTGAAGTTCATTCCATAAAAGCCGGCAACCATCGTAGGTACCGCAATGATTGCTGCCCACCCGGCAAATTTTTTCGATACATCATTTTGCGAAATAGAGATCAGGGAGAAGTTGGCTTCTAACGCGGTATTTAATAATTCCCTTGTGTTTTCAACCATCTCGTTGATGCGTAAAACATGATCATATACATCCCGAAAGTAAGGCCGCGTTTCTTCAGAGATACATTTAATATCAAAACGCATAAGCCTGTTGCAAATATCCACCAATGGTGAAACAGCCCTTCTTATTTCAAGGAGTTCCCGTTTTAACTGGTAGATCTGTTCAGTCGTCCCGCGGTTGGGCTTCTCTTTAAAAATTTTATCTTCTATTGCCTGCAGCTCCAGTTCCATTTCGTGCACCACCGGGTAAAACTGGTCTACAATAAAATCCATTACGGAGTATAGCGCAAAACCCTGTCCTTTACTTAAGAGGTGTGGTGTGCTCTCACATCGCGAGCGTACTTCTGAATAAGGCACCCCGGAACCATGCCGTACCGTAACAATAAAATTTGGCCCTACAAAAAAATGCGTTTCACCAAATTCAGTATGACGCTCTTTATTTATTTGCGCTGTGCGAAGCACCACAAAAACCGAGTCGCCATACAGTTCTACTTTTGGACGTTGGTGTGCATTGTGCGCATCTTCTACCGCCAGGTCGTGAAGGCCAAACTCAACCTGGACCCTGCTAAGCACATTTTCCGAGGGTTCATGCAATCCAATCCAGACAAATTGGTTGGCAGCTTTAAGTACTTCATGCACATCGTTAAGCTCAACATCCCCGGTGCGCCGCCCTTGTGAATAGGCTGCACAATTAATGATCTCTTTCATTCATTTATTTTGAAATAAATAATTCCCGCAACATCTAATCAGCTGAAATTAAAATAAAGAATTGGTTTTTGCAATGGTAAAGTGGGAGTGGCGTTTCGAATCTTACATGTAGGTTCCGGTCCGTTATTTATTCCTGGTAGTACCATTATAGGTCACCTGCTTTTTTAGGTTTCCTGTAAATAAATAATTTTGACGGTCTTTTTTCAGTGTTTAGATAGCGACAGTTCAGCGCCGGTAAAATGGTATTTTACCAAAAGGAAAACTATTGTAAATTACCGGGGTAAAAAAGACCTTAATTGGAAATAAGTTTTATGAAAAATGATTACAAAAATATCATCCACCAGGTTTACGAGGCCTTTAACGCCAGGAACGTTGATAAAGCCCTTTCATTTATGAAACAAGATGTGCACTGGCCAAATGGGTGGGAGGGTGGTTATGTGGAAGGACAGAATGCTGTAAGAGAATACTGGGCCAGGCAATGGAAAGAAATTGATCCAATGGTACAACCAATTTCGGTAAAGGCTAATGAGCAAGGTGAAATTGCAGTTGACGTTCACCAGCTTGCCAAAGACCTGCAGGGAAATGTGTTGTTTGACGGAGTAATTAAACACATTTATACAATGGATAAAGGCTTGATAAAAAGTATGGAAATAGAAAAATCCTGAAAATAATTTAATGTCCTGCCACCTTAATATGAAAAATATTGCCCCGGTATTTGTCTTTGTCATCTATGTATTATTTACAGGTTGTAATCAGGTATCAAGGCGGGTAGATAATTCAAACAACCGGTTTAGCAGCGTACTTCATGGATTGCTGGGCCAAAAGGAATATTTTCAGCTGGAAACGCAATTGCACCTGCTTAAAGATAGTATTGAGAATAAGGAAAGGCTATTTTTCCAGGCCTTTCTTGACAATGCATTTAATCGTAAAGAGAGATCCATTAGAGTTATTGATACGCTATTAACCAATTATTTTTCACAATTATCCGATACAACAAAAGCAGCCCTCCTGCTTTTGAAAGATGATGATTATTTTAAATTATATCAATATGCGAAATCGGCGCGAAATATTGACACGGTTCTCGAAAATTACCAGGCTGCACTGGACAGCGATAAGATTAGCGACATTAAAAACGATTTGTTGATAAGGAATGCCTTACAGTCAGTTCCGCCACAGGAAGTTATTATTCGGGAACGTGCTTACATCCCCTGGAAAAAAGACAGGATCGGACTTGTTGAGATCCCTGTGAGAACAAGGGAACAAACTTATGACTGTATATTTGACACAAGGGCAAATATCTCTTCAATATCGCAAACATATGCGGCCAAACTTGGATTAAAAATGCTGGACGTGTCTTACGAAGAAGGCACCGGCATTACAGGCATAACATTTAAAACAGGCCTCGGGATAGCGGATAGTTTGTTTATCGGGGATGTTTTGCTTAAAAATGTAGTGTTCCAGGTGATGCCGGATTCAATACTTTATTTTCCGCCTATTAAGTTTAGGTTAAATGTAATCATCGGTTTCCCGGTAATAGAAGCATTCAGGGAAATACAAATCTATAAAGATGGAAAAATGATTATCCCTGTGATACCAACGAAAAAAGACCTTCACAATTTTGCTCTTGACGGTCTTGATCCCGTCGTATCACTGAAAACAGGTAACGATACTTTATGCTTTCACCTTGACATGGGAGCCACTTCGACAGACCTGTATTATGCCTATTTTGAGAAATATAAGCCTCAAATACAGAATAAAGGAAAGATTAAAACCATACAAATCGGTGGCGCGGGGGGCATACAGAAAAAGGAGGTATATATCATTCCTGATTTTGCTGTATACCTGGAGAATAAAAAGATAAGGATTGACAGTGTTGCAGTACACATGGAAAAAATACATCCGGCAGAAAAATATTTTGGAAATCTTGGACAGGACTTTACTTCAAAATTCAATGAAATCATTATGAACTTTAACTATATGTATCTTAGTGCCAACTAATGGCTGTATTTTTTCCAATCTGTTTGCTACTTATTCAGAGGAATACAATAAAAAAACGCCGCTGTCGTTAATCCTGCCGGTTCATTGGTTCAACTTTAGCAAATCTAAAAACTTGTATAAAAAGCTATTTCCGCATGGTGGAATAGCGAAATTTTGTGCCTGCTTTTATAAACATTGCTTTTTTCGTTTACGATTTCCCTGCTGGCCACAGTGCAACTAGCATTTTACGCTGCAACTGAAGTTACTTACCATTACCCACTGCTTTAAAAATCAGGAATTACATCGACGCAAATAAGAACGTCCCGATTTCACCGATGGACATTATCGTGTTATATTTATTGAGATAATGTGCGGTTTAATTACATTTTTACACAATTTCTTTCTTTATAATAAGTTATAGTTATAAGCGGTATAGTGTTACAATGAGCCATCAGATCCATCTTTACGACGAAACTCTTTTCTTTCGAAAAAACCATTGTGATAAAGGCTTAACGCAAAATGAAGGGCTGAAGGCTAAGAATATTTGTTATTTGCGACATTTGTACAAGGCGGGAACGTATGGTGACACGCATTAAGGCGATTAAAAAATTAATCATTCACCATGAATATCCGGCTAGAATCCACAAATAACGGGGGAAGTTCTTTTAATTTTAACATCCATTCACCTAAAGAAAAATTAATGGAGCAGAAATTAAATTGCATTATGGTTATTGATGATGACGAACCCACGAATTTTCTCAGTAACATGATCATTGAGGAAGCTGGATGTACAAATCACATTCAAATCGAAGACAGCGTTGCAAAGGCACTGAACTACCTCCGGGATAGTGCGAATAGAGATCATCACAAAAATGAATTTCCTGTGCCGGATCTTATCTTCCTGGATATCAATATGCCGGCTATGAATGGGTGGGAGTTTCTTGAAAAATACAATAGGCTTGAATATACATCACTTGACAAAATAAAAATTGTTATGCTTACAACAAGCCTCGACCCGGACGATATAATAAAAGCAAAAAAAATTAATGGTGTCGTTGATTTTAAACACAAGCCGCTAACTGAACAAATATTAAACGAAGTATTGCAGGAATATTTTCCAGCATTAATCAGGAAGGGGTAGGGCGCCGGGAAGAATAAATATTTTATAGAGAAATCCCTCCGAAGAATTAGAACAACATCGCGTAGTCATAATTATAAGATCCAATCAATGAAAATCGAACAAAAGAAATATTCCAAAGCAAAGGGCTGGGAAATTTTACAGAACAGCGCCTTTGATTCAACATCCTGCAATTTCGTTTTGGTGTTTGGCAGCCCGTCGGTCTTTGAAGACACCTCAATTTATGAAACAATCAGGTGCGGCTATCCAAATGCCCATATTATCATGAACTCCACCGCCGGAGAAATTTATGATACACAGGTTAATGATGATACCCTTTCACTTACAGCAGTTTACTTTGAGACAGCAAAGTTAGCAACAGCTATTGTTCAAATTGACGATATTAAAAATAGCCGGGAAGCCGGGCATCTTCTCGCAGCCGCGCTCGATCCTGCAGGCCTTAAAAATGTCCTGGTTATTTCTGACGGCCAAAAAGTAAATGGCAGCGAACTTGTGCTTGGATTACAGGAAAATTTGCCTGCCGGCACTATTATTACCGGTGGCTTAGCTGGTGATGGTTCAAGATTTAAAAAAACGCTGGTTGGCTTAAATGAAACTCCGATTGAAGGAAGAATTGTTGCAGTAGGGTTTTATGGAGACAAATTATCTGTCACTTACGGCAGTGCCGGTGGCTGGGATTCTTTTGGTCCCGAAAGATTAATTACAAAATCAGCAGCAAATATTCTGTATGAGCTCGATGGCAAGCCTGCGCTCGATATTTATAAATTGTACCTGGGCGATTATGTCAGTGAATTACCGGGGTCGGGTTTATTGTTTCCTCTTAGTATAAGATTACCCGATTCTGAAGAACTTGTAGTGAGAACTATTCTTGGAGTAAATGAACAGGAAAAGAGTTTGACGTTTGCCGGAAATATGCCGGAGGGTACCTATGCAAGACTTATGAAAGCAAATTTCGACAGGTTGATAGAAGGCGCCTCTACTGCTGCCCAGAATAGTACAAAGGAAAATATCAAAAAGCCCGACCTGGCTATCCTGATAAGTTGTGTAGGAAGAAAACTTGTACTGAATCAACGTATTGAAGAAGAAATAGAAGAGGTGAGAGCTTTGTATGGAGATGAAACAGCTATTACCGGATTTTATTCTTATGGTGAAATTTCCCCTTCGTTCAAACTCTCGAAGTGTGAATTACACAATCAAACAATGACCATTACAACCCTTTCAGAATAATGAATAAATTATTGTTACGTCAGCTCCAAAAGCATCTTGGTAAAGAAGTCGAAATACCTGCAAACTTAACAAAGCTCCTGAGTGTAATCAGCGATTCATATGATCATTTTGAAAAAGACCGTAAGCTTATAGAGCGGTCTATTGAATTGAGTTCAAAGGAAATGATCGAACTAAATAGCCAACTTAAAAAAAATGCAAAAGATGAACTTGAAAAGGCTCACAAACAACTCAAAACCTTGCTGGAAGACATTAACGAGGTATTGTATTCAGTAGATATGGTTTCGCATAAACTCACCCAGATATCTGCTGTATGCGAAAAAGTTTACGGCTATTCTGCGGCGGAATTTTTGGCTAATAATGAGCTATGGCAAAAAGTAGTTCATCCTAAAGACAGGGAAAGAGTGGAAGAGCAGGTTCAAATATTATCCCAGGGAAAACAGGTGTTGAATCAATACCGGATCATTCACAGAGATCAAAGCGTACGCTGGATAGAAAATAAAATCATCCCTACCCTTGACGAACAGGGGCTACTCACCAGAATAGACGGAGTGACCAGCGATATCTCAGAAAGAAAAAAAGCCGAGAAGGAATTAGAGAGATCATTTTCAATTCTCGAAGCGACCATTGAATCGACCGCCGACGGCATTTTGGTGGTAGATTTTAATGGAAAAATCGTTAGATACAATAATAAGTTTGTAGAGCTATGGCAGATACCGCAGGAAATTTTGAGCAGTGGTGATAATGAAAGGGCTATCGGGTTTGTATTAAGTCAATTGACCAGCGCGGAGGAATTTATTTCCAAAATAAACGAACTAAATATTAATCTGAAAGAAGTGAGCTTTGATATTATCAGGTTCAAGGACGGGAAAATAATTGAGCGCTATTCGCAACCCCAGCTAATTAATGATAAATGTGTAGGGAGGGTTTGGAGTTTCAGGGATATTACAGAACGAACAAAATCAGAAGAAACAACGCGGCTTTTGTCTGATATGATTTCCAATACGAGTGACGCCATTATTATCCGCGATCCGGATACTGATAAAATTATTTTTTGGAACGAAGGATCTGAAAAGCTCTATGGTTACAGCCAGGATGAAGCTGTCGGGTTTTCAAAGCAGGAATTGTTAAGGCCTTTATTTCCAATATCGCTGGAAATTATTAACCGTTCTTTCCATGAAAAAGGATCCTGGAATGGTGAATTAATTCATACGGATAAAAACGGGAAACAGATTAATGTAGAAACATCCTGGACCTTTAGAAGAAATTCGGCCGGTAATACCGCCGGTATTTTGGAAATAAACAGGAATATTACCGAGAAGAAAAATGCAGAGGACGCATTGATTGAAAGAGAAAGCCAGCTTACGCTTGCGGCTCAAATGGCGAGGTTAGGTTACTGGGAGTTTGACGTGTTAAAAGACGTGTTCACTTTTAGTGACCAGTTTTATGCTATTTTCAGAACCACCGCTGAAAAGGTCGGCGGTTATACAATGTCTTCCACGCGGTATGCCGAGCTTTTCGTGCATCCCGAAGACAAAGAAGTTGTCGCTAATTCAATCATGGAAGCTATTAACTCTGATGATTCGTCGTTCAGTTATAAAAATGAACATCGCTTTATATATGCCAATGGTGAGATTGGATGGATCTCGGTTCACTTTTATATTGTGAAAGATGATGCGGGCCGTACGATAAAAAACTTCGGTGTTAACCAGGACATTACCGAACGCAAAAATGCAGAGGATACGCTTCGGATATCCGAAATTAATCTTGAACTAAAGAATACGCAACTGGAGCAGAAAAATATTGAGCTTGAACAATTTGCTTATATAGCATCTCATGACCTCCAGGAGCCACTGCGAACAACGTCAAGTTTTGTAAAATTGCTTCAGAAAAGATACCATGGAAGCTTTGATCCCAAGGCAGACAAGTATTTCGCTTATATTCTTGAAGCTTCAGAAAGAATGAAGGTGCTGATAAAAAATCTCCTCGATTACTCAAAAATAGGGAATAAAAAAGAGCTGGAACAGGTGGATTGCAACAATACGCTTCAAAATGTTCTTGCCGATGTGGGCATCGCAATCAGTGAAACAGGTGCTCAAATTAAATTTGAAAAGTTGCCTGTTATAAAAGGTTATGCAACGGAGCTCAAACAGCTTTTCCAAAACCTTGTTGTTAATGCAATTAAATTCCGAAAGAAAGACGTTCCTCCTGTATTGGATATCTCTGCTGAAAAAAATAATGGCTATTGGCAGTTTGCATTTAAAGACAATGGAATAGGTATTGAGGAAAAATACTATGAAAAGATATTTGTCATTTTTCAACGCCTCCACACCCGCACAGAATATGACGGTTCGGGGATTGGCTTGTCACATTGCAAAAAAATTGTGGAGCTGCATAAGGGAAAGATATGGGTAGAATCAAAATTGGGAGAAGGAAGTACCTTCCAATTTACCATACAGGCTGATACTCTTTTATAATTAAACCTTTGATAAAGAGTTAAAAAGTGAAGGCGAAACGAAAATTATATTTTAAACAAGTTACTGCATATAAAAGCCGAATGGTTGGATTGCGTCTCCTCCTTTTAGTTTTTATAACCGCTATTACTGCTTTTGGTTTTACTCAAACGAATATAAAATTTGAGCACCTCGTAAAT
>JBDTLZ010000266.1:0-15062 GCA_039934515.1 Ginsengibacter sp.
CGGCGAGGATTTGGAATGCCCAGGCAGGAGGCCGATCTCTCTAAAATCTATTTGGCAGCGCTATCTTTTTAGAAACCGGTTTTGTAAGCGCTTATTGTTTACTTCTGTTTTTATATTCCTGCCAATAGGTAATTTTTTTTTGAGAACATTTAGATGACTTCCTTATATGCTGTCAACTTTTGCGATAGCCACAATAAATGACTTGTGGATTTTTAAAAATTTATCCGGGAGCAAATATTCTTCACAGGGATTTAAAGGTTAGGTAGGTTACTTATTTTTTTCCTTAGTGTGAGTGGATACATAATTCAGCAAGGCTTCTGCGAAATAAATATCATCCTCTAAGATATTTTCAATTTTATTTTGGAGATGCATGCCCTGAGAAAATAATGAAAGAACTTTGACCAGGGATTATTCAAATTTATGTGTGTTAATAAATATGAATACATTAGCGGTCAGCAGGATTTTGCAGGAAAATTTGAACTTGATACGGGAAAGAAAATGCCCGGGCGATCCCGTTAGTCATATTTTTGGAAGTCCTAAAATTGCAGGCATGAAATTTTCTTTTACACTTTTCTTGTTGATTTTTGTATTTTCTTTTTCTCTTTTTGCGCAAGGGAAAAATGAAAAGCTAGATGCGGTGATGAACGCATACCATCAGTACAATATGTTCGATGGGAGTGTGCTGGTGGCGGAAAATGGTAAAATAATTTACAGCAATGCATTTGGATTGGCAAACCGGGAATGGAATATTCCCAACTCCATTGATACGAAGTTTATGATCGGTTCTGTATCAAAACCTATTACCGCATTACTTATGCTTATACAAGTGCAGAAGGGGCTTGTAAGCCTGGATAAAACAATTTCCGATTACTTGCCGGAATTTTCGAAGAAAAATGGAAGGAAGATCACCATCCGTCAGCTCCTGGAACATACTTCCGGTATGCCAAACTACGATATCATAAGGGACTTTTTCCCAGGGATCAGCCGTCAGAATTTTACACGCGAAGAATATATTAAACTGTTTATGGATTCTGCGTTGGCTTTTGAGCCTGGCGCGAGCTATTATTACAGCAGTTGGGGATATTTTACCCTTGGATATATTATGGAAAAAGTTACGGGCAAAACATATGCTCAACTAATGAAAGAAGACATTTTTGATAAAACAGGAATGAATAATTCTGGTTCTTATTTTCATACACAGGTAGTGCCAAAACGGGCAACGGGTTACGATTACGCATTTGACGGGTATACCAGTTCCGATTTTAGAGACCAGTCCAACACCATGGGCACGGGTGACCTCTACTCAACTGTTGACGATTTATTCAAACTTCATCTTGCCCTTACTAACAATACCCTGCTGAATAAAAGCCTTACTGAAGAGATGTTCACACCAGGCATGCAGCCCTGGCAGTATGGATATGGCTGGTTTAACCAAAATTTCAGGTATACGCCTACCGATAGTGTATTTACAAATTATCACCTCGGGATGACAGACGGGTTTCTTTCATTTATGCTCCGTATTCCTTCTACAAACAGCCTGGTAGTTTTTCTTTGCAACAGTTCTCCAACCGATTTCTTCGGGATTACCAAAAACCTCATGAACATACTTTATAATAAGCCGGTTATTGTAAAACAACCCGTGCATAAGGCGATGGAATCTTTAATAGCTTCCAAAGGCGCCATTAAAGCAGTCGAAGAATATAAATTGATGAAAGCGGATACGGCACATTATTATATAGATTGGATCTCCATGGATTTCCTGGGCAATAAATTGTATGATCTGAAAAGATATGACGACGCCAGGGTTGTTTTTGAGAACAACGCTGCAGAATTTCCGGAGCGGGACCTCGTGATGTTAAGCCTGGCAAAAACCTATGAAATTCTTGGAAGAAAAGAAGACGCTATAACCTGGTACAATAAAGCAATAAAAATTAACCCTGCATATGAGGAAGCGAAGAACAGGTTGAAAGAACTCGGAGCTATTCAGGGAAAATAATTATTGCAGCAATTGCCGGTTAAAAATGCTGATATTATTTACATACCCTCCTGTTTTAGTCTTTGGGACACCCGATGTAAAAAATCAAGTCAATACCACAAAGGGTTTCACAAAACTTCAAAATCCTGTGACGAAAACTTGCCGTATTAATTCAAGCCCCTTTGCGACACTGCAGCCAATCAACAGCTAATTTTTATTTTGAGGTGTTATCGAAATTTGACTTTTGTTCCATAGGAACATTTGGTTGGTAGAAATAGCACAAAGTTCATAAGCGTTCCATGGGAACGCATGGTGCTACACCGGTTCTTTAAAGATATATTTCCATTTTTACATTTGGTATTAAAGCAGGTATTGATTGGTGTAGCCTCATTCCAATAAAAATATGGATATGGTCAGGCATACTATTAATCTGCAGAATTTTATGCTTATTTGCCTGGACCATGCCGGTTACCTACTCATGTAATCTCTCTTTCCATTCTTTGTGTAGGAGTGATCTTCTGTATTTTACTGAAAACAGGAACTGTATATGAAGCTGGGTATAAGCACCATACGTTCCTACGGAACGGGAACATTCATTGTATTCATTATTCTACCAGCCAGATGTTCCTATGGAACAAATAATAGCAACATTCGTTCGTAATAGGTTCTCCCTGATTTATTCCTCTTTGGAAGACTGAACCTACTTTAAAAATAATGAAGGTCAGCCGCTTTGGAAAATCAAGTCAATACCAAAGCTGATTTCAGACGATTTCAAAACCCTGTGACGAAGACAGGAAACCGGTTGAAAGAACTCGGAGCTATTCAGGGAAAATAATTATTGCAGCAATTGCCGGTTAAAAATGCTGATATTATTTACATACACTTATAATTTCAGCTTCAACCCTAACTTGCCGAGCCATCCGGTTGTTATAACAATCAGCAAGGCAAATAAAAAAGATTTAAGCAGGCCGATATTGCCGGTGAGTAAAACACCTGGAAGATATAAATGAAGCATCACAAAGATTGCGTACGCAAAATACGGCAATAGGTAACATAGTAATGTATTGTTGCCCGCGGGTAAGATAATGCGGAACCAGTTTGTTTTTCCTTTTTTATCGGTGAGCCAGTATACCGGCAGGAATACAGTGATGGTAATAGCGCTGCATATCAGTACCCAGGCCGGGGTAGCCCTGATTTTTGAAATACCCCAGAAGCCCCTCGCATATACTCCGGCCAAAAAAAGAACAAGGGCCAGCGTTAGAAACACGGCAATCATTTTACCGGTTTCGTTACGTTTGCGAAAATGTAGTAAGAGTAAAGTTGTGAGCGTGCCGCCCATGGTAAACGCAGGCATAGCGCCATCTCCAAAAGGAGCTATCATTTTTGATCCTAAACTATGAGCGGGAATCAATCCTGCATGGCTGGCAATGCAAATACCCAAAAACAGTATCCAGGCAATTAATGATATATAAAAGTTGTTGCGTGAAAGTACATACACCAGCGCAGTAATTAAATAAGCCCAGCCGATGAGGCCGAGAATACCCCACCAGTAGGTTGCAAACCCATGAATTTTTTCGTCTTGTCCACCGCGATAGATCCAGGCCAGTATACACAATGCAATGATAGCAACCAATTTTATCGATCGCAGCAACCATACATTCAGGCCTTTTGGCCAGGTGTTCCATAACAGTACAAATGCAGTGCAACAAATCATGTTCCACGCAAGCTGTCCTATGCCGCTGGCGGTTTCATTAATATGTCCGCCGTTGACGAGGAACAGGCCCATTACCAGCAATGCAAAAGAGCGCCCAATTATATGCCACACGATTGTTGAGGTGTCGTCTCCTTTTTGCCTCCGGTGCTGAACACTTAGTGGGATAGACATTCCCGCAATGAACAGGAACGCAGGGAATACAGTGTCTGCAAGGCCCATACCATCGGCGCTGCCAGCAGTATGTTCAAGCCACACGGGAATTTCTTTCAAAGACCACAGGTCATTCACAAAGATCATCAGCAGCATAGTGATTGCGCGAAGTATATCAATAGACGAAACCCGTAATGATGTGTTGGGGTTCATGTTATAACAATTGTTTTGATAAGTATAGATAATTCAATGAAATTTCCAGGGTGATATTCAGAAATGCAAGCTACAATTTATAAAATACCAGCAGTGCTGCTATATTTTGTTTTGCATTTGCAAAAATATACTATGCCGGGTGCTCCGGGCTTTAAACTCGTATGCTTTTTTAATGACATTTGCCTGACACGGGCGGCGTTTTTTATAATTTTATCTTTATAATTAAATCCTCAATAATGGAAGATATTGAAGTGCCCACCGATCGACTCCATGAAGAAATTAACGAACGTGCAAAAAAAGGGAAAAAATGGTCGCTGTACCTTGCGATATCTACTGCGTTCATGGCTGTGTTGGCAGCCATAGCGGGACTTATGGCCGGGCATTATTCCAACGAAGCGCTTATCGAACAGATTAAAGCGTCAGATCAGTGGGCGTATTACCAGGCGAAAGGTATAAAAGCTGAGATAGCAGGGATCAGTTCTTTAAAAGACAGTGCATTGAGAGAAAAATACAAAACTGAACAAAAGGCAATTAAAGAAACAGCAGAAGATTTTCAAAAGAGGTCGCAGGTATACCTGGATAAACATGTGACCCTTGCACGTGCTGTGACAATGTTTCAAATTGCGATAGCCATATCCGCTATTTCCATCTTAACATCGAAACGTTGGTTGTGGTATTTTGCCATACTTCTTTCAATGGCAGGGCTGGTGTTTTTTATTGGTGACGCTGTTTAACAGATTTGTGTAAGCCGGTCAATCTAACGACAGCAATTGCCGGTAAGAAAAGATAATTCTGTACCCTCTTTTAAAAGTTTTTATAAAATATTTAAAAAGAAATTTGGTTAAACTAAAATAATTAGTATTTTTGTCTAAATTAATTAGTTTAGTTATGGCAGTAGCCGGACAAAATTTAAAATATTTACGCAAGCTTCGCGGATGGACACAGGAAGAATTCGCCCTGAAACTCGGCATCAAAAGATCTTTAATCGGTGCCTATGAAGAAGAAAGGGCCGAGCCACGTACAGATGTTCTTGAAATTGTTGGTGATATTTTCAAAGTGACACTCGATGAACTTTTGCTGCATGACCTCAGTGTTGCTAAAGGTTCAAGCTATCTTGCCAAAAGACGCCAGCTTAAAATGATGAGCGCCGACAGGAATATCATTCATTTCGTGCCGGTGAAGGCTGCCGCGGGTTATCTCGCCGGGTATGCTGATGCTGAATTTATTGATGAGCTGAACACGTTCACCTTGCCTATGCTGGCAGGTGGTAGTTACCGCGCATTTGAAATTATTGGCGATAGTATGATGCCTACTCCAAGTGGTAGCATTATTGTCGGCGAGAAAATTGACAATGTCGACAATGTAAAAAACAACGCCGCTTATATTGTAGTTAGTAAAAGTGAAGGCATCGTTTACAAGCGTGTTATCAAAAGCAATAAAAATAGAAATAAACTTACACTGGTCAGCGACAATCCTGCTTACCAGCCCTACCAGGTAAATACTGCTGATGTGCTGGAAATGTGGCAGGCCCAGGTAGCAATAAATAAAGTCACCCAACAACAGCGATGGGATGTTGATTCATTGGTAAATCTTGTTAATAACATTCAGGACCAGGTGAGTTCATTGAAAAAGAAAATGAATTAGGTTTGTAATCATTCATTAGTTTTCGCTTCATTCTTACAATTAGAATGCGGCCGTTCAGATACATCGATTAATATTTAAAAAACACAGTCATGATTAAATTACAAATTGTAGGCAACCTCGGAGCAGATTGCATACCAAAAGAAGTAAACGGTAAGAACGTAATTAACTTTAATGTGGCACACACTGAAAAGTTTAAAGATTCCCAGGGAAATTTAAAAGAAAAGACCATTTGGGTAAATTGTGCTTATTGGACCGACCGGACAGCACTTGCCCAATATTTAAAAAAAGGTAAAATGGTATTTGTTGAAGGTTCACCCGACGTAGAACTATATACCAACAAAGAAAATCAACCGGCTGCGACCTTAAGATTGCGCGTAAGAGAACTGCAATTGTTAGGTGGAAATATTGATGGTAACCAGGGGCAAGGAAATTCAAATAGTTCTTATTCTTCCCAGTCATCATCATCCTCTTCACAGGCCCGTTCGGCAGTTCCCGCAGAGATGGAAGAAGCCGCTGATGATCTTCCGTTCTAAATTGTTTATTCATTTAATTTTATAGCGACAATTCAAAACTGTCGCTTTTTTATTTTACAGGATCTGGTTTAGCTGGTTACTTTGAACAAAAATAATTCATGATGAAGACCTTCTCATTTGTTGCCCTGCTTTTACTATTAACTGTTCAAACAATTGCCCAGGATGATCTTACAAAGTACGTCAACCCTTTTGTTGGAACGGGCGGCCATGGACATACCTATCCCGGAGCAGTTCTGCCGCATGGAATGGTGCAGTTAAGCCCCGATACGCGTTTGGAAGGCTGGGATGGTTGTAGTGGTTACCATTATTCCGACAGTTTTTTGTATGGATTTACCCACACACATCTTAGCGGAACCGGCATCTCTGATTATGGAGATATTCTTCTGATGCCCATGGCTGGCAAGCCATCTCCTGATAACAAAATCTATGGATCCTTTTTTTCACATGCTAATGAAAAGGCTTCACCCGGCTATTATTCGGTATTGCTCGATGATGATCATATACTGGCGGAGCTTACAGCTACAACCCGCGCAGGAATGCACAGGTATACCTTCCCCACACCAGGACAAGCGACAATTATTCTTGACTTGAAACACCGGGACGAGGTTCTTGAAAGCTCGATTGCCATAGAGGATAGTATAACGGTTTCGGGTATGCGAAGAAGCAGGGCCTGGGCACAGAACCAATATGTATTTTTTGTAATAAAATTTTCCCGCCCTTTCCTGAAATATGGAATCTATAAAAATGACACCATCCAGGACATCGCGAATTCTTCGTTTAAGGATCAAAAGAATTTGAAGGCTTTTTTCCAGTTTGATGCCGCTGGTAAACAGGTGCTTTCCAAAGTAGCCATTTCACAGGTGAGCATTGAGGGGGCTAAAAAAAACCTGGATGCAGAGATACCTGGCTGGAATTTTGACAAAGTAAGAAATGCCGCGGCGCAGTCCTGGAACCATGAATTAGGGAAAATTGATATTAAAGGCGGCAGCGTTCCCAACCGTACCACATTTTATACTGCTTTATACCATACGATGGTAGTACCAAATATTGCCAGCGATGTGGACGGGCAGTACAGGGGCCGCGACAATAAAATTCATACTGCAGCCGGCTTTACCTATTATACCGTTTTTTCATTGTGGGATACTTACCGGGCAGCCAATCCTTTATATACGATCATTGATAAAAAGCGCACCCTTGATTATATAAAAACTTTTCTAACCGAATATCAGCAAGGTGGCAGGTTGCCCATGTGGGAACTCAGCAGTAATGAAACCGATTGTATGATTGGCTATCATTCAATTCCTGTGATCGTAGATGCCTATATGAAAGGGATCAACAATTTTGATGGGGCGTTTGCATTGGAAGCCATGAAAAAGAGTGCAACCTGGAATCACTATGGAATACCGGTATATATGACACAAGGCTTCCTGGAAGCGGGTGATGAACCTGAAAGTGTTTCAAGAACCCTTGAATATGCATTTGATGACTGGTGTATCGCACAATTTGCGCGTTCTTTGGGCAAAAATAGTGACTACAGAGAATATATAAAGAGGTCACAATATTATAAAAATATCCTCGATCCTTCGACCGGTTTTATGCGTCCCCGTAAAAACGGCGACTGGCTTTCATCTTTTGATCCCAAAGAGGTGAGCAGTAACTTTACCGAAGCGAATTCATGGCAATACTCATTTTATGTTCCGCAGGACATCAGCGGCTACACGGCACAGTTAGGTGGAAGAAAAAAACTCGAAGATCATCTCGATAATTTGTTTGCTGAAAGCTCTCAAACAACCGGCAATGAGCAAAATGATATCAGCGGGCTTATAGGGCAATATGCTCATGGCAACGAGCCGAGCCATCATATTATCTACCTGTATAATTTTGCCGGTACTCCCTGGAAAGCGCAGGAAAAAGTTCACCAGGTTATTAAGGAGATGTACCAGGACGCACCGGATGGGCTTGCGGGAAATGAAGATTGTGGACAAATGAGTGCATGGTACGTTTTAAGTGCGCTTGGATTTTACGAAGTAACACCAGCATCAAATAAGTACATAATTGGCACTCCCTTGTTTCCTGAAGCAACTATCCATCTCGAAAACGGGAAGCAATTTTCAATAAAAGCGAAGAATGTGGATGATAAAAATTTTTACATTCAATCTGCGGCCATTAACGGTAAAGCATACACGAAATCATTTTTCGATCATAAAGAAATTGCCGGCGGCGGCAGTTTGTTGTTTATTATGGGGCCTGTTGCCTCTTCTTTTGGAACTAAAAATCTGCCTTCAACTTCAATTAAAAATGACCAGTTAATTCCTAATCCTGTAATCGGGGGCGGTAATGAAATTTCTTATTCGGGTAATAAAACAATTCATATAACGGATAACCAGTCCGGGTCCGCGATTTTTTATACCATGAACGGGGAAGATCCAAAACCTGGCTCATCAATTAAGTATACAGCTCCGCTTGAAATTTCAAATTCAGTGGTTATCAAAGCTATTGCAGCCGATGCAGATGGAAATGTAAGTAAGGTAACTACCGCAAAATATCATTACAAGGTTAATAATTATTCGGTTATATCAAGTTCAAAATATGAGCAGCATTACCAGGGGGGCAGCGCTAATGCATTGGTTGACGAAGAGGAAGGGACCGCCAACTGGAGAAAAGGTAACTGGCAAGGCTACCAGGGCAATGATGTTGATGTTGTTATTGATTTGGGCAAGTTGAAAACAATTACAAATGTAACTGCAGGTTTTTTACAGGATTCCAGGTCATGGATTTTAATGCCTAAAGAATTAACGATTGAAACTTCTGTCGACGGGCAAAATTTCGAACAGGTATACCAGGGCGAAAACTTTCTCCCGATCGAAGACGTAAAGGTCCAGAGAGTCCAGGTCACGGGCAATTTCAATGCGACCCAGGCACATTATGTGCGGTTGAAAGCCACTCAGTATGGGAGATTGCCAGCATGGCATGAAGGCGCAGGCGGTGACAGCCATATTTTTATAGACGAGATCAGTATCAACTAGATAATTTGGCTTAACGGCAACTGCTACTTAGAATATTTCTTATTCATCCTCAGTAAGTAGATGATAAAATGCAAAAAGGCAAATGAAATTGAAATAGCAAACAGTATTGTATCATCTTCTTTTACCGTAGCATGATGAAGCAGGGCAACGACAGCAAGTAATACTGCCAGTCCTATTCCACAATAGGATACGATCTTGTTGCTCCGGTTATAGGTTACATTTGTATGATCTGATAGCGCGCTGTGTTTTAAACTGTAAAAAAGGTACACATCAAAACCAATAAGCATCCATACGAGTAACCGTATCCATGTATCCAATGGTAAAAAGACCATCATAAACAAACAGGTCGCTATACCAAGTATCGGGACTAATGGAACCAACGGTGTCTTAAAAGCCCTTTGGATCTGTGGTTGTTTTACTCTTAATACCCATACGCCAATGCACACCAGGATAAATGCGAAAAGTGTACCGATACTCGTCATCTCACCTACAACCCTCGCAGGAACGAATGCGGCAAATATGCTTACAAATAACATGAATAATAAATTGGATTTGGCAGGTGTTCTGAATTTTGGGTGTACCCTGCTAAAAACCGGTGGCAGCAAGCCATCCTTGCTCATGGAAAAAAACACGCGTGACTGTCCCATCAGCATTACAAGAATCACTGAAGAATAGCCGCCAAGAATGGCAACAATGATTGCCCTGTTCAACCATGGATAATCGGGATGCAATGTGCCACTTGCATCGACACTGCCCATGTGATCAATAGCAACGCCAACTGGAGCAATACCATCCTTTCCGGCAAAGGAAGTATAGTTGGTAACGCCTGTCATCACATGCGCAAATAAAATATACAGGACAGTGCATATCGCCAACGAGCCAAGAATTCCAATTGGCATGTCTTTCTTTGGATTCTTTGCTTCCTGGGCAGCGGTAGACACCGCATCAAAACCGATATACGCAAAGAATACAATAGCTGCAGCCCGTATGATCCCGCTAAATCCAAAATGGCCAAAATCGCCTGTATTGTCGGGAATATATGGGTGATAATTGGAGGTGTTTATATATTTCCATCCAAGTATTATAAAAATAAGGACAACTGCTACTTTTAAGATTACAATAACTGCATTGACTGTAGCGCTTTCCTGCGTGCCCTTTATTAATAACAAACTTACGAGCACTACAATACATACCGCCGGTAAATTTATCCATCCGCCATCCCATGGTCCGGTTGTTATTTGAGATGGAAGTGTGACATCAAATCCTTCAAGGAACTTCACAAAATACCTGCTCCAGCTAATTGCTACAGTTGCAGCACCTACCGCATATTCCAACACCAGGTCCCATCCAATCACCCAGGCAATGAACTCACCCATTGTCGCATAAGAATAAGTATAAGCACTGCCGGCAACAGGGATCATAGAAGCAAATTCTGCATAACACAAACCCGCAAAGGCACATCCGAAACCTGCAACCACAAATGAAATCGTAATGGCCGGCCCGGCGTTATTGGCTGCCGCAAGGCCCGTAATTGAAAAAAGGCCTGCTCCTATAATAGCGCCTATTCCCAGTGCGACGAGTGAACCAGCCCCTAAAGTTTTCTTCAGCCCTTTTTCGGATTCACTTGCCTCAGCCATCAAAATACTCATTGGCTTTTTTACGAATAAACTCATATATAAGGTATTAATTACTGTGAAGAAACGGGTGGAAAAGTAATCAATTAATTTTTAAAATATAGAACCACCTGTATAATTTTTAATACTTAGGCAGATAACACATTTTAAATATTATATTGCGAAACTATATTAGATAAATGCAGCATATTTCGTCGAATAAAAACAGGCTTACCATCTATATACTTATTGCCATGATAACCGGCGTCTTGCTTGGATATTTTGTACATGAAAAATCATCTCCTTCTTTTATCGTTTCTTTTTCAGGGAATATAAAGCTTCTTACGACAATATTTTTACGGTTGGTACAAATGATCATTGCGCCATTGGTATTCTCAACTCTCGTAGTGGGTATTGCAAAACTCGGCGATCTGAAAACTGTTGGGCGCATTGGTGGTAAGGCTCTTTTATGGTTTATTTCTGCGTCGCTGGTAAGCCTGGTAATAGGACTGCTGCTCGTGAACTATTTCCGGCCGGGAGCTGCGATAAATCTTACGATAGCCGATTCCGCCGGCGCAAAGGACCTGATGACAAATACCCGGCAGTTCTCGTTAACAACTTTTGTGGAACATGTTTTTCCGAAAAGTATTTTTGAATCGATGGCATCAAACGAAATCTTACAGATTGTGATTTTTAGTGTCTTTTTTGGTATCGCTGCAACCGCAATTGGCAACTATGCAAAGCCTGTGATCAGGGCGTTGGAAGGCGTGTCGCATATAATATTAAAAATGGTTGGCTATGTAATGAACTTTGCGCCATTAGGCGTGTTTGGCGCTATAGCCGCAGTCATTGCAACGAAGGGTCTTGAAATATTTAGTTTTTACGGTCGCTACCTGTTGTTTTTTGTATTGGGTATTATAATTCTGTGGGTGGTATTGATCACTGTAGGCTGGTTAATCCTGAAAAACAGGATGCCTGCCTTGCTCAAGCGAATCGCGCAGCCTTTGTTAGTTGCTTTCAGTACAACCAGCAGCGAAGCCGTTTTTCCGAAGCTCACAGAGGAGCTTGAGCGATTTGGCTGCCCCGAAAAAATTGTAGCTTTTACATTGCCGCTCGGCTATAGTTTTAACCTCGACGGCAGCATGATGTATATGACATTTGCCAGCGTTGCCATAGCCCAGGCATATAATATAGAAATGGATGTAGCCACACAAATTACCATGTTGCTCGTGCTTATGCTTACAAGTAAGGGCATCGCCGGTGTTCCGCGCGCTTCGCTCGTGGTGGTCTTGGCTACATGCAGTATGTTTAATATTCCGCCGGAAGGAATAGCTTTGATACTTCCAATCGATCATTTTTGCGATATGTTTCGTACAATGACGAACGTGCTGGGTAATGCGCTGGCGACTTCGGCTGTAAGTAAATGGGAGGGGGAACTTGCTACTTAAAACTTAAATTTTTGACCGTGGAATTATTACATATTTTGGGAATTGACATTAAAGAGTTACTCAATCCGCATTTCTATATTCGCCATGGCGGCCTTTGGATGATACTGTTTATAGTATTTGCAGAAACCGGGCTTTTTGCCGGATTTTTCCTGCCGGGGGATGCCCTGCTCTTTGTTACTGGTATTTTTAGTGATAAAATCGTAGGCTCCGCATTATTTGTAACAAATAACCAATGGGCCGACCTTGGTATTTTATGGGTGATGATTTCCATTGCCGGCATTTTGGGCAACTTTGTGGGGTATTGGTTTGGTAAGAAGAGCGGCCCGTTTTTATTTGAAAGAAAAGACACCTTCCTCTTCAAGAAAAAATACCTCGTCCAGGCACATGAGTTTTACGAAAAAAACGGTGGCGGAGCTATAATTCTTGGACGGTTTGTACCCTTCGTACGCACATTCGCACCGATCGTTGCAGGAATCGTTTTAATGGACTGGAAAAAATTTGTGTTCTTTAACATAACAGGCTCCATGCTTTGGGCCGGGAGTATGTTGTTGGCCGGGCATTTCCTGCAAGCTTTCGTGATGCACCAGTTTAATTTTGATTTAAAGGAACACCTTGAAGTAATTGTAATAGGCATCGTAGCGGTAACAACCATCCCGGTTCTTTGGAAGATCTTTAGCCATAAAAAAAAGCCCGATAGTAACACCAATAGTTCATCTTCTTTATGAACAAAAAATACATTGCAGTTTTTTCCCTGCCGGTAGTAGTTGCGGCTTTAGGATATTTTGTTGATATCTACGATTTGTTGCTCTTCAATATTGTAAGAATACCCAGCCTGCGATCCCTGGGCTTAAGCGTCATTGATGTTGACAAAAAAGGAGAACTTATCATTGGTATTCAAATGATCGGGCTTTTAATCGGTGGTATTGTATGGGGCGTAGCTGGTGATAAGAAAGGGAGGCTCAGTGTCTTGTTTGGTTCGATCATATTGTATTCGCTGGCAAATATTGCCAATGGCTTTGTGCAAACTGTACCGCAATATGCCATAGCCAGGTTTATTGCCGGCATCGGCCTGGCCGGTGAATTGGGGGCGGGTATTACCCTGGTTTCAGAACTGTTAAGAAAAGAGGACAGGGGAATAGGGACCTCGCTGGTTGCAGGCATAGGCCTTACCGGCGCTGTGGTTGCGTTTTTTATTTCACAGAAATTTGACTGGAGGGTCTGTTATTTTATAGGAGGCGGGCTGGGCTTCACTTTACTTCTTTTACGGCTGAGTGTTTTTGAATCAGGCATGTACAAATCGCTCGAAAAAACAATTTCCAAAGGAAATTTCTTTATGTTTTTTAACAATGCAAAGCGGTTCAGAAAGTATGCCTTCAGTATTTTATTAGGCCTTCCCACCTGGTATGTCATCGGTATACTTATTGCCTTTTCCAATAAGTTTGCGAAAAACTTTGGTATTACGGAAGATATCAATCCTGGCAAAGCAACTATGTTTGCCTACATTGCCATTTCTATCGGGGACGTATTGGCCGGGCTCCTGAGCCAGGTATTAAAAAGCAGGAAAAAAACCCTGTATATCTTTTATGGCATTACTGCCATAATGATCACGCTGTATTTTATGCAAACGGAAAATACCACGGCGGCGCATCTTTACTGGATCACTGCCGGGCTGGGCTTTGCAACAGGATTTTGGGCAATTTTTGTAACCATGGGCGCTGAGCAATTTGGCACCAACCTGCGGGCAACCGCTGCCACTACAATTCCCAATATGGTTCGTGGTTCATTGCCGTTAATGTTGTTTCTCTTTAATACATTGCAGCACCATTTTACTTATATCGTTAGCGGGTTGATCACCGGAATTATCGTGATGATAATAAGCGTTCTTGCTGCGATCTATACCGAGGAAACATTTCATAAAGAACTGAATTATATTGAAGGTTGATAGTTCCACCAGTTGGCATGCCAACCCGATAACCGGTTTACAAGTGATATCATGAAAATCTTAATCATCCGCTTTTCTTCAATTGGTGATATCGTTCTAACGACCCCGGTTATACGCTGCCTGGGGAAAAAATATCCTCAGGCGGTTATCCATTTCCTCACTAAAAGGAATTTTACGGGGATCATTACCTCAAACCCCTACATAAACAAGGTAATTGTTTTGGAAGATGATATCAATGATACCATTGAAGTCATTAAAAATGAAAATTTTGATTGTATTGTTGACCTTCACAATAACCTCAGGACCTTAAGGATCAAACAGGCCCTTAAAGGAGTGCCATTTTATTCGTTCAACAAATTAAATGTGCAAAAGTGGTTATACACCGGGTTAAAGATCAACCTGATGCCGGCAGGGCATATCGTCGACAGGTATATGGAAACGGTCCAAAAACTTGGTGTTGTTAATGATGGGCTCGGGCTTGATTATTTTATCCCCGAAAAAGACAGGATCCAGGAATCGGACCTGCCATTTTCTCATTCACAGGGCTACATTTCAATTGCAATAGGTGCGGCACATTTCACCAAAAAATTACCAGTCGATAAATTAAAAGAATTATGTAATGCTATAAAATACCCCCTTGTCCTGCTTGGGGGCAAGGAAGACTTTAACAACGGGCAGGAAATTTCCGGGATGGATCCTGTGAAGATTTACAATGCCTGTGGTAAGTTTTCTCTCAATGAATCTGCAGATGTGGTTCGTAAGTCAAAATTGGTCATAAGCCACGACACCGGCCTAATGCATATT
>JBDTLZ010000267.1:0-15511 GCA_039934515.1 Ginsengibacter sp.
CGCAACCACGGTTGTGTTTCGATCCTTTTTTTGGATCAGCCACGAATTTGTGGTTTTTTTTTGGAGTTATATCCCAAAATATTTTAGTAACGCTCCAGGGGCGGTAGCCGTCAAAAACCAACAAGCCATACCCTGTTGATTTTAATGCCTGGTTTGCCCTTACCAAAGCGGCGGCTGCCGGCCGTTGCATAAAAGCCCGTGCTTCTTTATAAACGGCCCTGCCGGCGAGATTATTAGGAGTAGCATACCGGATATCCAAATGCACTGTGGTGTCCAGCTTTATTAATTCGACAAGGTCGGTCTTTTTAAAATTTCCTGTTTCTTGCGGCGGCCTTGTCGCACATTTGCTGAGCGTAAGTGAAAAAAAGATCCCGGCAATTAATAAAAGTGCGCATTGTTTTTTATATAAAATCATAAAACCTGGTTATTTATTTCACTTGAAATTGTTTTTCTTCGTTTCTAAATTGCACCTCCGAAGATGAATGGACGAATAGTATTGATAGTTTGTTTTGCTGCAATGCTATTTTTCAGGGGCCAAATATTGATCTGTTATCCTGAACATTACTGTGGGCCAAACGTGGCACTAATCTTTTTTCGCTACCTTAACTTCTGTGGTATCACTTGCCAATATCGGAACCATATACCCTCCCGAATCTATTTTTGCCTGCGGGAATGCATTCGTCAGTGTTTGCCAGTCTCCCGCAACGATCTTGGTTAGATATACGTAGATGGAATGCAGCTCTTTCAGATCTTTTAACTGCAGTAGGCCCTTATCTGTTACACCCGTTCCGACAAGATTGAGGTACTGCAATTTTTTCATTAACCGCAATTGTTGAATTCCGTTGTCAGTAACAGCAGTATGCTCCATGCTTAATTTCGTAAGATTGTGTAGCTGCCCGATTTTCGCAAGCTTTTCATCATTTAACTCAGTAAATCCCAGCTTCAGCCATACCAGTTGTTTTTTCAATGATAGTAAAAGATCGATATCGGCATCCCGTACCAGGGTATCTGTTACAAAATTGGCTGACAAATAATTGCTGCCATCGGCGACCGGCAAAACAATGATCCCGTGATCTTTCAGTTTATCTATGGTGCTGGTATCCGCTTTTTCTACAGGCGTAACCGGGAGAAAGGATAACTTGTTTTCGATTACCGGGGCGTCCTGCAACGCAAGCAATACCGGTTTAATTTTTTCAGGCTGGTGTAAGTCCTTTACTTTTTTTGTAAAATTGGCACCATTTGCAATCCACCAATGCAATAGGGTAACCTGGCTTTCTGTTGGTTGTGGCTTCTCTTTTGGCGGCATGTGATCCTGGTTGTCTACAGGCAATAAGAGCCGCTTGATCATCTCACTTGAATCGACATTGGCCAAATCAATTACAATGCCGTCCTTACCACCCTTCAATAATTTTAAGCTGTCATCCATTCGGAGCCCCCCCTTTTGTTTGTTAGGCCCATGGCATGAATAACACCTTGTTTGTAATATAGGCCTTATAACTTCTGAATATGCTACTGCCTGTTGTACATCTGGAACCGGCTTTATTACTGTGTTGGCAGCTTTCTCATTTTCGAATATATCCGCTAACGGTCTTGTAAGGTAATCGGATCCATGGGTAAGTAACCCTCCCAAATGTCCTGTGATCATGATCAGTATAAACAGGGCGAGGGAGAGAAATTTTGCGTTCCTGAGCACCTGGATATTTTTTTCTTTTGCATACAGGAGTATTGACGTGACAGCTACAGTTATTCCCATCCATTTATGCCAGCCAACAATAGTTTCATTATAGTCATCACTTATTGACAATAGGTATCCGGTAATGCAGGCGAAAATGGCAGAGACCATTCCGCACAGTAATAAAAAAGGAACAACCGGTTTGAAGGCCTGGTATTTTGCATTTGCCGGCAGCCACTTAAATAATAACGCTATAAGCAAGATGCCAATTGGCAAATGCACAATTAATGGATGGAAATGGCCAAAAAATTCTGTTATGGTTAAAAACAAGTGATCCTGTTTTGTTGATTGTTAATTACTGCAAATGAATAAGAAAAAGAAATAAACAACCGGATTATCGCGGCTTCCACATATACCGGTGACTTCAAGTATGTAGAACACGTCAACTACCTGGTGGCTGTAAAACTCAGGAAACCTTTAAACGTTCCAAACTTCTTACCCTCTTTTTATACATTCTTAATTTTGCTTACCCTATAATATCAGTAATTACTTTTCCTCTTGTATCGGTTAACCTGAAAGGCCGGCCCTGGAACTGGTAGGTGAATTTCTCATGGTCAAAACCAAGCTGGTTAAGAATTGTGGCCTGTATATCGAACGGCTCCACTTTGCCACTTACCGCGCTGTACCCGATCTCATCCGTTTCACCATAGGAAAATCCTTTCTTAATACCAGCGCCTGCCATCCACATTGTAAAGGCTTCTGTATGATGATCCCTTCCTTTAAAAGGCATCTTTTTTCCTTCACGGTTTTCCTGCATCGGTGTTCTCCCAAACTCGCCACCCCATACTACCAAAGTTTCATCCAGTAAACCCCGCTGTTTCAAATCCAGAATTAAAGCGGTAATGCACTTATCAACTTCCCTGCACTTGTTTATGAATCCAACATCGAGTGCCCCATCGATGCTTGAGCCATGACTATCCCAACCCCAATCAAAAAGCTGAACAAAGCGAACTCCTTTTTCGACAAGCTTCCTGGCAAGCAAGACGTTATTTGCAAAACTCTCTTTACCAGGTTTGGTGCCATACATATCATGAATATATTGTGGCTCATTATTAATATTCATGACCTCCGGAACAGATATCTGCATTTTGTAAGCCATCTCATATTGAGAAATGCGTGATAAAATTTCAGGATCATTAAAAACCTTATACTGCTGCTCATTAACTTTGTTTATGGCATCGATAGAAGCTTTTCTTACATCCCTGTCCATGCCCTGCGGATCTTTAATAAATAAAACCGGGTCGCCCACGCTTCTGCACTGTACACCCTGGTAAACGCTCGGAAGAAAACCACTTCCCCAAACACTCTTACCGGCATCGGGGTTCTGGCCACCGGAAGTAAGCACAACAAATCCTGGAAGGTTTTGGTTTTCCGTGCCTAAGCCATAAGTTACCCAGGAGCCCAAACTAGGCCTGCCTAACCTGGGAGAGCCGGTATGCATCATGAGTTGCGCGGGAGCGTGGTTAAACTGATCGGTGGTTACCGCTTTCAAAAAACTTATCTCATCAACAATGGTTGACAGATGCGGCATGTTCTCACTCACCCATGTCCTGCTTTCTCCATGCTGCGCGAATTTTGCCTGTGGGCCCAGCATTTTTGGCACACCACGAATGAATGCAAACCTTTTTCCCTGCAGCAATGATTGGGGGCAATCCTGTCC
The DNA here is from genome assembly GCA_039934515.1 of Ginsengibacter sp. Lineage (GTDB taxonomy): Bacteria > Bacteroidota > Bacteroidia > Chitinophagales > Chitinophagaceae > Ginsengibacter. The sequence goes on from JBDTLZ010000267.1 coordinate 3,393, forward strand.
ATCCATTTTCATAAGTTCAGGCTTGTAATCAAATAACTCAAGCTGCGATGGGGCACCAGCCATATGCAGGTATATTACACTTTTCGCCCTGCCCGGAAAATGTGGAAACTTTGGCATTAACGGGTGGGCAGGATCAAATACAATATCGTTTGTTGACCGCTTACTTCCACATCCTCCCAATAGGGAACCGAACGCAAGAGCGCCCAACCCCATAGCACTTTCTTTCAAAAAATGACGCCTGGTATGGAGCTGCAGCACAGCTTTCTGCGCTTCCTGCAGCAGGCGCTGGTTATGTAGTTCTTTCCGAGTCATATTGTATAAATTCAGTTCTTCGTTATTACTTCATCGAGGTTCAGGATTGCATTTGATACCACAATCAATGCTGCTGTTTGGACATTCATATCTTTTACAGGCCCTCCAAAAATTTGGCATGTTTTCTCAGCATCATTTTTAAGATGGCTGTATGTTATGGAATATAATTCCAGTAATGCTGCCAAACTTTTATCATCAATTGCATGCCAGGTGGCGATTTCATACCCTTTCCTGATCTGCTGTTTTACATCATTGCCGCCTTCATTTTGCATGCGGTAAGCGAAATGCCTCGCCATGTCTATATATCCAGAGTCGTTGAGGGTGGTAAGCGCCTGCAGCGGGGTATTGGTACGTATGCGCCGGGAGGTACAAACGCTGCGTGACACACCGTCAAAAGTGAACATAGACGGGTAGGGGGCAGATCTTTTCCAGAATGTATATATTCCACGCCGGTATTGATCTTCATCCTTGCTTTGCTGCCAGTCGGTACCATTATAAGGTGACAGCCAAAGGCCTTTAGGCTGGAATGGATATACGCTTGGCCCATACATTTTATTACTTATAACGCCACTAATGCACAGGGCCTGGTCACGTATCTGTTCAGCCGATAAACGTATCCTGGCACTCCGGGCGTACAATTTATTCGTCGGATCTTTTTGTAATAACTCATCCGAAATTTTTGAGTCCTGTTTATAGGTCGCACTTAAAACGATAGTGCGTATTAATTTTTTTACGCTCCAGTTATCGTCATTCATAAACCGGTAACTCAGCCAGTTTAATAATTCGGGATGCGTAGGTGGAATACCTTGTGAGCCTAAATCCTCCAATGTTTCGGCAAGCCCCATTCCAAAAAGCTGTTCCCATATACGGTTCACCATTGCCCTTGCGGTAAGGGGATTTTGCTTTGACGTTAGCCACATAGCCAGCCCCAAACGGTTTCTCGGGGCTCCGCTGGGGAAAGGATTTAAGGAATTCGGTACATCGGGTTCTACCTTCTTTCCCTTTACGAGCCAGTTGCCGCGTTCAAATACATAAGATGTACGGTGCATGAAAGAAGGATTTTCCATCATTACAGGAGTAGTAGGAACATTAGCCCGTAATAATTTCCAAAATTCATTTTTAATGGCAACATAATCCTTTTGGCTTTTCCCTGGAAATGGATCAGTGAAATACAGCCAGTCAATCCTCACTCCTGTATTCATTGAATTTTTCAGGTTGGGATTTGTATAAGTAAAATAAAGGTCATGCCTGCCATTTTTGGCTTTCAAATCAGCCTCCCGGATCTGCCATTCCCATCCCTTATTTGTTGTTTTGGGTAAGGGAATATCGGCAATTACTTCGCCTTGTGCGCTGTCTAAATGGATTTTCCATACACCCCCGTCATAAAAACCTCCGTAACGAAAAATAAGGTTCTGCTTATTATCCAGATCAATATTTTTCATACGGCAAAGGGCATTGTTGCGAAATAGGATCCAGGTAGGGTCGCCGAGTACACTATTGGTGAAACTATCGCACGTTGCAGTATTATAAGATGGCTCCCATGTTTTTAAAAATGTGTAGGCCTCTTTTGCTTTTTCCTGGGATGCATTTTGACGAAACCAGTTAACCACTTTCAAAAGTTCCTGTTGTAGTGTATCATTATATTGGCGTAGCAAAGGATAATCATCCTGTGTATCTTCATCACGGGTATTATTGAAGAAAGCTAAAAATTTATAGTACTCATCATGTTTAAAAGGATCGTAGGGATGGCTGTGACACTGTACACAGGCAAAAGTAGTTCCCATAATACCATCCCATGTTGTGTTTACACGGTCTATAATTGCTGATGTCCTGAATTCCTCATTGTCGGTGCCTCCCTCATCATTGGTCATTGTATTGCGATGAAAGACAGTAGCTATGAAGTCATCATCGGTTGCACCAGGCATAAGGTCGCCTGCTATTTGCTCTGCCAGGAACTGATCGTAAGGTTTATCGGCATTGAAAGCATGTATGAGCCAGTCCCGGTATTTCCACATATTCCTTGCTTCATCTTTTTCATAGCCCTTTGTGTCGGCATACCTGGCCACATCCATCCACATACCGGTCCACTTTTCTCCATAATGAGGAGAAGCGAGTAACGAATCAACAAGGTCCTGGTAGTCGCGAACGCCGTGACCTTCTAAAAATTTTTTTGCCAGGCGCTCCGGTGGAGGCATTCCTATAAGGTCCAGGCTGACCCTCCGCAGCAAAGTGTTTTTATCGGCTTCAGGAGAGGGCTTAAGATCATTTTCTGCTAATTTCTTTTCAATAAAGTGATCGACTTCATTTTGCGCCCAATCGCTTTTCTTAGAAAAAAGATTAAAAAATGTCCTGCGTTCAGGGACGTCCACTTTAATCACGGGAACATATGCCCAATGTTTACCCCAATGCACGCCTTCATTGATCCAGCGCCTGATAATATCAATATTTTCTTTTGATAAAGGATCATGTTTGTAAGGCATCCTTTCTTCAGGATCATTCAATGTGAGGCGCCTTATTATTTCACTGTTATCGGCATCGCCCGGAATGATAGCAGGCTTTCCCGATTTTGTATTAGCCAGCGCTTCCTCGCGGAACAATAAACTAAATCCCGCTTTTTGTCTTACGCCACCGTGGCAGGTAATGCAATATTTATTGATAATGGGTTTTACCTGCGTGGTAAAATCGACAGGAGTTCGGTTGGAGATATAGGTGAATGCCAGCGTAAAGATCAGTAAGATGGTGGTAACAAGTATTAACTTTCTGTAGCGCATATGTCAGCAAGTGTCAATTTAGAGAAAAGTGCCCGGAGCCATTCCGTAGGCATGAAGAATATATTCGCTTAGTTCCTTTCGAATTATATGCAAGGCGATGTAATGCAATTTAGCAATAATAAGGAAGGTTACAAAACATTATTGCTGCCCAAAATGAGGAGCATTTCCTGCCTCCGGTTAACCATTCTAGACATACCTATAATGGACTGCCTTACCCAGTAAAAAACCGCAATTTCATTTTAAGTAAATTACCCAAATTGCCTATTTAAATCAAGTTACTTTTCACTGTATATTTAATTACAGTTACACTTAATCGGGTTTGAAGAAATAAGTATATTATCAAAATAGCGCTCCTGTAACTTAGGTGAACCGCTGTTCCAGTAATTTTCAAAAAGCACCGCATTGATCATGTAATTTTTTGGATCGGCGTTCCACGTCCCTTGCCAATTGAGATTATACGCACCGCCCTGGAAGGTATCGTCTATCCAAAATTCAAAAACACCATCTGAAAGCCCCGGCGTATTTAACCTGGCATGAGAAATAACACAAAACCATTTATCGGCATTTGCATCACTAAAAAGATCGGTCGTTCCTTTTTTACTCCCCAGCCACCTGAGATTGGCAAAGTCATTGTATTTTGTTGATTTCAAATTACCACTACCGTCGATGCCGCTTGCAGGATCCAGCAGCAGGAAATTGCCGGAAGACCAAATGTGCGCCATCATCCCTTCTTTCCAGCCTGGCGCCGCGAAAACAATGGCCCGGGTCAATTTATCGGCACCACCACCGGTCCAGCCGGCTTGCCTCTTCACGTCAATGCGCCAGTAAATTTCTTTGAAATCTTTTTCCGGGTATGCTGCATGTGCACCGATATATTCTTCGGGTGTTCTGCCAATGGATTTTTTTAAAGCACCCGCACCAACCTCACCTTTCTGCCAGATAGCACGCATTCCGCCACTTCCATCGCGACCCACACCCGGTAGCCTTATAAAATCGCCCCCATTGTCATCGTATTCAAAATACCTGTCCCTGGGGGATGCCTGGCTTTCAAAATCGTCACAAAAAATAGTTCCTTCCGGAACAGTAGCACAAGTGAAGCAGCCCTTTACGTTTTCAACGGCGGCCACTTCTTTCTGTTTATAGCCAGACGCACCCCATAGAGTGCATGCAAGGGCAATTGAAATAAATGGCTTCATTTTTTATCATTTATTTGTTCATCTGCATAATAGATAATGTGCGTAAACATGCCTCCGTTTTCATTACTGAATCTCATAATAAAAAGCATTTCGAAAACTTACGGCGACCTATACAGTTAGGTTGTGCTGAGACAACTTTTAATTTCCCTCAAGGTCAAATTAATTTCTTCGGCCGTATTATAGAAAGATATTCCCAACCGGGTAACACCGCCTTTTTCCAAAAGCCCTAATACCTGGATGGTCCTGAGTGCGTAAAAGTGCCCGTCCCATGCGCAAATATTTTTCTTTGCCAGGTGCGCACATACCTGTATCGGCGTTTTGCCTTCTACAGTGAATGAAACGGTGGGTGTGCGGTGAGACGAACTAAAATCCTGACCGATAATTTTTATCCCGGGAATTTTCTGAAGGCCATCATAAAGACGAACTGCCAGTTGGTATTCATGTTCACTGATATATTGATAAGCATTGATGAGCTTCTCCCGTAAACTTTTGCCTTCACCAAGTTCTGCAATGAAATCCACCGCTGCAGAAACGCCTGCAAGAGCAGCATGATTGAGCGTACCAGTTTCAATTGAAAAGGGAGACCGTTGCTCTGCGGTAATCAACCGGTCTGTGAAAAGACGATCAAGCATACCAGGACGACAGTACAAAATGCCGACATGAGGGCCATAAAATTTGTAGGCTGAACACAACAGGAAGTCACAACCGAGTGCCTGAACATCAATAGAAAAATGTGGCGCGTACGCAACGGCATCCAGCATAAGCCAGGTATTGTACCGGTAAGTGAGTTCCCGCACCTTTTTTACATCATTCACTGTTCCCAGGGCATTCGATGCCATCCCCATCGCTACCAGCCGGGTATTTTCATTTATTTTAGCAGCAAAATCATCGTAATCCAATGTGCCGTCCTGCAACACCAACACTTCCCGCACTTTGATACCGAATTCACGCAACATTAGCCAGGGGCCACGATTGCCTTCATGATCCAGTTGTGTAATGAGAACTTCGTCGCCTTTTTGTAATACCCGTGCAATACCATGCGCCAGCGAAAAATTTAATGTGGTCATGTTTTGTCCGAGTGAAATGGTGTCTTCACTTTCTGCGCCCAGCAAAGCTGCAGCCGATTTCCGCGCCTGGCTTATCACTGCGTCTGTCTCCCGCGTAGTAATAAATTCACCATGCACATTTGAATTGGACAATTTATAATAATCGACAATAGCATTGATCACGCGGTCAGGAACTTGTGTGCCTCCCGGCCCGTCCAGGAAAATCATTGGATAATTATTGTGTTCCCGGCTTAGCGCTGGAAAATGTGCTCTGATTTCGGCAGATTTAATCATGAACTAATTTTTTGTATCTGAATATTCCGGCCTGGTGATCACCGGCAGGATGAAATTATATGGGTCAATTCCAGCCACAATGTTAAACAAACCGCTTGAAGAATTACGTACCTTAGGTAGGGGTTATTCATGATCTGCGGTTAAAATAAACTACGGGTTACTTTCATTTACACGTATTCTATTGAACCTGTTTTCCGAATTCTTTACTGATAAATGGCCATGAACCTTCTTTATAATACTGGTGTCCTTCTGCTCCTTCAAATAAGGCGCAATTGCCTGGTGCACCGGCGGCGGCATATATTTCTTTTAAATGATTAAACGCTTTGCGGGTTTCATCAATTGGGAAAATTGCATCTTTCACACCGTGAAGCGCGCAAAATGGCCTTGGAGCTATAAGACCGGCTACGTCTCCCATTTCACCAAGCGCCAATATCCCCGGAATGTAGTTACAATCACAATGCGGGATCGTGCCAATACTTCCTTGAAATGTGCAAAAATAAGATGAAGGAACTGCAACAGTGATGCGCGGTTCACACGCCGCCGTAAATAAAGAGACGGTTCCGCCGCCGGAATTACCGGTAATCGCAATCTTTCTTTGGTCTACCGGTAAATTGAGAATTGCCCAATCCAAAATACGGCACATATCCCAAACCCGCTCTCCAATTGGCGTGCGGCCTACCAGCAGGTCACGCATCAGTTGGGTATGACAAGAAAACGAAATGTCATTTTGTTTGTCATATTCGGTGCGGGTTGATCCAAATGCCCTTATGGTAGGGGCAATAGTGATATAGCCTTCGTTAACCGCCTGCATAGCAACTACATTCTCAGGATAGATTCCGGTATATTGTTCCGAATTCCTGCCGTGGCCATGCGTAGCAATTATCAATGGCAACTTACCTTTTTTGCTTTTCGGAATAAGTACTACACATGGTAAAGGTACCGTTGGCTCGGTCCATATGATCCAATGCTCCCGCGTACAATAACCCAGGTCTTCGGATCCCGTTTTTTCTGCATGAGGAACAAATCCTGCCAGCTCCTGTTCCATTTTATCCAGGCCCAGCGCATTTTTTAAATGTGGCAGAAAAGCTGCGTGCCATACTTCAAAATCCTGTTTCGTATGTCCTTTGAATTCAAATTCCCTTTTGGCATCTTTATACAATGTATCAAAATGACTACCTGCAAAATAGGGTTTCTGAAAATCAACTGTTACAGCCTTATTATTATTTTGCGCATTACAATGCATTGAAACAAACGTCGCCGATAAACAAAGGCATAGTTCCAGGGCTTTTTTCATTTTCTGTTTTACCATGAGCATTTTTTGTGACAGATCTATTTTCATAACCATCATTGATTTATTAAAAAGGGCTATCCCACCGGACAGCCCAATCCTTAAACCAACTGCTGATTACGCTTGAAAAAAAAACTGTTTGCCAACTATTACACTTGTTACTTCCATGGAGTCGCCCTAGTTTCTACGGTACCCGGGTGTTGATGAGGTGCAGCAGTATTGGCATCCCACCAAACCCTGCTCAATAAGTCATCCTTCCCACCCATTCTACTTACGGCTTCTTTAAAATTATTGCTGTTAACGAGTCGTTCGGTATTTGGATAGTGCTTTCTACGGGGAGAAACACCATGTAGGGTGCTCACCTCATTCGGCGCTACAAGTACACGAGGATATCCTGTTCTTCTCCACTCGCTCCATCCTTCGAGGGTATTAGGATAAAGAACGATCATTTTTTGGTTGATGAGCTGTTCTAATTTTTCTTCATCTGTGCCAGTAAGCGTTGTAGTTGGTGAGGCCAGGAATGCATCAATTTCATTTTGCTTCATTTCTTTATAGTCTAAAAAAGAATTGATATCAGAACCGCGCCAATACGCCGAATCCATGAGATCAAATATCTCGCCTACCTGGTCTTTACCCTTATTATAGAAATCCTGAACCTGTACTATACCTGCTTCAATACCTTTTTTATAATAAGCATCGGCGTCCCCGGCCCGCAGATTGAACAATGCAGCTTCAGCTAACGCAAAATAAACCTCAGATGCTCTTAAAACAGGCCGTTCTATTACAGGTACATACCAAAATAAGCTGTATATAGAAACAGAGCTCGTCCCGTAAGGGTACTTATTCTCTACGGGAACATTCCCAAGCAAGGGCTGGGCACGAAATCCAAAAGGACCATGAGGAGGATTAACAGTTCTGCCATCAAGCCTCGCACTGTCTGCTATAACCTTAGTACGTGGATCGAGTGGATGGGAGCGATCTGAGGTGCCTACCAATGCATCTAATATGGCCTTACCGACCAGCTGATGATCTACATAATCTAAAAAAGGAGCCCTGTTGATCAGTTCCACATAAGCACCATTACGATGCTCCTGAATATCGTTCACAGTATAAGTAAGGGCGTCGTCCGCTCTGCTTGTTATTAAGTCTGCCTCCTGGAGATCGCTCATATTGGATTGTGCCATTTGAGCATCCACATAGCGTACCCGCAATGCCAGCCTTAACCGGAGAGAATTTGCAAATTTTTTCCACTTGCCTACATTCCCGCCATAATACAAATCGGCACTCCCATAGCTTTCTTTTGCGGGGTCCAATTCCCCGGCCGCCTCTTTTAGTTCTTTAAAGAAATCTTCGTAAATGCTTTGTTGGGTGTCATACTTTGGAGCGGTTATAGCTTCGTCTGGTGACTTATTGGAATCGAAATAAGGAATATCGCCATAAATATCAGTCGTTTGCGAAAAGACCCACACTTTCATTATCCTGGCAATGGCTTTTAGATTTACAAAATCCGGCTTATCTGCAGTTTTGCGTATGATAGCAGCTAAGTTGTTTGTGAGAGAGGTGTAAGTGGTATACCATGCACCATCATCAAATTCATCAACAAAGGGACCATTATCCTGGCGTACAGTCATACCGCAATAATCACCGTCGTTGCTGGCGCCCAGACCTGAGCCCGCACTATATTGCACGCCGGTTAGCAGGAATCCTGAAGTTACCGTCTCTTCTGACAGCAGGCTCGGCCGTGTATTGAGATTTTCAAACTTCTTACTACAGCCATTTGCCAGCATAAGTATCAAAGCCAGCAGACCATAATTTTTTATTATTTTACTATACATTTTCATTTTTGTGTAATTGAAGGTTCTGAATAATACTAAAAAGTAAAGTTGAGGTTAAGGCCATAGCTCCGTGTTGTTGGAAGACTAAACACTTCAACCCCTGTGGCCCCGGCCTTGGTATTAAGATTGGTTTCAGGCGAAATGCCCATACCCTTCATGTGCTCTTCGATATACCAAAGATTTCTGCCGACAACAGAGAATCTCATACTTTTAAAAGGCGTCTTTTTAAGGAATGATGGCTGAATTGAATAGCCCAAAACCACTTCCCGTAACATAACAAAACTTCCATTCATTACAAATTCCTCCCCTATCTGGCCCCATGCCCTGGAGGACCAGGCCGTCTGGCCATCAACAAGGATAGTATTTTGAGTATATCCGGTTACATTACCATTAGCATCCTTGGTTTCTATCACTCCGGGAAGCGGTTCGGAATGTTCCCTGTACTTTGTAGTAAAGGCAGCAGTTCCGTTGGCTACCATCCTGTACCTGGTGTCGGAGGTTATATCGTTACCCTGTACAAAATCAATCAAAAAGTTTAGCGAAAATCCTCTATAAGTAATAGTGTTATTTAAACCGCCCACCCATTTTGGAGTAACATTCCCCAAAACGCTTATGGTATCTTCCCTCATGTAAGACCCATCAGCAGGATTAACTACTATTTGTCCATCGGGTGCCCTTTTGTATTTGTAACCAACTATGTTGCCAAAACGTTCTCCAACCCTTGCTTCAATGACATTGTCCTGCCCCGTAGAATAGAGAGGGAAAGTTTCTATACCCGGCGCTAGTGCCAGTACTTTTGATTGGTTTCTTGCATAGTTAAATGACATATCCCAGCGAAGGCCACTCTTTGTTTGAACCGGTGTGGCCCGAAGAGCAATTTCAACTCCTTTGTTTTCGATATTTCCGGCATTGATAATTTTTTGTGTATAACCACTGGCAACTGAAACAGTGACTGGTATAATCTGGTTTTTGGTGTTGCTCTTATAATAGGTAACATCCAATCCAATCCGGTCATTAAATAATCTTAACTCTGCACCAAACTCTATGGATTTCTTCAGCTCATTTTTTAAATCAAATAATGGAATGCTGTTACTCTGAAACGCAAGACTTTGTCCGTTAAACGGAGTACTTCCGAGGAAAAAACCTGACTGTGTGAGGTATGATGCTCCATCATTGCCAGCTTGAGCATATGAGGCCCGCACTTTACCAAATGTGAGCACTTTCGATTGCAGGTTAAATGCGTCAGTAAATATGAAACTGCTGCTCACGGAAGGATAGAAAAAAGAATAATTATTTTTTCCCAGCACAGAAGACCAGTCGTTACGTCCTGTTACATTGAGGAATAAAAACTCCTTATATCCAATGTCTCCTGAAAAGTATGCAGATTGCATTTCTCTTTGTTCGAATGAATAATAAGGGGTTACATTCCTGAGATTGGAGATGTCATAAATACCTGGTACTTTAAAATCTATTCCATTCCATCCCTGCAACCGGTAACTCCTTTTTAAGAGGGAACCACCAAGCGAAAGAGCCGCATTAAAATTTTTGAACACATTGTCTTTAGAAGCTGAGAGGAGCACATCACTATTGGCTTCTTTTGTCAGGTAAGTTTCATCAGTAAGGCTCCCGCTATTAAATGGCGATGCAGATACGGGAATTTTTCCCAGTCTGCGTTCTGAATAAGCGTCAATTCCAGACCGGGCCATCAGGCTTAACCAGTTCGTAAACTGGTACTTCACGGAAACAAAACTAATAAACCGGTCTCTTACCGCATTATTCTTGATTTCATTTACAAGATAATAAGGGTTGAGAGATATACCTGGCCAGGAGCCTGCCTGCCCTGTTTTCTCATAATATTCTTTTAAAAAGGGGAGTGGTACATACCTGCCCATTGCAGCAAGATCCCTCACTACATTGTTAGAACTCGAACCGCCTAATCCCGGAGGATTGTCTGCATTTTTGTGTATATAGTTCACTTTACCTTCAAATGATAACTTGTTGGTAACATTAGTAAGCGCCCGAAGAGTGATTGATTGCTGGTTCTCATGATGATTGGGTACAATCCCATCTATGGTCGTATTATTAACCGATAACCTTGCAGATGATTTATCCGAACCACCTGACAGGGCTACAGAATTGTTGGTCACCACACCGGTTTTATAAAAATCCCGTACATTATTTTCCGGCTGCGGTAAAAGCTTTAAAGTTCTTGGAGCTGTACCTGGAAAAACAAAAGGATCTACTACTAATCTCCCATCCATCGGAGGCCCATCACTTTCAAAATGCCACGATGGCAAAGTCGAATAATCAACACCATCTATATTAACTATATCCCCATAAAAATTGAGGTCCTCGTAACCGGTGGCATACTTATTCTGGACTTTGGGTATAAGATTTATTTTATCCATCGTAACGTTAGAATTTACCTCTACAGCAACACCTTTCCCGGCCTTTCCTGATTTGGTAGTTATTAAAATCACGCCATTACTGCCCCTTGAACCCCAAAGGGCGGTTGCATTAGGGCCTTTCAAGACGTTTATAGATTCAATATCCTGCGGGTTTATATTACCAATCCCATCCCCGAAATCCCGTCCTTTGTCATAAACCGAGGAATTTTGTGCTGCAGCAAATTCCCCATATTTCGTATTATCCAATGGCACTCCATCCACAACATATAATGGCTGGTTCTCGCCTACAAGCGAACTGATTCCCCGGATGGTTACCTTACTTGAACCGCCCACGCCCCCTGCCGACAGGGAAACCTGTACCCCTGCTATTTTACCGGTAAGATAATTGGCCACATTCACATCCCTTGCCTCAGTGAGGTCTTTTTTTGCCAGTTCCTGGGTAGCAAAGCCAACCGCCTTCTTTTGTTTGGTTATTCCTAAAGCAGTTACAACTACTTCAGAAAGCTGCTTGGTGTCCTTGGCCAATGACATATTGATTACAGATTTGCCATTAACACTCAAAGTCTGGTTAATAAACCCTGATGATGAAAAAACAATTTTTGCTTTCCCGTTAGGAACACTTAGGGTGAAATTTCCTTTATTATCGGTCGTAGTGCCTGACGAGGCACCCTGGGCCATAACGCTAACTCCAGGTATTGGAGCACCGTCTTCGGCAGATACAGTACCAGTTACAGTATGCCGCTGGGCTCGCAGACTAATCGCTGCAATAAGCATGAAACAAATTAGCAGAATTCGTTTTGGTTGCAATTTTCTTTTCATCACATTAATTTTATTTAGTAAGAAAAAATAAAATTAACACAACGTTTTGAAAGAAAAAAATATTTTTTTTATGGATGTGTGCTTATCATCATGATGTAAAAATGATAAAATTTACATTTCCCTCTATAGAAATGGTTACCTTTTAATCAT